>JARKUW010000176.1 GCA_029851965.1 Bacteroidota bacterium | reverse complement strand
GTTCTTTGGGAAAATATGAATATTCTATGGGATTTACGGACTGCTTCCCGTGCCGGATCAGTCCCGTTTGAAGATGGGGGTTGTGCTCTGGGGCGTGATTTTGTCAACAAATTGTGCGACAGTGGGTTCTCATAATTAAAGAAAGTCTACTAATTTGATAGATTTAATTTGTTTTTATGAAAAATGCTTATAGATTTGACTCAAAATACATTCTTAATCAATCGGATAGCATGAAAAAAGATTTACACTTTCTTACGACAGACGCAGAATATCTTTTAAAAAGGATAAGATTCCCCTTTTGTTGTTGTTGCCGATGAAGTTTAATTCTTTATAGCACATGATATAAAGATAAAGACAGGATAATATCCTGCCTTTACCATGGCACTCCGTACGCAACGCCAATCACTTACGGAGAAGCCTGCAGTTTCAATCAGTAGTTACCAACCAAAACTTTTTAAAAGTATGCAAAATTTTAAAAAGGCTAAACATCTAATTGATGTTTATACCTTATTTAAACCGCGGCGGCTTGTTCTTGCCCTGACTTCTATATTCCTCTTATTTCCTTTCTTATCCACCGCCCAGACACAGCCGCTGATTAACTCGACCTTAAAGGGCAGGGTTATCGATGCAGACTCTAAGGTCGGTATGCCCAGCGTGAGTGTGCGCATCCAGGGGGTTACCCACTCGGTACAGACCGACAATGACGGGCACTTCGAGTTTGTGACGGGCCAGAAATTCCCCTATACGCTGGAGGTCAGTTATGTTGGTTACGATAAGAAGACGGTTGTCGCAGACGGCAGTCCCATAACCATTGCGCTGAAAGAAGCATCAAGCCAGCTAAATGATGTTGTCATTGTCGGATATGGCACACAGTCGCGCAAAAGTGTTGTCGGTGCCATATCCAAAGTTAATGCTGCAGAGACCAAACAGGTACCCGTAGCCAGTTTTGATGCGCAGCTGCAGGGACGGGCAGCAGGTGTTCAGGTAAACACCTACTCCGGTCAGCCTGGTGAGGGCGTTAAAGTGCAGGTGCGCGGAACGGCCTCCATCAATGCGAGCAACGAACCGTTGTATGTTATTGACGGGGTTTTCGTAAACAACAACTCTTTGTCTACACTTGATCTGGGCGGAAAGCGAACGTCGCCGCTGGCGGACATTAACCCGGCAGATATTGAAAGCATTGAGGTTTTAAAGGATGCGAGTGCAATCGCCATTTACGGCTCGAGAGGTGCAAACGGCGTAATCCTGGTCACGACAAAAAGAGGGAACTTCGGCGCCGGAAAAACCAGGTACAACCTGGAGGTTTCGCAGGGCTGGCAAAAGGCCGACGGCAGCCGGCTTTGGGAGCTTACCACCGGGCCCGAACATGCCATGCTGGTGAATGAGCAATGGATCAACTCCGGCATTGACCGCCCGAGTTTAAATCAGAACTTCCAGAATCGTCCATTCAGGCCGGTGACCGAAGTGATTAACGGTGTTCCAGGACGCGGAAACCACGAGGATCAGCAAACGTACGATCGCCTGAGCCGGGTGTTCCGTACCGCATATTTGCAGAATTACGACCTTAGTATACAAGGGGGAAGCGAGAAGATCCGCTACAACATCGGCGCAGGGTATACCGGGCAGGAGGGGATCCTGAAGCCCGCGGATTTCCAGCGTGGAAGCTTTAAGCTGAACCTCGATAGTAAGCTGAGTGACAAGATAACGCTGAGCTCCAGCAACGGCGTGTACCGCACCTTTCGGCAACAGGTACGGGGTGGTGCCGGGCAGCAGGCCGGGCACTTACTTGCCGCACTGCACCATCCAACTTACCTGCCCATATTCAATCTGGATGGCACCCTGGCAAGAGGCTCCATTTATGAAAACATTGATAACCTGACAAACACGGACGTAACCGATATTTCGACGACAAGCTTGCGCTACATCGGGAATCAATATGTAGAAGTTGCCCCTGCAAAAGGTCTGAAGTTTAAGTCGTCTGTAGGGATCGACTACAATCAATACGATGAACGTGAATTTTTCAGCGACAAGACCATCATCGGCGGTGCGCCTAATCCGCTGGGCTACCGGAAAGATGTAAACACCACCAGCACGATCTTCCAAAACGAGCAGATTCTTACCTACACCAAGGCCATTAATGAACGGCAGACGGTCACCGCGCTGGTGGGGAACAGCATTCAGGTAACGGATGTACAGGTGGCACAGGCCACCGGACAGGGCTTTCCCAACAACACGTTCCAGCAGATTTCTGCCGCTTCTGTACGTACCGCCGACCAGCGGCGGTCGAAGTCTAAACTCGCTTCGTTCTTTGGCCGGCTAAACTATAGCCTGGACAACAAGTATTTCTTCGAGGCGGTGGTACGGGCGGATGGATCCTCTAAATTCGGCGCCAACAACCGCTGGGGTTATTTCCCCGGTCTCGGAGCTTCCTGGAGGGTAAAAGAAGAAGACTTTCTCAAGGATGTTGACGCCATCTCGGAGTTCAAGCTGCGCGTAAGTGCGGGATCGGCGGGGAATCAAAACGGCATCAACGATTATGCTGCCCTGGGGCTCTGGTCCGGGTCTGCTGCTTACCCGGATAACCTAACCAGCGGGCCGCAGCCGGGTGTTGCACCTGCACAGCTGGAAAACCCGGACCTGAGGTGGGAAAAGACCACAACCTACAATGCAGGGATTGACCTGGGCTTCTTTAAGGATCGTCTGATCGTTAACCTGGATGCCTATTACAAGTATACAACCGACGCCTTGCTCTACTTGCGGGTACCTCAGTCGACCGGATACGCGAGCACCCTGGCCAATGCCGGCGAGGTGAGCAACAAAGGAATAGAGCTGGGGATCTCTACCACGAATGTTAAAACCAGCAGCTTTGAGTGGACAACCAACTTCAATTTCGCCAGAAATGTGAATAAGGCGGAGAAGCTTGTCAGCCCGATCACCTTTGAAGCACGTGAATACCGGCGTACAGAAGTGGGGGCTGCATTGGGTAGCTTCTGGCTGTACAAACAGCTTTATGTAGATCCACAAACCGGCGATGCGGTGTTTCAGCATGCCGATGGAACGTTAGGGACGACAGTGACCACTGCCGACAGGCAGTTGATGGGTAACATCATCCCTGACTTTTATGGTGGGCTCTCCAATAATTTCTCCTATAAAGGCTTCGATCTGAACGTCTTCTTTACCTATCAGTATGGCAATAAGGTGTTCAATTTCAATAAGTATATACTGGAAGGTGGCGGTACCCGTGACGCCTCCCGGGCCATATTGAAAAGCCAGCTAAACAGGTGGCAAAAGCCCGGTGACCAGACCAATACGCCCAGGTTAACCAGCGTAGGAAACAACTACAACATCGAGCAGAATAGCCGCTACCTGGAAGATGGCTCTTTCCTAAGGCTGAAGACAGTGAGTTTGGGGTATACGCTGCCATCTGCGGTCAGTTCCAGGTTGAAACTCGCCAAAGTGAGGCTATATGCCATGGGAACGAACCTATGGATTCTAACCAACTACAGCGGTGCGGACCCGGAAAGTTCGGGCAGTGCAGGTCAAAATCTGGATGGGCTGGATACCGCTACCCCGCCTCAGCCCATCGGACTACAAATAGGTGCTAACATTTCATTTTAAACTAAAGCTCATGAACACAACATACATCAAAATGGCCTTCGTTTTACTTACGGGACTTTCCTTGCTTTCCTGCAAGAAATACCTGGAAGTAGAGACCTACGACAACATCCGTGATGAGACCACGATTTACGATAAAGCCTCTGCTGAATCGGCGGTCAGGGGTGCCTACCGTTCTTTGGCCAGCCTGAATTACAGCAGTGGATTTCAAAATACCATTCTTCAGTCTGGCGGCGATGTGAAGTCGCTAAACAATGCGCAGACTGACTTAAACGTTATCAATTATGACCTGCGTTCTGATATTGCTTTCCTTTCCACCTATTGGGGCAATTTCTACAGCACCATAAACAAGGCCAATCACGTCATTGAAAAGCTCCCTGCGGTGCAGGATGCGGCATTGACCAAAGCCTTACAGGATCAACTGCTTGGAGAAGCCTACGTCATCCGTGCTTTATCCTATTTCGATCTGGCGCGGGTGTTCGGGAATGTGCAGATCTTCCTTACGCCAACGCGGGTTGTTGCCGATAAATCTGGAGTGCCACAAAGTACGCAGGCTGCAGTTTATGCGCAGGTACTGCAGGATCTGAATGCCGCCGAACCACTGCTGCCGGCAACGGTCGTGCGGAACCGGATCACCAGGCCTACCGTTTATGCACTGCGTGCACGGTTAAACCTGTATCTGAAGAATTACGAAGCCGCAGAAGCCGATGTAAACACTGTGCTGTCGAACAGTGCATACCGCCTCATCAAGCCATTCGCCCTTGCCGCAGGAACGGCTGAATCGGTGCTGGAGCTGTCTTACAGTGTAAATGACATCAATACTGGTTTTGCTTTGTGGAACACGAGCAACCGTTCACTGGAGCCGAAGCCGGAGATACACAACCTGCTGAATGACCCTCTGGTGGGCGGCGACCGCAAGATCCTTTCTGTAAAAAATGCACAGGGCCAGTTTATTGGTGGCATTTATCCATCGAATACATCCGCAGGATACATCATCCGGACGGCGGAGCTGTACCTGATACGGGCAGAATCGCGGGCATTGAAGCCTGCTCCGGATCTTACAGGCGCATTGGCGGATCTGAACGCGGTGCGTACCCGGGCAAACGTTCCGGAAATCACAGGCAGTCCGACGGCCGCGGCCCTGCTGCTGACCATTGAAAACGAACGGCGTGTGGAGTTTGCTTTAGAGCCCCATCGCTGGTTTGACCTGGTTCGCGCCGGAAGGGCACCCGCGGTGCTCAACCTCAATGATCCCAACAAATACATTTTTCCAATTCCTGCAGGAGAGATCCTGGCGGACCCATCCTTAAAACAAAATCCTGGTTATGGCACAAAATAAAAACACATTGCTGTCGCATTTTTCCACTGTGCCAGGAGCAAACAAAGCGATCCGGGCCTGGCAGCCCTGGGAAAAGAACCTGTTCCGGTTTTTCTTCCTGTTCTTCCTTCTCCAAATCATTCCGCTGGACTGGAAGTTCTACCGGCAGCTGTTTTCAATCAACTGGATGGAACTCCATTTTCACGACCTTTTCTCCCTTACGAAATACTATCCACAGCTGTTTGCCTCCCAGGAGGGGCCGCAGTTCGGTCTGCGCAGTTTTGCCAGCTTTGGTGTTTTTGCCGTCATCTCGGCACTGGGAACATTGATCTGGGGACGGCTGGAGCCGCAAAAAAAGGAATATGCCGTCTTGTACTATTGGTTGCGGGTGACCATCCGCTTCCGCCTTGCTTTTGTACTGCTTACCTATGGCTTCATCAAGTTTTTTCCACTGCAAATGCCGTACCCTTCGTTGAGCAACCTGCTGACCAACTACGGCGATTTCTTTGCCTGGAAGATCTATTTTCAGACGGTCGCCATTGCCCCGAAGTACGAGTCATTCCTTGGGTTCGTGGAGATCCTGGCGGCGTTCCTGATCTTCAACCGGCGGACGGTTACGTTTGGCGTCGGCCTGATATTTGGCTTCTTGGGTAACGTGGCTGTTGCGAATGGATTCTATGACATTGGCGAGCAGCTGCTCAGTACCTTCATTGTGCTTATGGCGGTATTCCTGTTTGTATACGACATTCCGCGCCTTTATGCGCTGATGATCAAAGAAGCACCTGCATTCGCCAACAAATTTATTCCACAGTTCAGCGATCCCTGGCTGCGGAAGGTCCGCACCGGGGGCAAAGCCTTCTTCCTGCTGTTCGTGTTGCTGTTTTCCTATAAGGCATACGACAACTTTACGCATGACCCCTATAAGATCCCACACACGCCGGGATTGAGTCAGGCCTTCGGTCTGTATGATGTGAAAACCTTCGTCTTGAACAAGGACACAATTCCCTATTCCAAGACAAACCCCGACCGGTGGCAGGATGTGGTGTTTGAGAAATGGTCTACAATGACCATCAAGGGCAACCGCCCGGTGATCATAGACAAGTCCAGCGGCGAGGAGGTCCACGAGAAGGACATCGACAGGAATTATGAACTGGCAGGCTTTGCCGGCCGGCATTATTTCTACTATGAAGCCGACACGGTAAAGCATACGCTGGCGCTGCAGAACAAGAACAAAAATCACCGCAAGGAGAAGCTGTTTTTGAAATACGATCGCCCCAACGATTCTACCATCGTGCTTTCCGGCATCAATGAGAAACGTGATTCGATCCATGTGGTGCTGGCAAAGGTGAACAAGAAGTTCATGATGCTGGAAGGGCGCAGGAAGCCTGTAAAAATTTAAGGGTTAATTTAAAACATACGTTATGTCAACAGTAATTACGGCCACCATTGAGGCACCGGAAAAACCGGTAACAGCAAGGCCAACGAACACCTGGACAGGAACGCAGAAAATTGCATTCCGCATCGCTTTTGTTTACATGCTTCTGCTGTGCATCCCGCTGTATCCAGGGTTTTATGAGCATCTTTTTAAGCTGCAATTCTCTAAGATCACCTATCATGATTTTCAGGCGATCGTCGCCTTCTGGCCGCCGCAAATCGTGACCATAGAAACCGAGGAGGGGGTGTTTGGAATCTTGAATTACATCAACCTGATTCTGGTCTTCATCATATCCGTAGTTGTTGGGACGGTCTGGACGGTGTTGGATAAGAAGTCAACTGGATACAGCAAGCTTTACTACTGGATCCGGGTGCTGGCACGTTACCGCCTGGCCTACGGGATGATCGGCTGGGGTTTGAAGAAGGCCTTCCCCATGCAAATGGTTTATCCAACGGTAGGCATGTTGAACACACCCTTCATAGACATGGCAGAGAAGAAGCTGTACTGGTCGCACGTTGGTGTATCTTTCTGGTACACGGTTTTTCTTGGCTTTGCAGAGATCCTTCCGGGGCTGCTGTTGCTGAACAGAAAAACAGCTTCATTGGGCGGCGCGCTTGCTGCGGTGGTCACGTTTAACATCTGTATCGCCAACCATGCCTATGATGCAGGGGTAGCCGTTCCGGCGGCCTACTTTGCCCTCATCGGCATATTTGTGGTCTGGTATGATTTGCCAAAGATCTGGAACCTGGTTGTCAACGAGAAAGATGTGTTTCCTTACCGCTATAACCCTGTTATAACTGAAAGGTGGCAGCGCAGGGCGGGATCAGCGTTGAAATGGACCTTTAACTTCCTTTTTGTTCCTGTGGCTGCAGGCCTCTGGGCCTACGGATTTTTCAACGGAAACAACTACAATATACCCAGTACGCCTGGGCTTGCGCAAGCAAAGGGTTATTACAACGTCTCCGAATTTCGTCTGAATGGCAAGACCATTCCTTATTCCCCGCAGGATTCCATTCGCTGGCAGGATGCGACGCTCGAAGAATGGTCC
>JARKUW010000171.1 GCA_029851965.1 Bacteroidota bacterium | reverse complement strand
TTCTATTAAGCAATGCTTATGCAGAAGCAGGCAATAATCGCTATGAAAATGAGCTGTCAAAAGCTGGCATTTATTCTTTTTTTTCAGCGTTCAAAAACAATGAACTCAATTACAATGATTTTTATTCCATGATGCCGTTGGATAGCGCCTATGGAATAGTAAGAAACCAGCTAAAAGAAAAGCATACCGAATTTATCAACAACGGCCCTTCGATCAAAAGAAATGGCCGTTCTATCAAAAGATTCATTAGAAATGATGGTGCTTTTAGCAAACCGAACATCGTCATGATCACCGTCGAAAGCCTCAGTGCCGATTTCTTGAGCCATTTTGGCAATACGCAACACTTAACTCCGGTTCTAGACTCCCTAGCAGATCAGGGCATACTGTTTACAGACATGTATGCAACCGGTACGCGTACGGTGAGGGGCATGGAAGCTTTGACACTATCCATACCGCCTACACCAGGTAGCAGCATTGTGCGTCGCCCCGGCAATCAGAATCTGACTACGGTTGGTCATATTTTCCAAAAAGCAGGTTATACCAGAACGTTTTATTATGGCGGCGATGGATACTTCGACAATATGAATGAGTACTTCGGGAGCAATGGTTTTGATATTGTAGACCGGGGCCGCAATATTAAGATCGGCGATACCTATACAACTAAGAGAACGGTTATTCCAGACCGTATGGTGCATTTCAAGAACGCATGGGGTATAAGTGATGGTGATTTGTTTGATGCTGTAGTTATGGGTGCGGATAACGACTACACGAACGGCAAACCGTTTTACAGTTTTGTGATGACGACCTCGAATCACAGACCATTTACTTTCCCGGATGGCAAGATCACGATGAAAGCTGGAACGCGGGAGGCAGCAGTACGGTATACAGATTTTGCCATTGGTGAGTTTGTGCGTAAGATCAAAAAGAAAGCCTGGTTTAAGAATACCGTCATTATAATCGTTGCAGACCATTGCGCAGGAAGTGCTGGTAAAAATGAGGTCGACATAAGTAAGTACCATATCCCCTGCATTATCCTGAATTTACCACATAAATCGCCGGGCGTGATCGGGAAACTGTGTTCCCAAATAGACCTTTATCCCACCGTATTTAGCTTGCTGGGTTGGAAGTATGAGAGTAACCTTTATGGTCAGGATGTTTTAAATTCAAGCTTCACTCCCAGAGCTGTGTTGGGTACCTACCAAAAACTTGCATACCTAAAAAAGGATAGTCTTGTTGTATTGGGCCCTCAGAGAAAAGTAGAGACCTATTTATTCAACGAATTGACGAACATGCAGACACCAGACAGGCTCTCTCCAAGCGTTGTTGAACAGGCGAAGGCAAATTATCAAACTGCGTATGATCTTTTTAAGAGTGGCGGCCTGAATCTGTGAGGGATGAATAGGATTATTTCGGTCGCGGCGTCAAAAAGAATCTTCAGAAATTCAGATTTTCTACACAATTGATAATCAGATTTTCTAAACTAGCTAAAAGGTTGCGCAATGAGCAGAATACTATTGTCGTTGGTGCTGATTCTCGGTACTCATTTATGTTCGCTGGGCCAGGTTGTTAAAGATGTACCAGACACTTTAAAGGCATTAGAGGGGGCACCACATCGTCCCGGCAACAAGCCGGGGATGAAATCGTTTATTGTGCCTGCCGTTTTGATCGGATATGGAGCGGTTTCACTTGCTGGTGATAATGCGATCAGAAGACTGGACTATAGTACGAACGCTGAGTTACAGGAAGACTACCCTGACTTCTTTGTTAAAGTGGACAATTACCTACGGTATCTTCCAGGAATAGCGGTTTTCGGTCTGGATGTGATGGGTGTAAAAGCAAAAAATAATATTCTGGACAGGAGCATGATGTTGTTGGGCTCCTACGCTCTTGTTTCTGTTGCAAGTGGTACCGTCAAAGGTCTATCCAACAGATCACGGCCTCAGGGTTCCAACAACCATTCTTTTCCTTCCGGACATGCTTCTATGGCGTTTATGACAGCAGAATTCCTCCATCAGGAATATAAGGATCAATCCATCTGGTACAGTGTCGGCGGATATGCGGTAGCTACGGGCGCAGGGATCCTACGTCTTTACAATGATGCGCACTGGGTTAGCGATGTTGTTGCGGGTGCCGGCTTCGGGATCTTGTCCACCAAGTTGGTTTATCTGGTTTATCCGTATATTAAACAAAAATTGCACACCGGGAAATCAGCTGAGATCGCTGTCAGTCCTGGTTACCAAAATGGTGGTATGACGTTTAATTTCATTAAGAAATTCTAACAATGAAAATCCTGATCATTGAAGACGAACCTGAATTGGCGAAGAGTATCGTCAGCTACCTGTCGGGACAGAACTACGTTTGTGAACTTGCCATTAACCATCAGCAGGCATTGGAGAAAGTAGGTGCATATCATTATGACTGTATTCTTCTTGATTTGATGCTTCCAGGGGGAAATGGAATGGATATACTCATTGAATTGAAATCTCAACACAAAGAAGACGGGGTGATTATTATTTCTGCAAAAAATGGTGTCGACGATAAGATTGATGGTTTGAATTTTGGCGCCGACGACTATCTATCCAAGCCATTTCACTTGTCGGAGCTTTCCGCAAGGATATTTTCTGTCATCAGAAGACGAAAATTTGCCAATTCAAATGTTATACAGCAAGGCGATTTGAAAATCGACCTTTTGGCCAAAACGGTTAAAATATCCGGAACTGCTGTAGTACTTACCAAGAAGGAATTTGATTTGTTATTATTCTTTATAGGCAATAAGAATAGGGTAATTTCCAAAAGTGCACTCGCAGAGCATTTGTCCGGCGATTTGGCCGATATGCTCGATAGTCACGATTTTATTTATGCACACATTAAAAACTTAAAGCGGAAGTTACTTGATGCAGGTTGTGGAAGTTACCTCAAAACCTTATATGGAAACGGTTACAGGTGGGAAGTATGACTAAGCTTCTGGATAAACCCTTGAAAGCATTTACGATGTATGCGCTGATCGTTTTGCTTTGTAGCATCCCTGTATATTTTTATATAGTCGATCTCATATGGATACACGAGATTAAGGAACGCAATGAGCTCGTAGCTGCATCAGCGAAGAAAAATTTAGCTGCACTAAAACTTGATGATATTCAGACGAAATCCGCTATAGCGCTATGGAATCATTTGCAGCCAGAGGCTAAGATTCAAAAAGTAAATGAACTTAGAGACGATAGTACTTATAATGTTTATAGAAAAAACAACTATGTAGCTGATGAGCGAGATGAACGTTTTCAGGGATTGGTCACTTATTTTCTCATCAACGGAAAACCCTACAGCATAACAACTGAAGCGAATGTGGAAGAAAGTTACGAAACGATATTTGCGATAACAGCCGTCACGATCATGTTTTTTATCATATTGCTTGTAGGCTTTATAAAACTTAACAAAAGAATATCAAAGGAACTTTGGAAGCCTTTTTACCGGACGTTAGCGCAAATCAAAACCTTCGATTTAAATAACCATGAAAATGTCATTTTTGAAAGCAGCAAAATTTCAGAATTTGAAGAGCTAAATACTTCGATAAAAAAACTGATAGACGGTAACGTAATGGTATTCAGGCAACAGCGGGAGTTCACAGAGAACGCGTCCCATGAACTCCAGACACCTTTAGCGATTGTGAAGTCCAAGCTCGATTTACTCCTGCAGGATCCATCAATCACACCCCGACAGTCTTTGATTATTGAGGAAACAAATCGTGCTTTATCCAGGGTGTCGCGAATTAATAAAAATCTGTTATTACTTGCAAAAATAGAAAGTCAGCAGTTTTTGGAAAAGCATGAGGTGAATATGGCTCATCTTGCGCAACAGCTTCTTGATGTGCTTGCAGGCCTCTTTGAAGACAAAACCATTGCGTTTGAAATTAGATCTGAATGTATTGTCAATGGTAATATTGTTCTAATTGAAATAATGGTCACGAATCTTCTCATGAATGCACTGAGGTATACGGACGCAGAATCTAAAATCCTTGTTTCACTTGCTGCAAACGAATTCGTTGTATCTAATTCAGGTAGCTACGGACTGGATTCGGAGAAGATGTTCAAGCGATTTAGCTCAGCATCAATTCAAACACCAGGCAGTGGACTTGGTTTGTCCATTGTCAATGAAATTTGTAATCGCTATGGATGGGTTCTTCGGTACAACTATATCGGATTCTTGCATGTGTTTACAATCACTTTTTAAGGTTCAAGATCATCGTTGTATAGGAATCGATGAAAAATTCCTTCCTTCCATTGAAAAGGCTTACCTTTTATCTGAACCCGAATAGCAGCGGAAAAACAAACGTGACGATGATTGTCCATAAGGCATAGATAGGTAGGTAGAAGGCGATCGCCTTGCCTACATCTGTCAGTACAGCCTTATTTGATAGTACCTTAAAGAGTTGTGCAGTTACCAGCAGGAAGTTTATCAATATCAACATGTTAGAGCCGAGGACGGCAGCCCGGTTTGGCGTAATTCCCCATTCGGAAATGCGGAATACAATGGCCGAAAGCGCAATCCCGTTGACGATTATGGTTACAATAGATAGTAGACAAAGAACCCAGATTTCCGGGCGGCTCTGCGTCGTTTTAGAGGTCTCCGCGATAGAAAAGAAGATAATGGCCATAACACCGATCAGTAGGGCGTTGAAGATGATCAGAAATTCCCTGTCGTTGTAAGGGTCTTTACCGGAATAGATGATTGCGGAAAGATAAACAACCAGCATCACCAGCACCAGTGGACTGAATATTTTTGCAATTACCGGCGAAACTTTGCCGACGAGTTGGGGATTGGTCCTGGTGAGGTAGGTGCCCACGACCGGAGCGGCAGCCAGGCCGAAGATGCCGACATAGTCAAAATAAAATTTTTCTATCTGAAAGCCGATGAGCGAGAAAAGGCCGATGGTAATGCCCGTAAGGATAGCGCCTGCCAAAAGGATCAGCGTGGTCATCACCACCAGGTCGCCGTTATACCTCAGGTAACCCAGCCGCTTTTCCGGGTTGTTCCTGTCGTTTCCCACAAATACAAACCCAAGTATGGACCATAGGAATAGAAGTAAGTGGATGCAGGACAGTGTTAAGGTATCGCTTTTCTTAACGTCAGGAAAGGCATTGATGAAAATGATGCCCGCCAGCGTCAGGCCGGCAACCAAAGCGATTTTGCCTGTTGAGAATCTATTCTTCCAGGCAAAGTAAGCCGACAAGATCGGGAAAACGATGAAGCCAATATTCCTGCTGTAGAAGAATTCTTCGTTTATTGGAAAAAATGTGGGAAGTTTAGCGATAAGTCCCGCCAGTAGCGAAGCTACAATCACGAAGACGAAATCCTGCCGTGTTCCCCAGGAAATCTCCTCACTGACGAAATTCAAACGCTCGTTCCAGAAGCTTAGCAGCGTCTGATCCTTGCGCTCCGGATAAATCAAATTGAATTCGCGTTTAAAGCGTTGTTTGTCGGCTCTGTACAACTTCTCAAGCTTTGCAGGATTGTCTATATTAGACAGAATTTCATCTTTCATAAAACGGAATAGTTAATATTTGTTTGACTGATTTCGTGTTCCAAGGTCTTTTGAATTCGATGCAAAAGGCCGCTGTTTTTTAGTATTGTGTTATCTCCGGGAGCGTTATCTATTCGGCAACTCCCTTAATCAGTTTCTCCAGTATATTTAGATGGTCGCTAAAAGCTTTTCGGCCCAATGGTGTGACCGAGTAGCTCGTATTTGGTTTTTTACCGATAAACTGTTTGCTTACGCGGATGTACTCCAGCTTTTCCAATGCCGTTAAATGGCTTGCCAGGTTGCCATCAGTTACGCCCAGGTATTCCTTCAGCGAGCTGAAATCCAGCATGTCATTTACAGCAAGTGCCGACATGATGCCCAGCCGGATCCTGCTTTCAAATGCTTTATGTAGACCGCCGATTGAAATTTTCACTTTTCGTACTTATAATGGATGTAAATACCGTAGACAATATGAAATATGCCAAAGCCGACAGCCCACAGCAAGAGTCCATATTCGACAAAGCAGGCGCTGATGAGACCGAGCACAATCTGGATAAGCCCTAAGAATTTCACCTCAGCATAGGTAAACTTGCCGGCATTAAAGAGCGCAAGACCGTAAAACAGGAGAGAAGAAGGAAGGGCTAAACCAACCAACCCATGTGCGATCAGAATTAAGATCAGCAGACCGCCGGTCAGGAGTGGAACCGCCATACTCATCACAAGCTGTCGTGCTGTCGCATTCCAGAGTTTTTCACCTTTCTTACCAGCTTTCCTATATGAAAAGAGTATAGCTGTCCCGATCGAAAGGATTAAAACAGCAGCGGCAATCAGGGAGATGTACATCAGGTTCCCGGCAGAAGATCCTGCCGCCTGGCTGTTGTATTCTACGGAGTCCGGATCAAATCGGAAGGCGTTGTAAGCGACATATGCTCCGGACAGGGCGTACAGGCCGGCCATTACACCTGCCCATCCGGATAGCGATAAGAATTTAGACGAGCGCTCCATCATCGAGCGTATCTCTGTTATATCCCGAATGTAATCTCTTTCTTCTTTCATTTGAAAGTACTTTGTATTTCAAAGTTAAATATAAAATTGACTTGTGCAAATACATTTGAAGATTTCCGGTGGGTGAGAAGGGAGGTGGTTTGAAATTATTTGTTGTCGGGATTGAAAAACTCACCGAAGTGCCAGAGAACGCCTGAGGGGTCATGAAGGAAGCATTCCTGTCCCCAGTCTTCCACACGTACCGGACTTAATTTTACACCTTTGTATTTGTCTGGAAGATTCAAGCTGAGGAGCTCCTCATAGAATTCCCTGGTATTTGCAACCTCCATAAAGACCATTGTATTGTCTATCCAGTCCTGCACGTAGGCATCCTGAAGGTAAAATCCCAGGGTGGCACTTTTGAACAATGACATATTGGGACTGATGACTACCTCCTGGAAGCCGAGGTCGCGGTAGAAGTTCCTGGAAAGATCATAATCTTTTGCGCCAATGAAAGGCCGGATTGAAATTGCTTTATGTTCCATAGCTGGTTTCAAAGGTGCTTTATTAGCTTACTTAAAGCTACGAAATGGAAGACGTTGACGCATATAAACAGTCGCTAATTTTGGCATATAAATTTCCAGTTAGTGCATTGTGGCGTCTGACTCTGCCCCTGAAATTGTCGCAAACCACCCTGTGTTCCTGTTGATTTTATGATCAAATTTGTTTGTGCAGCATCGATGAACGCGTGTTCATCAGCGCTGTACAGAACGCGCCTCAGGGGCGAAGTGAGCGCGTAAAAACGAATCGTAAACATAAAATTTAGGTTATGACAGAAAACACAGTTTCATTGCACAGGGTAATTAAGACATCTCCGGAAAAGGTATATCGGGCCCTGACGGATGCATTAGCGATGGCATCATGGTTGCCGCCTTATGGCTTTCTCTGTACTGTACACGAAATGGACTTGAAAGTAGGCGGTAAGTATCGGATGTCCTTTCATAATTTCAGTACAGGAGGCAGTCACTCCTTTGGCGGGGAGTATCTGGAGATTAAACCGAATGAGTCTTTGAAGTATAGCGACATATTCGAGGATCCCAATTTACCTGGCGTTATGACGACCTCCGTTTGGCTTCAGAGAACATCCGTAGGTACGGACTTCAAAGTGGTTCAGGAAGGAATACCTGCGATGATACCACTAGAGATGTGTTATCTGGGCTGGCAGGAATCCCTGGAAAAGTTGATAAAACTCGTAGAGCCGGACATTCCGGAGATGTAATTTGCGTTGAATTGTAGCTGAAAACGAAGGGCGATCTAAAAAGGTCGTCCTTTTTCCGACTGGTTTGGAGTTCCTTTGTCTGAGTTCCTGATCATCCGGATTGCGAAAATGATCAAAATAATAATTAATACTGCCAACACGATCCGGAGTAAGGTTTTGTTCATAAGTTGCTCATTAACAATTAGCATACCACGAAAGCATATCTGGTTTGTTTTATTATTGGACAAGGAACGCCTGATGTCAGAAGTTGCTGACCAACTTGGGGTCAAATATCATATCGTCAATGAATTCTCTGTGCTGGGTGTACCTGAGGCTTTTCTTAAGTATAAACTGGCGTTTGTAATCGACAATACAGACAACGTCAAGTCCCTGTTGGGCCAAATCCGCTTCTTTCGCGGCCATCACTCCTTTGTCTTCTGAATCGAAGATATCATAGGTATTCTCTGCTGTTAGGTAAATCAGTCTGTACATCGGATCTAAATGAGTTTAGGCACAAAAAAAATTAATAAAGCGGAGCCAAACAACGAGATAAACCCCCTTACTGCGGTTGGGAGAACACTCGTTTGCTTTTAGGTATTTATGTGGGGGGAGGTAAATTCCCCGTGTTTGAAGTTCTAAAGGAACTTTTTGACCTGGTCAAGTACGCATTGAATGTCGAAAGGTTTGGATATATAAGCATCTGCCAGGCAGCTCGCGGCAAGATCTTCAATCTTGTCGTCTGTAGAGGTGATTACGACAGGTATATGGGCTGTCCTTGGATTTGTTTTTAACTCCTGGCAAATGTTTGCACCAGAGCGATGATTCAGCCAGTTGTCTATTAAGATCAGGTCGGGAAGTTCATTTGAGTCCTGAAAAGGACGATGATGCGTGGATGAGATAACATCATAGCCTTCTTCCAACAACAGCAGCTCGATCAACTCACATATTGCTTTATCGCTTTCGAAAACTACTATCTGTTTGGCCTTCATCATTTGTTCTTTGACCGTCTGAAGCCTGCATCTGAAGCAGGATTGAAGTACTATTAACGTGTCAGTTTTCAATTTAAGAAAAATAAAGGAGATTTTTAGAAAAAACACAAACAAAGACGCTAATTGGCTAAGGTTATCCGCCATATACATCGCTTTAAAAGATATTCCATCGTTTTAAGCAGCCGGGGTTCAAATTCTCGGTCGTTTGTAAATCGTGTACCAATCTGTTCAGCCTTTTCACACTATTTCTGTGTTAATTGAGATATTTTAGATGGATGTGTATTGGAATAATTTATGACGCGCATACCAGCGATTACTGGTATAGAATCGAGAGCGACATTTCTAGTGTTAAAGCGGCATTGAGAGCCGTTCGACTGCCGCTGCCTGTCGCTTGTGTATTTGACACGGCAAAGAATGATTTTGTAGAAATGAACACGGAGTACATGAGATATCGGCTGGAATTGCTGGAGAAAACCAGGAATATACTTCACACGCATCTTCAAAGCGAGCACAGGAAAGTTGCTTCTTCGGGTACAAGAATGCAAACCAGAAAAGGGAACCGGCACAGTTAAAAGCCGATGGTGCAGTTCGCCATCATCCTGATTAAAATCGGTTTTCATGCTTAATTCTCAAGCACAGAAATCCGCTATCCTACGGGCCTCAGAAGTACGGAAAGGTCGTAGTGATCACTTTCCCGATGATTCTGACATCGCAATCAGGACCGCTCCTCCAATCATGACACAGACACCGACGACCAGTTGCCAGGTGAGCTTCTCCTTTAAAAAAATTATGGATAATATCACGGCAATGACCAGGGACAGTCGCTCAACAGTAGTCACGTAAGCTGCAGGGCCGATTGCCAATGCTTTGTAAGAGAATACAGTTGAAAGTGTAGTTGCGATACCTGCAAGTATTAACAGGATCCAGGCTTTGTTTTCGATCTGTTTCAGTTCTTCAAAATTTCCCTGAACAGTCACGATTGTCCAAGTGATACAAAAGATGAATACAGCTTGAATAGCAAACGCCAGATTCGAGTCTACATTTTTTAATCCTGCTTTAGTTAAAACAACAACAAGTGCGGCTGATACTGCAGCCAAAAGTGCCCATACGATCCACATATTTTTTACAGTTAAACAGCGGTGAGGAGAAGTTTGATTGTACCAAAAGCGAAATAGTAAAAATCTCTGCTGTAATCCGTAGCGATTCGCTCATTTAACTTTGCAAACATTAAGATCTATCTTGGATTTCAAAATGAAAAAACCAGCCCTGGAATGATCCAAGACAATCGTCTTCAATCGAAAGGAGCGAAGATGACCTAGCATAAGGCAACAAGGTTGAGATCAGGTAATACCACATCCGGCGGAACGGAAAGATAACCTTGCGGGCATTGATACAGTTTAAACGGAAAACACCAAGCAGTGGACATTTGTCTTCAGGAATGCTGGTATGGATGAAGTAATTGCTTTTGGTTTTACAGTGCGACAGTAAGATGAGCGCCATTTAGTTGTTGGAAGCCGCTTTATTTGCTATTCCATCCAATTTATAGCCATAAAAAAAGCCTTTAACAAGTGTTAAAGGCTAAATTTTAGTTTTATTCTGCGGAGAGGGCGGGATTCGAACCCGCGGTACCGTTGCCAGTACGACAGTTTAGCAAACTGTTCCTTTCGGCCACTCAGGCACCTCTCCAATTACTCAAAAGCTCCCTTTCGAGGTTGCAAATATAG
>JARKUW010000160.1 GCA_029851965.1 Bacteroidota bacterium | reverse complement strand
TGCATGTAAGAATCTGGATCATGCCCATCCGGGAAGTTCACTACCTTTACGTTCAGGCCTTCTTCCAGGATCATGTCCAGCCCCCGCAGGGATGCTTTAATTCCTGCAGCATCTCCATCGTACAGGATCGTCACGTTTTGTGTGAAACGCCCGATCAGCCGGATCTGCTCTGTGGTGAGCGAAGTACCGGAGGAGGCAACCACGTTCTCAACGCCGGCCTGGTGCACAGACAGCACATCGGCATAGCCTTCAACCAGATAACAGTTGTCGGTATCCCGGATCGCCTTCTTTGCATGATAAAGACCATACAGGACATTCGATTTGTGGTATATGTCGCTCTCCGGAGAGTTGACGTACTTCGGTACGTTCTTATCCGTTTTCAACGTACGCCCGCCAAATCCAATCACACGACCGGTGAAATTGTGGATCGGGAACATAACACGTCCGCGGAAACGGTCGTATACTTTTCCTTTATCGTTCCGGATGGACAAGCCGGTACGCTCCAGATATTCTTCTTTATGCCCCGCAGCAACAGCACTCGTGATCAGTGCATCCCAGGAATCCGGCGAATAGCCAAGGTCGAACTTCTTAATGATGTCCTCGCGAAATCCACGCTCTTTGAAATAGCTTAACCCAATGGCACGTCCTTCATCGTTGTTCCACAACTGACCGGAAAAAAACCCGGCCGCATACTGGGAGACAATGTACAGCGTCTCTCTGGCATTCTGCGCCTCAATGTTCTGCGGGCTCTGTACGGTTTCTTCAACCTCTATATTGTACTTATTCGCCAGAAATTTCAGCGCCTCGGGATAGGAGTATTTCTCGTGGTCCATAATAAAATGGACTGAATCTCCACCCTTGCCACAACCGAAACACTTGTATATTCCTTTCGTAACGGACACATGAAAAGATGGGGTCTTTTCATTGTGAAAAGGGCAATTCCCAATTAAACTGGTACCGCGTTTCTTTAAGGACACAAAATCCCCGACCACCTCCTCAATGCGGGCGGTCTCCATGATTTTGTTTATGGTGTCGTTGTTAATCATTACCGCGGCTGAAGTCTAAATCCTGAAAGTCAAAGCTGAAGTCGGTTAACGGAGAGATAGCTTCCATCTTAAATCCAACTGGTTTTGCCTGGTGATCCAGCGTAAAGGTAACATAGGCATCGGCATCCAGACTTCTTTCGTTCCATTTTACTATGAACGTATT
This sequence comes from Bacteroidota bacterium, assembly GCA_029851965.1. Lineage (GTDB taxonomy): Bacteria > Bacteroidota > Bacteroidia > Sphingobacteriales > Sphingobacteriaceae > Pedobacter. The sequence continues at coordinate 4,698 of JARKUW010000160.1, read as the reverse complement.
TCCTTTGAAAAAGTACATCTTTCCCTGTAATTTGGGTGCATTCGCCGACTGGAAGTAAAGCCCTCCATTTTTCGCCAATATGGTAACCTGACCAAACCACGGATCCCGGTAAAGTCCTTCAATTCCCTTTAAGGCTGCTTTACCGGAAGATGCCTTTTGCTGTTCAGCAATATCCTTCCATACCTTCGATGTAATTTCCCGCGCTTCTGCTTCGTTCTTTAACCTCGAGTCGTTCAGTTGTTTAATCCGGTCTTTTCCTTTGATGCCGAAATAGCCATCTTTAATGGAGTTGGTGATCGCTGTAAACGCGGCGCCGGATTGTTGGTTGGTCAGCACGATGATGCCCAGCTTTAACTCCGGAAGGATCGTTACCTGGGTTACAATCCCGGCAAGACCTCCGGTATGGGAGGCCTGAAAATACCCATTTACATCACTTAAAAACCAACCCAGTCCGTAACTACCGAAATGGGTATTGTATGGTGAACTCGTTTTAATGAGGGTTTGTGGGGTCCACATTTCCTCATGTACCTTTTTACTGAACAACGATTTGTCATCCGCGTACTTACCATCATTGATCTGCGCCATCACCCATTTACTCATGTCCGTAATGTTCGAGTAGATTCCACCGGCAGCATTGGCAACTTCCGTGAAGCTTAACCCAACAGTAACCAGCTTGTCTTCAACAGGCGCATGGCCATCGATGATGTTTTGCTTATTCGGTAGCCGGTACCAGGAAGCGGCAGTCTCGTTCATCCCCAAAGGCTTAATCAGCCTGCTTTCTATAAAATCTTCATAGCTCATCCCGGAAACCCGGGAAACAATATCCCCTGCAACGATGTACATGAGGTTATCATAATCATATTTCGACCGGAAAGAAGAAACCGGTTTCAAATAGCGCAGATTGTGTATGAGCTGAGGTGTCGTCACCGAACTGGAGTCCGGCCAGATCATCAGGTCACCCGCACCCAGGCCCAGCCCGCTCCGGTGTGTAAGCAGGTCACGAATGGTAAATTCCTGTGTGACGTATGGATCATATAACTTAAAATCCGGGATGATGTCCGTCACCTTGGTGTCCCAGGTGATCTTCTTTTCATCCACCAGAATGCCCAAAGCCGCAGCGGTAAACGCTTTGCTGTTCGAAGCAATACCGAACAGGGTATGCTCGTCCACCTTTGCATTCGTTTTTATGGAGCGTACACCATAACCCTTCGCATGAATCAGTTTACCATCTTTCACCACACCAACGGCAATTCCCGGTACGTTAAACGTGGCAAGGGTCTTGTTCACAAGACTGTCAATCTGTACAGAGTTCAGGACCTGCGCATTTGCAGATACCGCGCATAGGAGCAACAGGCTTAAATAAATGGCACTTACCTTATATATATTCTTCATATTTAATGATCTATTTTCCGGATGTATAATCCTTGTGTACAATTAAAAAGCTAGCACGCTCCTCTTTCTTCAGCGGCACGTTCCAGTTGCCCTGGTACGTAATTTTTGTAGGCAGCTTTACCTCACCAGCATAACTCATCTCAATGTTCATCTGGACATCGAAGTCAAACAGCATATTACCGTATTTCATATCCACTGAGCGCCCTAAAATCTCAAAATTTCTTTTATCAAAAATAGTCACCAGCTCCTTAATCATTAAGCCGTCTTTCGTCCAGCTGCTTAGGTCTGGCTTAACGACTACTTTAAATCGATATACAGGAATCGAATCTAGATATGTGGCACTGTAGAAGCTGTAGTCGTAATACTGCCGCATATTGGCGGAGAAGATTGCCGTCTTATCACCTATAAAAGGTAAGCCTTTTACAGGCCTTCCTGGCGAAAAGATCAGTGTCTTCAGCTTGTCTTTATAACTTCCATTCTTACCATCAGCAGGCTTGCTTGCGAAAGCACCATCTGAATATTCCGACTTATACGCGTTCATAAAGATGTAGTCGAACATCTCCAGCGTATACAGCTCATATTTACCGTTCTTCTTAAACACCTTACCTGTGTCCTGTTTAATCAGGTATTGCATTTTATCTGGACCGGAATTCCGGTGTCTGATTTTCCGGAAGATCTTACCGTTCACCTTATTCTTCTTGTCGTAAGTAAAGACCCGGTTCTCCGCAATGAAGTTGTATTTCTTCATGTTCCGGAATGCCTGATAAAAGCTGGTGTCCGTGACGATGGCCTGGATAAAGGTTTCTACATTCAGCCGGCTCGCCTTGATATTTACCACAGAGTCCAGTTGAATCGTTTGAATGGTGTCGGGATTGAACCGCTGAATATCCTGTGCCTCGCTCGGCCCGGCAATAAAGAACATTACAGCCGCAACCAGTGCCGTTTTTAAGATCACGTTTATCAATTACCCAGTTGCTTTAAAGCGATATACGCCATTAACCCTGTAGAACTGCGTAGCGCATCTTCATCAACATCAAAATTGGGCGTATGCACCGAGTGCAGCGTGTCCTTTGCGGCATTTCCTGTGCCCAGGCGATAAAAGCAGGCATCGGTAACCTGCGAGTAGTAGGCAAAATCTTCCGCAGCCATCCAGATATCCAGGTCAATAACATTTTCCTTTCCCAGGTACTCTTCGGCAAACTCACGCGCGTTTGCGGTGAGCTGCTCTTCATTGATTAAAAACGGATACCCGTTCATGATATCGAAGGTACAGCGACCACCCATGCTCTCCGCAATGCCTTCCGCCATCTTCTTCATTAGTCCGAGTGCCTCCTTACGCCAGGCTTCATTCAAGGTCCTGAAGGTACCCTCAAGCTTCACCTCATTAGGAATGATGTTCGTCGCTCCATTCGCATTTACCTTTCCGAACGACAGTACCGTAGGTAACCGCGGGTCCGCATTACGGCTTACAATCTGCTGCAGGGCAACAAGAATATGGGCCGTGATGAGTACCGGATCGATGTTCTGGTGCGGCTGTGCACCATGTCCGCCCTTTCCATGGACCGTAACGTACAATTCATCTGTAGATGCCATATATATTCCGGAACGGAATCCAACTTTACCACTCTCGATCAGTGGCATAACATGCTGTCCGATGATGTGCTGTGGCGCAGGGTTTTCCAGCACGCCTTCCTTGATCATGATACTCGCTCCACCCGGCAATACCTCTTCTGCGGGCTGGAAAATAAGCTTTATCGTGCCGCCAAATTCTGCCTTCAGTTGATTTAAAATATACGCAGTGCCCAGCAACGAAGAGCTGTGCACATCATGCCCGCAGGCATGCATCACACCCGGATTTTTGGAAACATACGGTTTATCGTTCGCCTCCAATATTGGCAGGGCGTCCATGTCTGCACGTAAAGCAATCACGCGGTCCGAGGGAAGTTCCCCCTGTATAATCCCGACAACTCCCGTATTGGCCAGACTGGAGAAGGGGATGCCCCAGGCCTTAAGCTGATCCTGAATGTATGCGGAAGTCTGAAATTCCTTAAATGATAGTTCTGGATTGGCATGTATGTGCCGGCGGAACCCAACAACTTGTTCAAATGTCTCGCTGGCTAGTTTCTGAATTTTCTCTTTAATCATTGGAATAATCTAAGGTCGGTGCATTTATTTTCTCCCTGAAGATAAACAGGGTCGGATAGGTTGGCCGGAGTTCCGACATCAATTTCTGCGCCTCCATACGGGTCCGGAAATCACCTGCCCTTAAGTAATAGTTTGGTTCTTTATACGTGATGTAAGTAACCAGATTGGGGTACAACGCAGCGAAACGCGCTTGTTCCTTAAACACTGCCCGGCGGTCAGAACCATAGTATATTTGTACCCGGTACCCCATTTGCGTGACGATCGGACCATTCGGACGAATGGTGACGTTTGCGTCTTTCTTATTCAGCTCAAACCTCCTGGCAATGATGCTGTCGATCTTAGGATCCTTAACTACGGTAACCACTCCTTTTGCCTGAGCAAATACCGCAATACCATATATACTGAATAAACAGGTAAATAATAACTTCATGAATGGTCCTAAAAAAAGAATGCCGAATTTCTTTGACAAAAATCGGCATTCTGTATGTGTATTACAAATTACATTCCGGCACCATGGCAATTTTTGTACTTCTTACCACTGCCACACGGACAGGGTTCGTTCCTGCCGATCACCACATCTTTACGAATGGGCTGCTGTGGAACTTGCTCACGTGTATCATCCATCACAGCAGCACTGCTGCTGGATTGCTGAAACTCCGGCTTGGAGGTTTTTACTCTCGGGCTTGCCTTTGGAGGCTGAGGTGCCTCCCGAACTTGCTCCGCTTCCTGTTGTACTGGAATACCTCCTTTATATAAGAAACTTACAACCTCTTTGTTTACGGCGTTCAACATATTCTTGAACAAGTTGAATGCCTCCATTTTGTATATGATCAACGGATCTTTCTGTTCGTAGACCGCATTTTGTACCGATTGCTTCAACTCATCCATTTCGCGCAAATGCTCTTTCCAGGACTCATCAATTAAACCAAGTACAATCGTTTTCTCAAATGCTTTACTGATTTCACGCCCTTCATTCTCGATCGCAAGCCTTAAGTTTACCGGAACCTGAATACTTCTCAGCCCATCGGTGAAAGGAATAACAATCTGTTCGATATGTGTTCCTCTTTCATCAAATACCTGCTTCAATACCGGTAAAGCCTGATGTATGATCGCATCAGATTTCCTGCTGTAAAACTCAGAAGCCTCCTCAAACAATTTATC
>JARKUW010000156.1 GCA_029851965.1 Bacteroidota bacterium | reverse complement strand
TGCTTACTACAAAATGCTTGATGCGGGCCGTAAATGGTAAGTCTTTCTATGAATGTCCATCACCCAGGAGGTGTTTTCTGTATAGTGGCCACTTTTTCTTCTTCTTGCCGCTTTGTTGGACAGATTTTCTGAACGTAAAAGTCTTTCAAAAAAGATGATTATACATTTTTTCCCAAATGAAGCCTCAAAGGTTCATATTTTAAGAACAAGTTCCAGGAACATGGCCCAAATGGGCCGATAGTTGAGCTGATATGGTGTTTAAACATTATGTCAGTACAAAGCCGTTCCATTTTTATCCTTAAACATATTATGCCCATAACAGATGTTGTTATGGTTAATGTGATCTATATTGCTTCTTATTACGCAACACTATACCTTGGAAAGTCGATATCCACGGAGATTATTCAGAACCACATCATCATCTGTAATCTGATTTGGCTTGTTTGTACGGCTAGCTTCGGCTTGTATAGCCTATATGGGTCCAGAAGCTTAGAGGATATATACCGCGGTACATTGAGAAGTGTAGCATTACATTTCGTTCTGTTTGCCTTGTATCTATTGTTTTCTAAAGATGTTGATTTTTCCAGAACATTCATCCTGATTTTCTACGGTCTGCTTTCTATTGGATTTATCTTTAACAGGTTTATCGGCACATCATTCCAGTATGTATTAATCAGCAAGTTCAAAGGCGCCAAAAAAGTCGCTGTAATGGGTTCAAATAATACAGCCATTCGTCTCTCCAGCTATCTTCAATCGCAGAGAAGTCTGGAGTTCTGTGGGTTTGTTGGTGATGATGAAAGTATCTATGCAGAGCCGGGCGCTGCGATCCCTGATTTTGTTGCCAGGAAGATTGCTGAGGCAGCAAAGCAGGGCGTAAAAGATATATATGTAGCTGTGTCTCCTCAACGCATGTCACAGGTTAAATCACTTGAAGAGGAAGCCGACAGGCAATGTGTACGGTTAAAATTTGTGCCTGACATCGGCGGTGCCGGGGCATCACCTTATATGCTGCAGTATCTGGGGACAGAGTTTCCCGTTCTAACGCTACGGCAGGAACCTCTGGAAGACGTAAGTAATCGCTTTAAAAAGCGACTTTTTGACCTCGTGTTTAGTTCACTTGTCATTCTATTTATTTTAAGCTGGCTTTACCCGATTCTCGCACTGCTGATCAAGCTGCAGAGCCCCGGTCCGGTGTTGTTTAAGCAACTAAGAAGCGGGCGTAATGATGAGCCATTCTGGTGCTATAAGTTCCGGAGCATGAAGATCAACAACGATTCTGATAAAAAGCAGGCAAGTAAATCTGACGACCGCATTACCCCGATTGGCCGTTTTCTGCGAAAATCCAGTCTGGATGAAATGCCTCAGTTCTTCAATGTTTTTCTTGGCAATATGAGTGTGGTTGGTCCCAGGCCACACATGTTAAACCACACGAATGAATACAAGAAAATCATCAACAACTACATGGTGAGACATTTCTTAAAACCTGGTATCACAGGTTGGGCACAGGTTCACGGGTTCAGGGGAGAGACCCGCAAGCACGAGGACATGGAGAATCGTGTTAAATACGACATCCATTACCTGGAAAACTGGACCGCAATGCTGGACGTGAAAATCATTTTTATGACTGTGATCAACATCGCCCGCGGCGAAGAAAACGCCTATTAAAGCAGGTGTTTATTCTTGAGTAAGCCGCTTTCAATCAGGCGGGTAAATGCTTTTGTTGAAGGTACCTTCTTCAATACCTCCAGATGCCTCACGTGATGAATATCTGTGCCAATAAAGTCGATCATATCGTTTTCTACCAGCTTCACGGCAATGGCTTTGATGTTCTTCCCATAGTGATCTGTCAGCGACAGGGCATTTACCTGCAGTTCAACACCCATTTCCTTCAACCGTTTGTAATAATCAAATTGACGGTGAAAGAATATAAACCGTTCCGGGTGTGCAAGTACAACTTGATATCCCTTAATCCCAAGATTGAAGATGGTTTCCTCCAGATCCAATGGTCTTGAAATCTGGCTGAATTCTACCAACAGGCGATTTCCAGGAAGGGGCATTAGGGCGTTTGCATTCAGTTGCTCATGAAATTGCTCGTCCAGGTAGTATTCAGATGACAAACGCAGGGAGATACCTTGCGGCAACCGGCCGTCCAGTAGCAAATGAGCAGCCTGAAGTGTGTCCTTCGTATTTGGATGAATCCCTTGAAGGGTATGCGGCGTTGTTATCAGGTGTGAAAAGCCAAGTTCCTTTAAGCCACTTATTATGTTAATGCTGTCTTCAACATCTTTTGCACCATCATCTACCGCTGGGATCAGGTGTGAGTGCATATCCAATCCAACTTCTGAAAAATCTGAGTAAGCGCTTCGTTTGCGATTGAAAAAAAACATATATGTTATTCGTTTAAGGAATCTCAAATATAAGCAAAGAAAATCAGGTGAATTCCATATCAAGATAAGATCTTAACTAAAACCAACAGCATCATCATCGCTTGTTTTCCTCTGCTCCTGAGTCTGCCGTATTCTATGGGCTAACTGACTTCAGTTCTTTGTTTGGCCGGCTTTCGGCTTTATAATTTTCCGGGAAATCAACTTCGTTTCGATGCTAATTGCTGGAGTCATTGAGGCGCTACATGAAAAGAGGCTAAATCACGAATGATCCAGCCTCGAGACGAGAGCGTAAAAGTTTAATCTATTGGCACTTCCCCGGAGCAGGCTCGCTTTATATTGGTTTCGCTGTGTTCAATTGAACACTTTGAATATATCTTACATGAGCAAACTAAGATAGGTGATGTTTAGAATCGTTGTCTGTACAACTTTGTACAATATATAATTCTGGTACCTGATACTTGTGCCTTATATACCATCGTACGTTACCCATTCCAAGACAATGAATTACCCGGCATGACTGGTGTGAAAACGATCTGTTTAACCCAATAATTTACCGAAGAATAGGAAGTTTGTCTTAGAAATTAATCTGCTCAAGTCTTTTTGAAGCGCTCGTCTTTCTGATTTTGCGTCAGTAATCTTGATTTTCGCATCCAGGTACTGGATTCGGTAATAATCTTCCAGCATCCAGTCTACAGGTTCATAGTTTGGGAGGATTGCGAGTGCCTCTTTTATCCTGCCGCAATATACGTACGACTTAAACAGCATTATTTTGATTGGGCTCAACCAATACCCGTATTCAAGATCGAGTGGAGACATGCTGACCCTTTTCCATACCGGGCTCAGCACGGTGATCACCATTTCGTGACAATCACAAAGCGTCAGGTAAATCGCAATCATCCGCTCATATTCCAGGCTTTCAGATTGAAACCCAAAGGCATTCGGATTTCCGGTTAGATCTGAAACGGCCATCTGAATCCAACGGCTTAGCGCCTGCTGGTTGTTCGTGACATAGTGGTAAAGTAAATTGCTGCCAATATACCTTGCCCTGCAAAAAGGATGGTGTATTTCACTTAGAGAAATGGAGTTAATGGCATTCAGGTAATTGTCCAGACCGGTTCGGTCGTTCTGTAGAACGGCAGACAAGAACAGGATCGCATTCCCGAAGCACTGTGCCTCTGGCTCTTGCTTTCGTTGCAGATAGAAGTTGTAGCCGGCGGCAAAGCCTCTTCCCAATCCATCGATGTATGGAAATTGCTCAAACAGGTAGTTCTGTGCCGTACGGTTGTCAGCCAGCATCGGGACCACCAGGTTATACAGATCCCTGTCGCTATACAAATGCTTCAGGATGTTCTTTACGGCCTTCCTGTATGTGCTATTTAGTTCCTGACGGGAAATGGGCACTGTTTCTACATCGAAGAAATCCTTGTAGATCGTTGCCTCATTCAGCCTCGCGGGATTCATGGAAACACTTTCCTTATAGAAGAGAAATTGCTCCAGCGATTGATAGCCGCAATAGCGGCACAAAACCTCTATGGTGTATTTCGATGCTCCGGTTTTGGACTGGATGAGCTTGAATACCCGTCTTAAGGTCTGGGCACTGATCAAAAAATCGGTGGTACGGAAAATTTCGTCCGCCAGGTTACAGCAATCGAAATTACTCGTTATGGTCTTGCCAAAGGTAGATTCGGTGTGTTCCAAAAGCGAGTCTATATTAATCGCCGTTTTTTTATGCTTGTCGGTGAGGCGCATATATATTAAGGAATCTTCTTACACAATATTACAAGAATTTTCCAGTTAAGCAAGGGGTCTGAGAAGCTAAATAAGCATCTGCATCAGGAAAACAGGATATCAGGATACTATGGGTAGCATGACAGAAAACGCCGCTCCTTTACCGATTTCACTTTGAACTCCCATTTTCCCGCCATGACTTTTCACAATTTCAAGGCAAATAAACAGCCCCATGCCCAGCCCGCTTGCCGAGAAGTTCTTATCATCTACCCTGTAAAAGCGTTCAAAAATCCTTTCCTGCTGCTCATCCGACAAGCCGATGCCGAAATCTTTTATGGTTATCTTGACGAAGTCCGATTCTTTCTCAACGGTCACGATGATGTCCTTGTTGATCGGCGAGTATTTCACTGCATTGTTAATCAGATTCATGAAAACCTGTTCAATTCTCTCGCCGTTACCGCGGACAAAGAAACTGGACCCTGGGTTCCAGATGATGTTGTAGTCGGGGAACATCAGCTTGGAGTGCTCTGTACAAGTGGTAATAAGCTCATCTATGCAGATGGATGTCTGACTGAAATGCAGCTTACCGGCCTGAATTTTACTGACATCCAACAGGTCGTTCACGAGGCTCTGCAATTTGCCGATTGAACCTTCTGCCTTAGCCACAAAGCTCTTTACCGGTGCAGGAACGGGCTCCTTCGAGTAATTTGCAATTAACTGCAGATATCCCTTCAGCGTTGTCAACGGCGTTTTCAATTCATGACTGGCGATCCCGATGAATTCATCCTTCTTTTCAATCGCTTTTCGTTGATCATCGATATCTGTCGCCGTTCCTACCCAAAACAACAATTCGCTGAGTTCGTTTTTCAATGGAATACACCGGTTCAAATGCCAGCGGTAGACACCATCGTAGCGGCGGAAACGGTTTTCCATTTCAAAAACTTCCCCCGTTTCCATGCTCTTCTGAAACGCCTGCGTTGTGCGTTGCAGGTCATCCGGATGAATAATTTTGTTCCAGTTGGTTTCGAAGCTTTCCGCCGCCGATAGGCCGGTGTAAGCATACCAACGCTCGTTGAAGAAAGAAAATTCTCCATTGTGCAGGTTGGTCCAGGTAATCTGTGGGATGTTGTTTGCGAGGGATTTAAAATGTTCCTTGCTCACCAGGAGATCCCTGGTTCTTTCTGCCACTGTATTCTCGAGCTCGTCGTTCAGTTTTAACGCTTCTATACGCGCTTCTTCCAGGGCATCATTATTTTGCTTAAGTTGTTTCTCGGCATCCTTTTGAATACTAAGGTCTGTGAAAAGGACACTAAAGGCCGTCCCGTCTTCCAGGTTCAATATCGTAAGCGCCATCAAAACCGGCAGGGCAGAAGGTCTCGCACCGATTAAAAACAATTCCCGCTTGTATTCCTTCTCCGCTGCTTTTAAGATTTGCGCAAACTCCTTGTCATCTTTCAGATCTGCAACAAATTCATTTACATGGCGGCCAATGACTTTGTCCAGCGGTATATCCAGCATTTCCGCAAACTTGGAGTTGCTGTAGAGGATTACACCATCTTTATTCAGCGTTATCGCACCTTCACCCATTTTCTCCACCAGCATGCGGTAGGTCTGGTCGGCAGTTTTAAGTGTATAAAGCTGATGTCCCTGGTCACCGTAAACCACAAATGCATCAACCATCCCGGTTCTGATGGCCTCTATGGTGTCATTCGCTTCTTCCAGCTGCATTTTAAGCTCGGCGAGTTCGGCAGCAAGCTGTTGTTTCTCTTTTAAATTCATTTTACCGTTCGAAAGAAAGGCCAAGCCCCCGTAATACCTTCGCATCATCACTGAGGTCACCAACAAGGCGCCTTTCCGGCGCCGGTCCTCTTTTGATCAATGTTGGAAGTGCGATAATCTGCTCTTTCTGTGCGACCTCAGGAACCTGATGTACGTCAATGATTTCGAGGCTATAGTTGTCTTTCAGGTATGTTTCGCAGATGACCCTCAGGTTGTTCACTGCTCTTACAGAATTCGGTGATGCGCCGGTAATGAAAAGAATAAGGTGATATTTATTTTCCATATTCGCTACAATGGAATGATGTTTAAACCAACCAGTACTTTCTCCTCATTACTTAAATCACCTATAATTTTCCGGATCGGTACCGGAACCTTTCGAACCAAAGTAGGTACTGCAAATATCTGGTCGCCTTCGGCAAGCTGTGGCTGCAGGAGGAGATCGATGATTTCAATCTTGTATCTTCCTTGTAGATGCTCCTCACAATATTTCTTCAGGTTGCTTAATGCACTCACAGATTTAGGTGTTTTTCCTGCGATGTATAGCCTAAGCTCCCATGTCTGATCTGAATTTTCCATACTATTCCTCGTTGTGGGTTGCCCCGGGATTGTTTTTCCGGTTTGTTCCCACTCGTTTTTCCAACATTGTCTGGCGGTTCCTGGCATCAAGTTCATCCCGGAGGTCCTGCTCCAGGTGTACTTTATTTAATTCTTCTTCTGCGGATTCATATTCGGTCTGTAACTTGGAAATCTTCGCCTCCAGCAACCTGCGCTTTCTCAAGATTTCCCGGTCTTTATGACTCATTGTATGTCCTCTGAGTTCCGTTCCTTTTTGTTCGTCAAGCTTGTGGGCTTCGCGTGCAGATCCGGTAAGCACGCCGTCGGGGCCAAGATATACATCTACCAGATCGAGCCCGCTGTCTGTAATGATGAATTCCCGTACCTGATTTGAATGACCAACGCCGCGGGATTTCATCACATACAAACCGCGGTTACGCTCTCCGTTCGATTCAATATCGCGAATCAGCAGCCAGGTATCTACAAGAGAAGATATGCCTTCATCCGTCTGTTCATTCAAGGTATTGTTCAAGGCCAGCGCGGTAAACATCACGGTAATGTTTTCGTTCTGTATAAAGTCGATTAAACGGATCAGCATGCCTTTTACCTCACTTACGGATCCTACGGTAATCAGATTTGTAATTGGGTCCAGAATCACCACGTCCGGTTTGTAACTCATAATTTTCTTATGGATAGAAACCAGGTGCATCTCCAGTCCGAACAGTGTCGGGCGTGAGGAGTGAAACTGCAGTAATCCGTCGTCTACGTGTTTGGAAAGATCTATTCCAATGGACTGCATGTTCCGTTGAATCTGCATCGGTGATTCCTCATAAGCAAAGTAGATCACCTTACGCTTTTCCAGGCAGTTCGCGTGTGCAAAGGTGGCTGCCATACTCGTCTTGCCCGTCCCGGCGGTTCCGGATACCAATACACTGCTGCCTTTGTAGTAGCCTTTTCCAGCCAGCATGCTGTCCAGATTCTTTATGCCGGAACTGATGGTTTCTGTAGATACAGGCGCATTAAGTTTTAACGATGTTACCGGGAAAATGGAAATTCCATCCTCGTCGATCAGGAATGGATATTCGTTGGTGCCATGCATTGAGCCTCTGTACTTCACAATGCGCAATAACCGTGTGGAAATCTGATTTGATATTCTATGATCCAGCAGGATGACACAGTCGGAAACGTATTCTTCCAGTCCCTGGCGCGTCAGCGCACTTTCTCCCCGCTCTCCGGTGATGATGGCCGTAACGCCTTTAGATTTAAGCCACTGAAACAGTCTTCTCAGTTCCGATCTCAGGATGGTGTCGTTAGATAAGCCCGAGAATAAGTTTTCGATGGTATCCAGTACAACACGCTTGGCACCTATAACGTCAATGGCATGTCCCAGCCGGATAAACAGGCCATCAAGGTCATATTCACCCGTTTCCTCAATTTCACTTCGTTCAATGTGAACGTGATCTATCCGGACCATTTTGTCTGCTATGAGCTGGTCCAGGTTAAAACCAAGAGATGCAACATTCAGTGCGAGCTCTTCGGCCTTTTCCTCAAATGCCATGAATACGCCAGGCTCATTATATTCCAGGGCACCACGCACGATATATTCTATGGACATCAATGTCTTTCCGCAGCCGGCACCACCGCAGATTAGTGTAGGCCGCCCGAGTGGCAAACCACCACCGGTAATTTCATCAAGACCGGTGATTCCGGTCCGGGACTTTTGCAAAGTGCCTGCTGCACCATCCCTATCGAGCATTTGTGTAATCATTTAAAAGAAAATAGCACAAAAATAAACAGAAAATAAGAAGATTAAAATTCTTTTTAACGGGTGCAAGAGCCATGCCAACGCAAAATACGAGGATGGGAACAATCTTTGTTGAAGACTAAAATGTTGTTTTCAAGTGTTTTAATGATCAATGTGGTGCCGGATTGTAATATCTTTAGTGAAGTTGGCAGAACCGAAAACTATACGATTAGACAACTGTTTTCAAAAATAACGTGGTATATGCATATTGCCCTACCTAAATCGGGTCACCTTACACGCTCAGGTGAGGACACCAGCAAGTAACCAGATTTGTTTAGCAGCAAAATAGACCAGTAGAAAATAAATTTGACGTTAACAATATTATTGTTGTATAATTAACTTCAGTTCACTACCGAGATTTAGCCCCATAATACCCGGGATAGATTTTCATTTTAACCAGATATTATGGAAAGCATATTTGTTACCTTAATTCTTTTAGATCTGCTCATCGCAATTCATGTGGTGCTCCGTGCAAAAGAAATTGATGCAGACTACGAAGATTTCTGATTTCCAGAAAATGTAATCAAATTTTCACAGTTGCCGTCGGTAAGGAAAATCGTCTTTTTTGGCGCTCCTGACCATGAAAAATTTAGTCCGGTACCTTTGTTGAACCCTTTTCGGCCATTCGAAGGCAGATTTAATATGAAATTTTATTAAACTATCCGAACAATCCCGGCGTTGTATCCTTTATAAATATGTGATATGATGTATAGAGTTATTTATTTAGACACCAGTTTTCAATATCGAACTTTTGATTCTGAAGACTATGATATTATCGCAGAGAGCCACTTGGATTTAAAAAGAGGCGGCAATAAAATTATCTGTATAGTCGATTATAACTACAATGTTATTCTGAATAAGTGTCCGGATTATAAGTCCCACACTGCTCAGATCAATGAGTTCACTTTTTAGATCGGCAGAAAAAGCCATGATCACTTCTTCCCATGATCATTCCATTCGCAAATCAGTTGACGGACAGGTTCCTGGTATGCGTAACCCTTAATTGTTCTGCTGTTGTTCTGTTTCAACCAACCCGCTTAGCAAAGCATTATGTTTTTCCAGTAACTCAATGTACTTCTCTTTCCAGGAAGCCTGGTTCGCATGCTCTTCCAATAACTCACCCCGAAAGTTTACCGCCAGCCGTGGTTTCAAGACGAAGTCTTCCGGCGTAAACAAATCTGGAAGATCAACGGAGAAATCATAGTGGATCGCGTGACCGATTTTATAAAATAGCTCCGGCTTTAACTGCTGCTGGTTGAACCAATTGTAAACGGAACGCCGATTGATGTTCAACAAACGGGCTACATCACTGATTGAACTTCCACTTCTTCTAATTGCCCGTTCTAAAATCTGTCCATAATGTTTGCTCATAAATCCGAATATTTTAAGTTAAGTATTGAAAGTTTTTCGACTATACTGTACATGATATTATTCAGCGATCTGTATAGTTTCAAGTAAATTATTCACTAAAAACCCCCTTTTAGGTGGTTTTAGGCCATTTGCGCTACTTATAACAACATTTGTACCTAAATTTTAATTCTTCAAAAGTTTTGTTGGAAATGTGAAACTGAAACTGCTTTCCACATCAGAAATTTTCGTCGTCGCGATCAACCTCCTGCGCATTGAAGTAAATGCTTAAACAAGAAAATACGGCGAGTACAACAAGTGTAATAAGGGCAATGATCACCAGGCGATTCGTTTAGGTTTGTAACAAATATGTATAAAATTGATGATATTGTGTGTATAAACTTTTGACATATTCTCGGTTTTTCGCAGCTCCTTATGTCAGCGCTTCCAAGACTATTCTCAAAGATCCCTGCCGCAGCCAGGTCTTTTACGCCCGGTCGGTTTGAAGCACGCTTTTACGAAGCATCGGCCAAAAATTGTTGTTTTTTGTTCGGGTAAAGTGTGAAATTTTGTGAGCTTTTTTTTAGGTGTTCTGTAGCATCAAACCTACAATTTCTTAGAATTGTCTTGTTTTTTGTTGTCTAGAGCGTTAAAAGTCCAGGGTTTTTGGCTAAACTGTGAAATTTGTGAGTAGTGTTGTGTGGCTTGTGTTCACATCCCGGATGCCGTACGTTAGAAGCAGCCGCGTAAACCGTTGCCCTGAACGGCCTCATGTCAAGCGCGGTCTCAGTTGCTGCCGCGCTTGATCAACCGATCATATACCGCATGCAGCTGCTGTGTGGTCCGCTGCGCATCGAAGTTTTTCTCCACAAACTGACGCCCAAGTCTACCCATTGTGTGGCAAAGATGTTCATCATCAGCCAATTGACGCAGTTTTTCAAATAATGCCTGGGGGTCCTTTTCCGGCACCAGAAATCCAGTATGACCATCCATAATGCTATCCGGAAATCCATTGTGCAGTGTAGCCACAACAGGAAGCCCGATGGCTTGCGCTTCCTGTAACACGAGTCCCTGGCCTTCGGTGTCCCCGTTAGGCGCAGTGACGCTTGGCAGCATAAATACGTCCGAATTCTGGTAATAATCTTTTACATGAGCCTGCATCATGGCACCATGAAATACAACCTCATCGGAAATACCAAGTTGCCGGGCACGCTTTACCATATCTTCCATCAAAGGCCCGTCGCCAATAATGTTGTACACAAAGTCAACTCCTGCAGCTTTGAGCAGGGCCGCTGCTGCAAGTGAATAGGCGTATCCTTTCTTTTCTACCAGCCGTCCGACAGTAAGGATCTTAAACGTTTTTCCGCGTGGGGGTGCTTCTCTGAATGCAAACTTACCCAGGTCAAGGCACATCGGTATCTTAACAATCTGAGCTGGCGGACATCCATTCTCCTGCATTTTCCCCATAATGAAACGCGAGTTCGCCGTAAACAGATCCGCGGTACCAAACAACCTCCTGTAATAGTCCTTGCCAAATTGCTGCGGATAAACCGTGATGTCTTTACCATGGAAAGAGGTGATCATCCTGTCCTTCACAGCGCCCATATCCCGGAGGTCTGCAACCAGCCTTCCAGTGGTACCAAAATGGCAATGATAGAGTTCCGGCTGCAGCCGGGAGAATTGTGCCGCACGGATCAGGTAGTGTCCGTTTGCGGAATCCCGGCCGTACTTCATAAAATTCAGCGCCCTCAGGAGCAGTAAGGGATTTGAAAATGCTAGACTTAAAAACGATTTCAGGATCAGTGTCAGTTTACTCAACAAGCCTTTTTCCCTTCCTGAAGGCAGGTAGTCCACAAGGTTGTTCAGGTGGTCATATTCTGCATGCACTTTGCCCTTCTTCTTATTCAATACCAGGATCCGGATCTCCAGATCCTTATTTTTCATCACCTCCGTGATCTGGTTGTATATAAATGATTGAGAAACGACAGGAAAGCCACCCAATACAAAATAGATTTTTTTCATCAGTATTAATGTTTAGCAGCCAAGGCACTTCATACACCACAAGTTCTTGCTGCCTTAAGTTATCGGCCTGGAGGCATGTTATTTCATTTCTGCTGATGAAGACCAGCTTCATCAGCAGAAATGAGGTGTTGTCCGGTTTGGTTAATTGAGCTTCTCCATTTCCTGGAATACCCTTCTGGAAGAGTCGCCGTCCATATAAGTATGGAAGGTAGCCAGAAATTTCTGGAATTCCACCTGATACCCCGGGTCATCAAACCAGGAAAGATCCTGAATGCAGGCAAGAAGGTCCTCACTGTCATATACAAACGGGCCGGGAAGAACGGCTTTCAGATCGTAATAGAAGCTGCGTATGTCCGTGTAATTGTCGTAATCATGGAAATAATAGATGATCGGTTTTCCGGTGATCGCGAAATCTGTGACAATGGCACTATAATCGGATATCAGTACGTCTGCAACGAGCAGCAACTCCTGGGCGTCACTAAAGGTGGTGGTAAAATCTTTAATGTGTTCAAAATGTTCCGGAACGACCAATGTCTTATCCCAGGGATGCTTTTTTACCACAAATACGGCATTGTGCCGGGCAAGCCAGAGGTTCAATGCCTCCCAGAAACGCGGCGGGAAGGGGTCAAAAGCCCCAATGTCACGGAATGTAGGCGTATATGCAAAGATCTTGCTATAACCTTCCAGTCCATATTGTTTTTTAATCCGTGCAATCAACTCCGGGCCTTCATAAAACACATCGTTCTTCGGAGAACCCACGATGCGTACGTTCTCATTCTCGAAACTCCGGATCATCAATTCCTGATGCGCCTTTGAAGAAGCGGCGATTATTCTGTAGTGCTTATAAGCCTTTCTGAGTAGGGCCTGCATCTCCAGGGAGTTGGTGGTGTCCAGCAAAGCGGAATTTTTAAATCCATTGCCATGCCACAGCTGTATAATAGAGAAGTTGCCGCACAACAAAATATGTGTACTATCTTGTATAATGTGCTCCGCACGCAGCAGCATTATGTATGCATCTACCTTGTTGCGGACCACCTGGTAACCCATCGATTTCAACAACCCGTAGGTCTCCTTATTGTCTGTGCACCATACCGGTGTGTACCTGCTGCATTCCGGAGCGCTGTTCATGTAGGTGAAAAAACTTTTCAGATTGCCGGAAAAGCCGGATTTATGGTGAGTAGGGTAGAAGACGATCAGTCCCTTTTGTTTCGGTATCAGGTAAGATAAACGGGTAAATAGGGAATGTTTTATTCCTTGCAGACCTTTTGTAATGTCCATGTTTTGCGCTCGCGTGTGTTCTGTATTAAGTTTGTGTCAAATATACGTAAACAGAATTTTAGCGTAATGGTTGGCGCGAGCATTGAATTTAAGGTGCGGCAATTTTGCACAACAGTTATCGTGTCAGCGGAAGGGTAAACCAGAAGGTACTTCCACGACCAAGGTTGCTCAGCACACCGATCTTTCCGCCATGCCGGTCCACAATCTCTGCTGAAATGTAAAGGCCGAGACCCAGGCCAGAAAACTGCAGGCCGGAATCACTTACCCGGTAATAGCGGTCAAACAAATGTGTGAGTTTTTCGGCAGGAATTCCCGGGCCGAAGTCCTGTACAGCCACTTTCACGTAGTCACCGCTCTTTTCTACCTCGAAGACGATCTTGTTCGAGCTGCTTGCATACTTTACCGCATTGTTCACCAGGTTAACGATCACCTGTGCTATCCGGTGCTGATCGGCACATACCTGCATCTGGCTGTCGCCATTAAAAACAAGCTCGTGGGTCCGCAGTACGCCTACGCGGTCGCAGGAGTCGCGGATCAGGTCCATCAGGTTGAACGTGGTTCGGTTCAGCGGCAGCTTTCCATGCTGAAGCCGCGATACATTCATCAGGTCATCAATCAGGTGCAGCAGCAGGGCCATGCTTCGGTTCGCCCGTTCCAGGAAACCCGGTATTTTTTCGGACGTTGGATCCGAGGCGTAAATTTTCGTCAGGATCTGCATGGAGGCTTTTAATGTCGTTAAGGGCGTCTTCAGCTCATGGCTGGCTACGCTGATGAAATCATCCTTGCGCTGTTCTATCTCTTTGCGTTCCGTGATGTCCAGCAATGTTCCCGAGAACTGAGCAGGTGTTATTCCATTCTGGTACAGTATTCCCGTTGTTCTTACCCAACGCAGCTTCCCATTGTTGCGGCCGATGATGGAGTGTTCCATATCCAGTTTTTCACCCGCGCGTATACCGCCCTCTATAGCTTTCCGAACTTGATTACGGTACTCATCGGTTACCTGGGCCATAGCACCTTCAAAAGTCATCTCTTCTTCTCTTCCATAGCCAAAAAGTTCTTTCATCCTTGGCGAAGGGAAAAAGGCACCGCTCTCGGCATCCATATGCCAGGTACCCAGGTCGGCAGATTCAATCGCCATGCGCAGCTGCTCCTGCGCCCTTTCCGCCTGCTGTCTGGCAAGCACCCGCTCCGTCACCTCATCAATAATAATCAGGATGCCGGGTACCCCGTTCTGCCCATCATAGAGGGGCTGATACACGGAGTTTACGTAAGCTTCACGCAGCCCCGTGCCCGCTTTGAAATTCAGTTTCAGTTCCCGGTTTGTCCGTGGTTTACCAGTCCGGTAAACCTCGTCAAGCCAGCCGTGGATCGGTTGTCCTTTTAGTTCCGGCCGGGCTGCTTTATGCGGCAGGTTCATAACCTCCTCCGGAGTCCGCCCCCAGATCTTCAAAATGTTGTCGTTTGCCTGTTCAATGATGTGTTCCGGCCCCCTAAGCACCGCCATGCCTACCGGTGCCTGTTCAAAAACCCCGCGGAAACGTTCTTCACTTTCTTTCAGCTGGTGGTTCAGCCTTGCCATTTGTTCCTGCCATTCGATCAGCGCCGCATTCTCCGCACGAAGTTCCTTGTTGGTTGTCGTCAGTTCGTCTGCAAGTATCGTATTCGTCACATCTGTTGTCATGTGTATGATATAACTCACGTTTCCATCCGCGTCCAGAACAGGTGTATTGATTGAGGTCCAGTAGTGTGGAACAAACTGCGGTTGCTCCTGATGATTCATCAGATCATGGCGAAATGTTTCAATCTGATGGGGCTTTCTGGTCCGCAATACCGTATTCAGGGAGTCTTCAAGGCGCATCAGGCCATTACCCTCAGGACTTTCCGGGTTTGCAGGGAAAATATCAAATACACACTTCCCTCTAATTTGCTCACGTTGTGTTCCGGTTGTCCGCAGATAACTTTCGCTCGCCGTCAGGACGCAGTAATCGGCTGCAAGTATGCAAATGTTTGCTGGTATCGCTTCCAGCGCCTGAAGGGTCTCTGCTGATGGTTTGTTCAATAATTCCATGCGATCTGATGCTTAGGCTGGTGATCGCTGATGCCAGGTCAGTGTACATATTGATGCACAAAACACGGATCGGCTTGATTCCCAGTTTTTGCTTTTTTAGTTTTACAAGGTAATACTAAATGTAATTATAAACAGGCAGTAGTTAACATTAAGTTTGCAATTTCACTTTAGTTTCCTAATCTGCCGGTTGAAATACCCTGATGCAAAATTCGTTCTGATACGAACAGATCCGTTCCAGATGCTATGAATATACTTGTGCTTACCAATGTCCTTCCAGCGCCGATACTTACTAAAAATGTCCGCGAGAACGATGTCCTGATTAGAACTGCTGACCTGCATGAAAGCATGTACAAAGACGTCAAATATACCTTTGTCTTCGTACTTTCCACCTCTTTTTTTACGCATTTGCTGCCCGGTAAACACCGCGAACACAAGACCTTTCTGGATCTTAAGAAGTACACCTACGAAGGACGGGAGATCGAAATCATTCCTGTTCCTGCACACCGGCTCAATACGATTATGTGGCCGTTCTACATTTGCCTGGCCTATTTAAAAAACCGCAAAATACTCAGTCGAATCGTTCGGGACCATAAGATCGATCTCATTCACGCCCACAACATCATGGGTGACGTCGGCATGGCTTATCACCTCTCAAAGTCCTTTAATATACCTTACGTCGTTACCGTTCGCCAATTTAGCAGGATCGCTCACTTTCAGCAGCGGGTTAAGAAGTTCGTCGCCGGCGCGAAAGCCCTCATCAGCCTCGGCTATGCTGAGCAGCAGAAAGTCGGATCCTGGAACAAGAATTCGCATCTGATCTCCCACGGGATAGATGAACGTTTTCTTTCGCAGCAAAAAAGATACTCCAGCGGGGATACACTGCGTATCGTAAGTGTTTGCAGGCTGCTCGACTGGAAGAATCTGGACCAGGTCATCTTTGCACTGGAGCAGATCGGATCAGGCTTTACTTACGATATTTATGGCGATGGCCCCTATGAGGGTCGCTTGAAGGAGATTGTAGCCCAGTCTTCTATCAAAGACCGGGTTACATTTCATGGGTATATCGCATACGATCTGGTTCCGCAAACACTGGCCACGTACGACCTGTTCGTCCTGCCAAGCTTCACGGAGCTTTTTGGCAGGGTGTACATCGAGGCGATGGCCTGCGGCCTGCCAGTTATCGGCGCACGCAAAACAGGCATGGATGGATACATCACCGAAGGTGAGCAGGGATTTCTTGTCGACCACAATGATGTCAACGATGTAAAGGCGGCCATTCAAAAGTTTATTGACGATACGTCGCTGAAGATTACGATGGGAAAAAAAGCCAAAACGTTTTCGGAGGGTTTCTCCTGGAGTTCTATAATCTCCCGGATCGACAAACTGTACCGCTCTGTACAATAGTGTTATATGCAGCGAGAGAACAGTAAACACATTTTCACAATTCCTTGCCGGCAAGAACATCCCGGGCTAAGCGGCTGTTTAATTCTTAAAACTGATTTACCGGTACCGCGGCATAACGTGGTATTGGTGTGTCTAAATTTGCACTGATGAATATACTGGTTCTGACCAACTTACTTCCTGCTCCTATTCTTCCAAACAAGATCCGCGAGAATGACGTTCTGCTTACCACCGCAGAATTGCATGAGCAATTACATCCTGATGTCACCTATACCTTTGTGTTTGTGCTGCATACGTCCTTTCTAACGCCATTTTCTTCTAAATATATAGATCACAAGCGCTTCCTGGACCTTCAGCATTACACCTCCAGGGGCCGTCAGATTGAGATCATCGGAGTTCCCACATTTAAATGGAACCATAGGTTGTGGTCCTTCTACATGAGCCTCGGCTATCTGCGCCACAGAAAACGGCTCTCCAAAATCATTAAGGACAACCAGATTGATGTAGTGCATGGTCACAACCTGATCGCAGATCTTGGAATGGCCTACAACCTGCACCGCTGGTTCAAAATTCCGTATGTAATCACCGTACGGCATATCGGTCGGGTAGAATACCTGTTCCGGCACATTCGAAAATTTGTTTCTGCAGCAAGTGCCGTCATAAATATCGGACATTCGGGTAAAGAGATCATGGATACCATGAATCCCAACGCTCATGTGGTCTCCCATGGTATCGATCAGCGCTTTTTGTCGCGAAATAAGGTGTATACGCCCCATCAAACACTTAAGATCGTGACCGTATCCAGGCTGCTCTACTGGAAAAACATAGACAAGGTGCTTTATGCTCTCTTACAGATCAAGGAAGGATTTACTTACGACATCTATGGGGATGGACCTTTTCTGGATACGTTAAAGGGGATCGTCGAAGGTACCGAGATTGCTGACAAGGTCTTTTTTCACGGGCATATCGACTATGAGGTCGTGCCGGAAACGCTCGAAAAGTATGATCTGTTTGTCCTCCCAAGCTTCAGAGAGGTGTTCGGCCGTGCGTATATTGAAGCCATGGCCTGCGGTTTGCCAATCATCGGGGCCAAAGCCACAGGTATGGACGGGCATATTACAGAAGGGGAGCAGGGCTTACTTGTGGACCATACCAATGTTGATGAGCTGCAACAAGCGATACAGAAGTTCCTGGACGACGAAAGTCTAAAAGTGACTATGGGGCAGAAAGCAAAGGAATTTTCAATGAAGTTCTCCTGGGATGCTGTAGTCGAGAAGCTGGATGGCATTTACCGGATGGCTGTTGCGCAGCCAGGCCGATGAGGCCCCCGGTTTCCCTGAAATCGTCCGGTGTTTGATCACCTGATTCATTTGTGCCGTGGTATTCCAGGCCACGCGCAGGTGCTTTCCGGCTTCGGAAAATTCCAGCCGGAATACAGACGCCAGAATATTCTTAAACATGGTCATATAGATCCGCGCTGCGATGGAACCTAAGCCCGCGTTGATATTTTTCAATTTGATCAATGCATTCGTCTCCAGCTTTTTCTGTGATCTATGGTACCTTGCGGCTTCGGCTAAGTCATTCCGCTGCGGGCGGTCATGTACGCCAACTACTCCCGGGCAGATGCCAACCTTATAACCATGGTATTGTACGCGTTTGACGAAGTCATTGTCCTCGCCATAATGTGGAAATAAAGGATCAAACCCACCAATTTCCAGCAGGGCACGGGCCGGTATGAGCCACATTGCGGCATTCACAAATCTGATCTCATATACATCCTTCAACTCTGCCTGCGATACTGCAAGGTCAGAAAGGAGACCCTGGCAGTTCTCCGGACTGATGTAATGCTGAAAGTTCAGGTCCAGTTTGGTTTCCGTTCCTTCCAGGTGTAACGGGCTCAGGACATAGTATTCCGGATGGTTCAGGCTCGCTTCCAGCAAATGTTCAATTGTATCCGGCCTCAGCCAGGCATCCTGATTCAAAAGGAATACATAGTCCGCACCGTGGTCAAGTGCATATTGTATACCGGTGTTATTTGCTTTCCCAAACCCAAGGTTTTCCCTTGACTGAAAAATTCTGACCTCCTTAAACTGGCTGACGATTTCCAGCGAATCATCCGTTGAATTGTTATCGACAACGATCACCTCTACAGCGACATTTGATTCAAATACGCTGCTGAGGCATTTCTTAAGCCATTTACTGCCATTGTAGGTAACGATCACGACAAAGATCTTCATACGCTATATTGTCTTAAGTTTTTAACGATCATATACATTTACATCAACAATTAGATACACTTACATCAACGATCTTTAATGTGTTTGGTTTCCCTCATTAACGTCAAATTTACCTGCAGCGTGTATAGACGGGAGATTTTTTTGTTCCAGGTTTTATATTTTGTTCAGTATCTCCCCGTTTCTAAATAGCTGTACACGAGCCAGTTGGTTTTATAAATAAAGTTACTAAATCTTTTTTACCAACGGAGTTAAGCCAGTGTGAACTTTTTGCTAAGGGATCGTAACCATACTTCTTTGAACATAATTTTACCTGCTGACCTTGCCGGTTTTGTACCTCATATGGTGATTTGTGAAAACAAAAATCCGCCGATGTCTGGCAATGATCCGGATCCCCTGGAATCAACGATCCCTATTAAGATCCCACTCATTTCTTGTTTCCTGTATCCGGCTTCAAGAGAGAAATACCCCGCTTCAAAAAAGAAAGGCGATGTTTGAAAAACCGTCCAAATACAAGAACGATCAGCATACCACTTAACACTAAAATGCCAACGATCATTTTCCATCCAAACGTTCTACGAACCTGAACCGTCTTCTCGAGGCCTTCAGACTTGTGCTGAAACTCCAGGCGCTGGTCGTCCGCCCGGCTTACCTCATCCTCCACCAACTGACGTGCCGCTATTGCGCTCGTTTTTTTCTGAGATCCCCTGATCGTAACTTTCAATGCCTCACCCTCAAAGCCCATTTCCGGTGAGTAAGTGAACTTTCCCTTGGGCCATACCTCGAAGGTGTAGTCTGCCTCCGTCGAATCCCTGCTCAGCACCGTCGCTTCCATCATCCGCCTGCTGTGCTGCTTTGTCAGGCCCCTATAAACCAAGCTGCTGTCTGATGAAGTCCTGATGATCTCCTTGTCCTTACCTAAATCCCTCAACGATCCGCAACCCGGCAACCCATAAACGACAACCATCATCAAAATGCCTGCCCCAATGCCAATAGCCCTCCTCATATAACCATTCCCATCACAACAACCGTCCCGAGC
>JARKUW010000118.1 GCA_029851965.1 Bacteroidota bacterium | reverse complement strand
CTTCAAAGGCAGCTGAATGATACCATAGATGATCAGGATGCCGATGGAGCAGTTGTTTCCTGGTGGCAGAAAATGGGTTTCGACCGCATTGTCACGGACGTATATGTTGCGGCAACCCAAAAGCTGACGCCGAAGACGCTTAGCGGCGGGACGATAAAGTGCCTTGTATTAAAAGAGGATGCTGATGGCACGGCAATAAACCGGAACAACTTCATGGATCAGGCCATCCGGCGAATGCTGGATGAAATTAAAGAACTGCTGGAGGTTCGCAAATACAAGCGGAAAGACATCTGCGTACTGGTGCGGAAAAACTCAGAGGCGATCGCAACGGTAAAGGCCCTCTTGGAGGCCGGCATCAATGTGATTAGCGGAGAGGCGTTGCTGATTGCCAACAATCCGGCAATTAAGCTCATATTGAATACATTGAATGTCCTGGCCGGGGTGCCGGGAAATACCGGACTTTATAAAGCCAATTGCATCAGCCTGTATGCGCGGCTCCATGGAAGATCGGTAGAGACCCATCATTATTTTGGGCTGAAATTTAAAACTTTGGCACAGTTGACGGAGGTCCTGCCGCCTGCATTGTGTATGCATTGGCAAACCTGGATGCAGCAGCCTTTGCCGGAACTGGTCGAGAAGATTTTGGAAGCTTACGGCTTAACCGGCATGGAGGCTCATCTTCCCTATCTTTTTGCCTTCAGGGATCTGACCGGGAATTTCGCCCGGCAGGGTGAGAAAGGTGTTGCCGCATTCTTGCGGTACTGGGAAGAAGAAGGATTGCGGAAAACGCTCCCCTCCTCGGAAAGTGCCGATGCGGTACAGGTGGTGACGATACATAAATCAAAGGGCCTTGCTTTTAAGGCGGTCATGCTCCCATTTTGCAACTGGGAAATCAATGGAAAAACGAACAGCATCTTTTGGGTACCTGCGGCGGGTACACCGTACCACCATTTGCAAAGCATACCATTAAAATACAACAAGGACCTGGGGAAATCGGCCGTCGCCAGGCCCTACTTTGAGGAGCTCCTGTTCAACAAGATGGATGCGCTCAATATGCTTTACGTGGCAACCACCCGGTCTAAAGAATATCTGTACATCAGCACGGTTGGGAAGAAGTCAGAATCCATTACGCACATCGGTGATCTGCTGCTGAAGACCCTTGACGCGGAGTTTTCGGAAGACGGAGAATACATCATCGATGAACCAGTGAACAGCCCGGAGGAGTTTGAAGATGGCGGTTCGGCCATAAAGCTGGGGCATTATCCGACATCCGACAGGTTGAGTCAGGTCTTTAGTGCCGGTTTAAAGCGCAGTGAAATTGACCTGCTGACGGGGAACAATGCCGGCCGGCTGGGAACGATCTTACATGAAGTACTGGCGATGGCTGTTGATGCGGAAGATGTCAGCCGTGTGCTCAATAACCTGCTTTTAGAAGGCATCGTTAAGACAGAGGAGCTGGAGGGTTTGGAGGCACAGGCGCTGGCCGTATTGAACAACCGGGATCTGCAGGTACTGTTGAATAAAAGCAGTGAACGGCTGACGGAGCAGACGATCATCGACGCAGAAGGCAAAAGTTACCGGCCGGATAAGGTGCTGATCCACCCGGATGGGGTAACCATTATCGATTATAAATTTACATTGGAAGAAAGCAACAAACACATTGAGCAGGTGGATCACTATAGTGATCTGCTGGTGGCAATGGGTTATAAGAGCGTACAAACGTATTTATTTTACGCGGTTACGGGTAAACTAAAACAAGTATGAGACCATTTTTAGAAGAGGTAGCGGAAGATTTAATTGAGCGGTTGGGGGACAACCTACAACATTCTGCAATTATTTTTAACAATAAACGCCCGGCGGCTTACCTGCAAAATCACATCGGCAGAATACTTCAGCGGCCCTTTTGGAGTCCTTCATTCTACACCATTCAAGAGCTGTTTGCGCTTTCCTCGGACCTGAAGATCGCCGACCCTTTTACGCAGTTCTTTACATTGTTTAAGGTGTACAACGACCTGTTGGAAAAGGATGGCATGAAAGCGATGGAACCTGCGAAGTTCTATCCAATTGCACGAATCATTTTGAGTGACTTTTCGCAGATTGATAATGATCTGGTGGATGCTTTTAAATTGTTCGAGGAGCTTGAGGATATTGCGGAAATAGATTTGCAGTTCGATTACCTGACGGAGGAGCAGCAGGAGTTTTTACGTGGATTCTGGCGCTCCTACTCGGAAGGAAAACAGAAGAAGCAGCAGGAGCAGTTTATACGCATGTGGCGGAGGATGCCCGCGATCTATGAACAGTATCATGCCGCGCTGAAGGCGAAGGGATTTATCACGATGGGGCAGGTGTACCGGAATCTGGCGGCGGGAAAAGGCCTGCCCGGCTTTACCGCTCCTTTTGAAAAAGGCAAGCTGGTGTTTGTGGGCTTCAATGCCCTAACCCAGGCCGAGGCCGTGGTCTTTAAGCGTCTTCAGGACCAGGGCCTGGCGCTGTTCTACTTTGATACCGATAGCTATTATATGAAGGACAGCACCCAGGAAGCTGGATTGTTCCTCCGGAAAAACCTGGAAAAAACCGGGCTGGTCAACGCGCTGGAAGGAAGCCGGTCGCTGAT
The DNA here is from genome assembly GCA_029851965.1 of Bacteroidota bacterium. GTDB lineage: Bacteria > Bacteroidota > Bacteroidia > Sphingobacteriales > Sphingobacteriaceae > Pedobacter. The sequence continues at coordinate 6,229 of JARKUW010000118.1, read as the reverse complement.
TAAATCGAAGGTAAAGAAGGTGAATGTATTTCAGACACAGGGTCATACTGCACAGGCAAAAATCCTGCATCAGGCCTTGCAAAGCGACTATCCCCTATTGAAAGATAATGTATATGCCGGACAGGTGGCCCTTATCCTTGCGGATGAGAGTTTATTACTTCCTGTGCTGCAGACCATACCTACCCAGTACTATGATGGCGAGAAAAACCATCCGGTAAATCTGAATGTGACGATGGGTTATCCACTTGCAGCATCCTCTATTTTCGGCCTTGCCGACCTATGGCTGTGTGTGCAGGCGCAGATGAATGACACACAGGGCGAAACCGTTAACTTTAAAGAGGTGGAGGCTTTTCTGTCCCATCCACTAACGGGTATTTCGGAGAAGATGCGTGACAAAATACAGCAGAAGCTTATTGACGAACAGCTGGTGGAAGTGCCTGTTTCCAGACTTATCGGGCAGCGGGGTTTGTTGGCGTTGTTCTTCAACAGGGTTACGGCTGCTGCGGAAGCCACATCCGCTTTTCAGGAGATTCTGAAGTATATTCTGGAATATCAACTTGCCCAGAAAACGTTGAAGCAGACAGAGGCCGATCTGTTTGTCGCCACGATGAAGGAACTGAACCGCCTGCACGATACCCTGGTGGAGCACTTACATGATCAGCCTCGTGATCAGCAGAAGGAGCTTTCTTTTGTGTTGTCGCTGATCCAGAAAGCGATCCAGGGGATTGCGGTGCCACTTAGCGGAGAGCCGCTTCAGGGAATTCAGGTCATGGGTCTGCTGGAGAGCAGGAATCTGGACTTTGAACACATCTACATACTCGGGGTAAACGAAGGTGTACTGCCGCAATCGACGATATCGACCAGCTTTATTCCCGATGGCATAAGGCGGGCGCATGGATTGCCGGTGATCGAAAATCAGGATGCCATTTCTGCATATATGTTTTACCGGCTGCTGCAACGGGCAGAAAACATCAGTCTGGTGTACAATGGGCAGACGGATGAGCGCAATACCGGAGAGCCCAGCAGGTTCCTGAGACAGCTGGAATATGAAAGCGGTTATCAGTTCAATTATTTTCAGCAGCAGCAGCAGATTGCCACAGAAAGTAAAATTCCGGTGCAGATCAGGAAGGATGAACAGGTGATGGGCCTGCTGAACAAGTACCTGACGGGAGAACAGCGCCTTTCTGCTACGGCACTAACGACCTACGTGGATTGTCCGCTGCAGTTTTTCTACAGGTATGTGGCGCGGATTGAAGAGCCTAAGGAGGTGGTGGAAAATGTAGAAGCCAACATCATCGGAATGATGCTGCATTGGATGCTGGAAACGTTTTACCGTGAACTGATGCGGTCGGATGCGATGATCAGCAAGGAACGCATCGCGGAACACCGGAAGACGATCCCGCGCCTGAGCGAACGTGCCTTTGCGCGGATCGTGTTCAACGATGAGCAACATGCCGTTAACCACAACGGCATGCAGAAAGTGGTGCTCGCCATTGTGAAGGAATACGCGGATATTATACTCGATCAGGACGAAGCACATGCGCCGTTCAAGATTCTGGCACTGGAGAAAAAGGATCAGATCAACTTTGAGTTCTTCGCAGCGGGCGTAAAGAAAAGCATTACGCTTCATGGTATTATTGACCGGATAGATGAGAAGGACGGAATCACGCGGATTGTGGATTACAAAACCGGTAGTGATGATCTGCGCTTCAGCTCGATCGAAGAGGTGTTTGAGCGGAATGGGAAAAAGCAAAACAAGGCCCTGATCCAGACACTTTTTTATACCCATGTGTACGAGCAGGCAAACGGAAAGGAGCGCGTAGAACCTAATATTTACAGTATCCGCAACATGCGTACAGCGGGTGCCTACTTTATGGAAGGGCGTGGTAAAACCAGATTGGCAGGAGACCGGCTTTCGGAGATTAAGCTCGAATTTGTGGAGCTGCTGCGTCAGAAACTTTCCGAACTGTTCGATGAAAACGTGCCATTTACGCCGACAACGAATGAAAACAGCTTTATATATTCTCCTTATATTACTTTATGCGGCATGTAATTGCGAAGGGAAATGTAATTAAAACACTACTTTTTATTTAATTAACAATACTTATATTTGCCGCAGTTAATACTTGAATATACAATGAGAGAAATTCAATTTAGAGAAGCCTTGCGTGAAGCCCTAAGCGAAGAAATGCGTAAGAATGAAAACGTCTTTTTGATGGGGGAAGAGGTTGCTCAATATAATGGTGCTTATAAAGTTAGTCAAGGTATGCTTGATGAGTTTGGCGACAAACGTATCATTGATACACCCATTGCTGAGCTGGGATTTACAGGAATAGGTATTGGTGCTGCAATGAACGGATTGATTCCGATCATTGAGTTTATGACTTTCAACTTCTCATTGGTTGCGATAGATCAGATTATAAACGGAGCTGCAAAGATGTTGTCTATGAGTGGAGGCCAGTTCTCTATTCCAATAGTTTTCCGCGGGCCGACCGGTAATGCGGGACAGCTTGGTGCACAACACTCCCAAAACTTTGAAAACTGGTATGCAAACTGCCCTGGTTTAAAGGTTGTGGTTCCTTCTACTCCATACGAAGCTAAAGGATTGCTAAAACAGGCGATCATAGATCCGGATCCAGTGATTTTCATGGAGTCTGAGGTGATGTATGGTGATAAAGGTGAAGTTCCTGAAGAAGAATATTACCTGGAAATTGGTAAAGCAAATGTGGTGAAACAAGGAACGGACGTAACGATCGTTACCTTCGGTAAAATGTTAACACGTGTGGTGAATCCTGCTGTTGAGGAGTTAACCAAAGAAGGAATTAATGCAGAAGTAATTGACTTACGTACTGTACGTCCTATTGACTATGCAACCATCATTGAGTCGGTGAAGAAAACGAACCGTTTGGTGATTGTTGAAGAAGCATGGCCATTGGCTTCGATCTCATCTGAGATTGCATTCAATGTTCAAAAAAATGCTTTCGATCATCTGGATGCTCCTGTGTTGCGCATTACCTGTGCAGACGTGCCGCTTCCATATGCGCCAACTTTAATTGCAGCAAGTTTACCGAATGCAGAACGCGTGGTAAAAGCAGTTAAAGAAGTTATGTACGTAAAAAAATAAGTATACAAAAACCCAAAGTATAATCCCGTTGGCTAAAACCCACGGGATTTTTTTGTTTTAAAAATATCGACGATGAGTCAACATTCAAAAATAATCGCAGCCGAATTGGGCGTTGCAGAGAAACAGGTTGTTGCAACAATAGCCTTGTTAGATGAAGGGGCAACCGTTCCGTTTATTTCCAGGTACCGTAAAGAGATGACGGGGAGTTTAGATGAGTTGCAGGTGGCTGCGGTCCGGGACCGTTTTCAGCAGCTTCGCGACCTGGACAAACGCAGGGAGGCCATTCTGAAAGCACTGGCTGCTTTGGATAAGTTATCTCCCGAGCTTGAAGCGCAAATTAATGCGGCAACGAACATCACCGTCATAGAAGACCTTTACCTTCCTTTTAAACCAAAACGTAAAACCAGGGCGTCGGAAGCGCGAAAAAAGGGACTGGAGCCGCTTGCACTTGCGTTGCTTGAACAGGGAAATCTAAACCTGGATACTGAAGCATCCAGGTATGTACAAGCAGATCTGGGCGTCAACAATACAGAGGAGGCCCTCGCCGGTGCACGGGACATTATTGCGGAAATGGTGAGTGAGAACGCGGAGGTGAGAACAGCGATGCGGGCGTATTTTCAGCAGAAAGCAATATTTAAGTCCACGGTAATCAAAGGCAAGGAAGAGGAAGGCGTCAAGTATAAAGACTATTTTGCCTGGGAAGAACCGCTTAAGGCGGCGCCATCCCACCGGATCCTGGCGATCCGTCGTGCGGAAAATGAAGGCATATTGAAGTTGGAAACCATGCCCCCTGAAGAAGGTGCGTTACCGATTTTAGAGCGGCAATATATAAAAGATAAAGGACCTGCTGCAGGGCAGGTGAAGTTAGCGGTAGCAGATGCATACAAGCGTTTGCTTGGACCTGCTATGGAAACTGAGATCCGCAATTTATCCAAGGAAAAAGCGGATGAGGAAGCGATACGGGTATTTGCAGAGAATGCCAGGCAGCTGCTGCTGGCAGCACCGATGGGCCAGAAGAATGTTCTGGCCATTGATCCGGGATTTCGTACAGGATGTAAAGTTGTTTGCCTGGATCAGCAGGGCAAGCTGCTGGAGAATACAACCATTTACCCCCATACCGGGCAGGGAAATGTGAAAAAGGCAGGAGATACCATACGTAATTTGTGCAGCAAACATGGGGTAGAAGCGATTGCCATTGGTAATGGAACGGCCGGCAGGGAAACCGAAGTGTTCATTCGTGGCTTAGGCCTCGAAGATGTGCTGGTCGTGATGGTGAGTGAGAATGGTGCTTCTATTTACTCCGCTTCGGAGGTTGCACGGGAAGAGTTCCCTACTCAGGACCTGACTGTACGTGGGGCAGTGTCTATCGGGCGCAGGCTGATGGATCCCCTTGCCGAACTGGTCAAAATAGACCCGAAGTCCATTGGGGTAGGCCAGTACCAGCATGATGTTGATCAGAATAAATTGCAGCAGTCGCTGGACGATACCGTGATGAGCTGCGTGAATGCCGTAGGTGTGGAACTGAACACGGCGTCGAAACAGGTGTTGGCGTATGTATCCGGCCTTGGGCCACAGCTGGCGCAGAACATCGTTTCCTACAGGAATGAACATGGCGCCTTTAAAAACCGGGAGAGTTTAAAAAAGGTTCCGCGGCTGGGCGATAAAGCTTTTGAGCAGGCTGCAGGATTTTTGAGGATCCGGAACGCGGAGCACGCGCTTGATTCCAGTGGAGTCCACCCGGAAAGATATCCCCTGGTAAATAAGATGGCAAGAGATCTGAATTGCAGCGTAAGTCAGCTGATCAAAAGCCCGGAACTGCAAAAGCAAATTAAGCCGGAGGCCTATGTGAGCGAGGAAATCGGATTGCCGACACTAACAGATATCCTGAAAGAGCTGGCGAAGCCAGGGCGGGACCCGAGGGAACAGTTTGAGGCGTTCAGCTTTACGGAAGGTGTAAACGAGGTGAAGGACCTGAAAGTAGGGATGAAGTTGCCGGGTATCGTGACCAACATCACGAACTTTGGGGCTTTCGTTGATGTCGGCGTACATCAGGACGGACTGGTGCATACCAGTCAGCTTGCAAACCGCTTTGTGTCAAACCCGAATGATGTAGTTAAGGTGCACCAGAAGGTAGAGGTTACTGTCACCGAGGTTGACGTTGTGCGTAAGCGGATATCGCTTTCTATGCGTACCGAACAGGCTGCGCAGCCTAAAGCACCCCGCACACGTGAGGCATCTAAGGCCCAAAAACGGCCTGTAGATGTGAAGACGAAGGAAAAGCCAGCTGCAGTGAAACCAGCAGCTAAAGGTAAACAAGCCGACGGCGACTTGCAGGTGAAACTTGAAGCGTTAAAAAACCTGTTTAAAAAATAATCAGCTCAACTCTATTTGCCTTTTGATACTTTCCTCCAATGATATAAGGGTCTCTGTGCGTTGGATTCCGGCTACGGCTTGAATCTCTTCATTCAGTACATGTCTGAGGTGGGAAGTATCCCGGCAAATGATCTTAGCGAACATGCTGTATGATCCGGTTGTGTAGTGAAGTTCGACAACTTCTTTAATCTTGCTGAGTTGTGCAACCGCATCTTTATATTGAATCCCTTTTTCAAGATAGATTCCAAGAAAGGCGCAAATGTCATAACCGGCTTTTTGAGGGTCAATGATTAAGTGTGAGCCTTTTATGATACCAAGTTCATGTAGTTTCTTCATTCTTACATGGATGGTTCCACCCGAAACGATCAGATCTTTAGCGATTTCCGTGTAAGGCTTAGTGGCATCGTGCATCAACTGTTTAAGGATCTCAATATCCAGGTTATCAATTTCTAAATTTAGGCTTTCTTTTTTTAGCATCGTTTGAAGAGTTGTTAATGTATATCTAAGTTAATTATATTATTTGTAAAAATAAAAATAATTGGTTATTATATTTGCAACGTATCGATAATCCCTTTACATTTGTATCAAGCAAGTAAGAAAAAATAGTTCTTTAACACTTGCTCAGATCCTGTTGGGTGGTGGAACTGGCAAACACACCTCCTTGTCTCGGTGGTGGAGAATCGGAAAACCCGTAAGGGCTAACTACTCCTTGAAGGTTCGACTCCTTCCCCA
>JARKUW010000102.1 GCA_029851965.1 Bacteroidota bacterium | reverse complement strand
GGTTTTTTTAGAGATGTAGAAATTGCTTATAACAGATTTGAAAATGCCCCAAACGTTGGCAGTGTCTGCACGTTCACCAATGTGGAGGATTACAACATTCACAACAACGTAGTGAATAATATAAACCAAAATAACAATAACCATAACGGAGTCTTCTATATGCAAGGAAACGGCATCTTTCATAGCAACAAACTAACAAACTATCAGGGGAACGCTATAAGAATGTGGCTGTATTCAAGAGGCGACAAACCGAAAACTAATGAGATCTACAATAACATTTGTTATAACACTAGAAAATACGGGGGATTTGAATTACAAGCGTTTAAGCGAAATCTTATTCCCGGCAAAACAACTTTTGCAAATGCTAAGGTTTACAACAATACTGTAGGTCAAATGAATACTTCAAGGGATTGGGAAGGGCAAATTTTAGATCTGTATTATACCGGAGGCACTCTGGAATACTACAATAATCTAGGATTCGGCTTGGTAACATCCAGTAACAAGCCGATTACCAACATGATCAACAACATGAACGATACAAAAATAATAAGACAACAAAATAACAAGTATGAGCCTCAAAAGGCGAAAGCCGTTACGACTGATCTTAAATCTCGTTTCCCGAACATTGGTGCGTTAAACGCAATGTAAGGAACTGTTCATACGAGAAAAAAGAAGTTCTTATTTCAATAGCTGATATCATGCGGGTTGGCAGAGGCAGTTTTATGGTCTGGCCAATAAACTTAACCAACAAAAGGAACGTAAATTGAAAAGTCTTTGTCAAAGTTACGTATGTCAGAAGCCCCTTTTTTCTTGAAGAACTCTGTTACTGCAATTTAAGATAAAATTGGAAGTATGCTAATGTCCAATTTTTGAATTAGAATTGTGCTTAATGGCGTTTTAATAACCATGCGGATATTAATTTCGTCCATTGTTTGTTTGGCATAAAAAGCATCTTTGATCTTGGTATTTTGGGGACCTGAAGGTGGACACTTTCCACCGGATTGCAGTGTAAATAATCTTTTTGATTTCCGCGCCGTACCGATGTTTAGCTGTCAGCATAGCTCTTAACAACGACCGAGCGGTATATCTTCTTCAAAATTGCTTTTGACTCATTATATCCAATTATATACATATTCCAAAAGTTGAAGGCATGATACTTATTCAATGGAAAATATGCGATCACAATCGACAACACAATAGGGAAGATATTCGCGATACCAATGGAATATACCGACTTAAAAAGTAATATCCCAAAATAGTCAGCCACTAGATTAACCAGCAACATACAAAGGATCTTATAGAAGTTTATTTTAGGCATATGGATTACATCCAGCGTCAGCCCAAAATATCTGTCAGCCGGATAAAGCACAGTCATAACCATGAAGATCCTCAATAGATTAACTGCTTCAGTATGTATATACTTCTCGCCTCCGATGAGCAAAATTATGGGCTCAGCAAAAATGATGGAGAAAAGCGCAATCAACGAGATCAAAATAGATACAACGCCAATCATCTTCTTCATGACGTGCATCATATTCTCCTTTTCATTGTTATTGTAGTACCCTGACAAGCTTGGCATACCCGAAGATGCAAAACTCAATAATGGCATTTCAACTAACTGTATCAATTTACCTGATAAATTGTAAACGGCCAACGCTGCCGGGCCTAAAAAATAGCTAATAAAAAATGTATCAATGACTTTAAATAAGTTTGAACTCACATAGGTGCCTACACTATATTTTCCAAAATGGAACAATTGTGTTATTGCTTCTCTAGACGAGTACCTTAACGACTCTATTCTTGTCCAGCCAAAAAACATGATCAAAAGACTTGAAAATAAATTACAAAAAATATATGCTAAAATCACCGATTGTAAGTTAGCCATACTTAGGAGCGTAAGTATGATCACCGTTCCAGTAAACAAACCTTGATTAATTAGACGCACCCATAGGAATCGATCAAATCTCTTATCTGCCTGCAGAACCAAGCTTGACATAAATGTCGGTAAGGTGGCTAGCGAAATAAATGAGAAGTATCTAAGTAGCAACTCAACTCCGTGATCCCCTATATCGAAGGGAATCAAGTATAACACACCGTTAACGAACATCAACATCGCAGTAATAAAAAGTGCAATACACCAGGCGGAACCCGCTACTTCACTAGCTCTTCTATCATCAGTGCCAGAATAAAATTTTATGAAGGATGTAGTTAGAAACCCCGATCGTAAGGTATCTATAAGACCGAATATGGCCATAAAAAATACATAAACACCAATGTCCTTTAGCGACAGTGCCCGATAAAGGAGAGCCATCGTTAGCATCCCAAATGTCGCCATAATTCCATTTCCCAATAAAGACTGAAAATGTATGTTCTTAAATGATAGTAATATGTTTTTAATGAGCTGCATTGACTAATTTCAGTATGTAGTCTGTTGAAAATGGGCGGGTATTTACTTCTTAAAACGGCGCTTAAAAGAATTATTCAAATTAAAATAGACGTCCTCAATTTGATTGGTCATCCTTCCAATGCTATAGTCTTTTTTGATCGTTTGCAAAGCGTTGTATCCTAAAGTTTTTAGTAGATCCGGCCTTTTGATAAGCATAGTAAGTGCTTCGGCCAAAAGTTTCGGCGAACTTGTGGGAACAAGAACACCGTTTTCCATATGCCTAATTACTTCTTGTGTTCCATCAATAGCAGTCGCTACAACTGCTTTCTTCATCGCCATGGCTTCCAGGAGTCCTATTGGAAGTCCCTCCCAAAGAGAAGGCAAGCAATAAATATCGACCGAATTCAGAATGTCAGGAACATCTTGACGAAAGTCAGAAAAAATTATTCTGTCATAAATTTTCAACTTCTTGGCTAACGCAATCGAGTCATCCTTTAAATCGCCTTCACCTACAAACAAAAACTTCACGGGGAGATCGTCAGGAATCAAAGCAATAGCTCTAATCAATGTAAATGGATCCTTTTGCTTTGTCATCCTGACAATGTACCCAACGACAATATCACCTTTCTCAATTCTAAATTGTTCCCGCACATTGGTAAACTTTTTCATGAAATCAAACCTATCCATGTCAATCCCGGACTTAATGACGGTTGCTCGATCCATTTTGAAATGACGTTTTCCATCAACTAAATTACTATCAGACACACATATCGTCAAATCTGACCTTTTAATGAGCTGAGCTTCGCCAAACATACGCAGACGTTTAAAAACGAAATTTTGATCAGGATGGAAAGACCAACCGTGCACCGTATAGACTAATGGAATTCGTCGTTTCTGTGCACCATAGAATGAGTTTGAATTTGCTCGCGTTCCATGTGCGTGCACAACATCGATCTGTTCGTCAATCATAATCTTTTCTACAAGACTCCACTTGCTAATGTCAAAAGGGCGTTCCGTTTTAATGATATACGTCTTAATGCCCAATTCCCTCATCCTGTCGACCATTGGTCCGTCGGTAAATGAGAGTAGTAGGCTCTCAAAACGATCTTTATTCAACTGTTCTATAAGATTAATCACATGTGTTTCACCACCGCCAATCTTCCCTTGTCTAATCGTGTGTAAAACTCTTATTTTAGTAGTCATTGTGTTGATATATGTTAAATTCGCCTAATTGGAATCGTGTTTAGTTGCCACTGAAAGTTTATTTGCTTTATTCGATTTGCTTAAAGCAAGAAGCTGAAGATAAACGAACTTCGGTATCGTCTTAAGTGACTTGTAAATTTCCTTATCTGCGGCGAAGTGAGACAACGACTTAAAAAAAACTGCTAAAAATATAAAGCCAGTAAGTACTATGGTGATAAGTAATACAGGAAAGTACAAGATGTCAAGAATTGCCAAGATACAAACTAAGAAAAACAGCAAAAACATAGGAGGTCTCAACAGCATGATACTAAACAACATCTGATTCCAACTGCGGCTTGCAATAGCTGACAACATCATCTTTACTCCCCAACTGACATACTTAAACCACGTGTTTATCCAGCGCGCACGCTGTTCTATTAGTTGTTTCGACTTACTCGTTTTGGTATCATAAACTATTGCTCTTGGAGCAAAGGCAATCCTGTAACCCAACTGAAGTATTCGATATTGCAAGAGTTTATCAAATCCAGCGCCGTTGATGCTTTCATTTCTTAATGCTTGTTCGTATAATTTTGTAGAAAATGCCATTCCAGATCCAGCCAGTGAAGCAGAAGAACCTGAATTAAATAACAGATAACGATCTACGTAGCGATAGTAGATGTCTCCTGCTTCATCAAGACACGCAAGTTCAGAATTTATATTTTTTGCCTTTCGAACGCCTTGTACGGCTTTAAAACCGTTGTCAAATAGTTTATTAAGTTCGTTGAAGTATTCACAATCGATAATATTATCACTATCGATAATAGTTACTCGTTCGTGATCACGAATAAAATGATCGATTGCATAGAAATGAGACTTTATGTTGTTTGCGAGTGTTGTCTTCGGCCTAAGAACGATTACCCTCGGATCATCAAACACCAATGTTGACACGTCACATTTGTCAGCCACCACATAAATCGTAAAATTAGCATAATTTGATCTCAGAATTGAACTAACCACCTCAGGTATCAAAAGTACCTGTTCGTAGGCAGTCACAATAACGGCAAAATCGGCCTCATCAGGCTTACCACCGTCAATAATTAAGTCACTCGATCGAAGGTAAGCTAGTGCGGTTAAGATCGCTGGATAAATACAAAAACAAAGTATGATTAGCTGAGAAGAAAAAAAGATTAAGACTGAAAAACTCATAATAAACTGACCTAAATACGCGTTAAGTGATTGGTAGACAAAGTATTTTGAATATGAGAGAACATTTCGCTTATGCATTGTTCCCAAGTATGAGTTCTGGCAAATTTAATACGACGCTCTTTCAATTCGGAGCCTTCTGAACTCATCGCCTTCTGAATCATACTTGTATAATCATCATTGCTCTCCGCTAAATATACATGTTCTTTAAAAATTCCCATCGACTCAGTTTTGGTCGCCACAACGGGCTTTCCGAGAAGAAGGTACTCATCTATTTTTCGAGGATAATTCCCTAGAGTGATCTCGTTCAACAACTGCGGATTAATACATACGTCAAAACAATCGATGTAAGATGGGACGGTATGAATGGGTTTTTGTCCCAGAAAAAAAACGTTTGGCATCCTATGAAGTTCACTGGATCGAAATTCAGTGTCTTCCGCTCCAACAAGAACCAAACTGTAGGACGGAAAAGAGGTAGCAATATGTATAAGAATATTAATGTCTAATCTCGCACTACTTAATGCACCAACATAACCAATTATTCGGTTAGGAATAGACTTAAGATCATCAGGTTTAACCGGCTGAAAATTTGAAAAGTCTTCCAGGTTTGCACCCTGTCCTATATTGAACGAATTTGGATTGTACCTTCTGCAATACAGTGTTAAGTATTCGGAATTACTCAAACATAGATCAGAATTGCTTATCAATAGAGGTTCTAACCTAGTCCCATGTTTTTTCCAGTAGGGAACGCCAATTAGAAAGTCTCTCAAATAATAGACAGTGAGTGCCGGATTAAGGTACCGGCCCACATGAAAGCCTTTGAAAATCTCTCCATCATTGAATAAAACGTAATTATCAAAATTTAAGGATTTTAAAACCCGCAAAATTGATCTCGCAAACTTGACATTGTTTCTCTTGTTTAGAAAATCGAAAATTGTCTTGTTATTAATCCAATTGATAGACTCGACCATACAGTCAGGATAGTAAATCCATAGGTTACTTTGAATCTGCACCAGCCCGGGTTCCCGTTTTTCAATGACATTGATTCGCCTTATTACTTCAACATCATTTCTCCCTTTTAATCTGGTAATTCGATCCAAGGGAGAGTTAACAAATAACACGCGATTTGTTTTACTCAACTCAAGTGCAATGTTCTTACAATTGCTACCAATATCTGTTTCCCAGGCTTGCTGCCCTATGATTAAAAAATCAATGTTGACGATGGATTCATTCATGGTAAGAAATTTAGATTAGACGCCAACAGCGACTATTGAAACAGTAAATAATTTTAGAGTATAATCGACTACAAGTAGGGCTAAACTTTTTGCCATAGCCCATCTTCAAAATTATACATTTTAATAATTTTAGCGGGGTTTCCAACCGCAATTGAAAATGGAGGTACATCTTTTGTGACAACACTTCCAGCTCCCACGACACAGTGCCGCCCCAATTTAACCCCAGCTGTAATGACTGAGTTCGCTCCGATCCAAGCCTCATCTCCTATATCAATTTTTTTACATGAAACCGGCTGCCTGGATGTTGGAACAGCTACGTCTTCATAACCGTGGTTGAGACCAGATACAACAATATTCTGCGCCAACATTACATTGTTTCCAACTGTTACAGGTCCAATAACAACACTCCCAATACCGATGATCGTACTTTTTCCAATTATTACATCACCAACACCGTTATTTATAGTCGCAAAATCCTCAATGATTGATTTTTCGCCAAGAGCAAACTGATTGAATGGAAAAACATCCATTCTAGATCTATTCCTAACAATCGAGCCCTTTCCCCTCTCGTGTATGAAAGGATTAAGAAAAAACTTCACCCAAAGTCGGGGTTTATGTTCGTTAGATGGAATCAACAACAACAATGCAATTCTCTTCAATCTTGGACTCGCCTTTATTTTTGATATAATCGACATTTCGGGTGTAATTTATACATCGGAGCACTGCTCCTATTTCTTAAGTCCGCTTCTCAGACCTAAAATGAAACAAATAGTAACTGGCAAAATAAATATCTCAAAAGGCATAACACATCTAACAAATAAAACTTTTCTTCGCTTTTGCAAGTTGTGGACTCTTATAAATAAAAACCCACGACATATAAACGACTATCGAGGACGGCATAGAATTGATTACTTCATTACCATAACTGCAGAACAAGATTCCTGCAAAGCCGGATGTCAAAGCAATCATCTTAACTTTTATATGCTCGTCTTCTAGTCGCCAGACAATACCGCAACACTTTCCGAATATGTACAGCATTATAGATAACCAAATCGTAAAACCTACAATTCCGTACATTGCCCAGACCTTTACGAAGTAACTATCGGGAGGCACTGTAGACAAATACTTATCAGAATTATACAAAATTCCATTGTGACCGATAACTCCCAAGCCGCCACCAAAGGGACGCGTACTCATATATTCACGCAGAATTTTTTGGGTATGAAATCGGACATTCAGAGATGGGTCATCGGGATTAACTGCCGATCTTAACCTATATATTTGATAGTTGCTGTTGCCGATGTAAGTAAACTTTAGGAATGATAAAAACAAAAGTCCAATGAAACCTCCCAACACAACTACTTTAAGATTCTTACTTAAAATCAAGGCAACAAAGCCGCCAATAACTAAAGCAAACAAAGCTCCGCGAGTACCTGATATCAACATCCCATACAGCATTAAAGCCGAGCATAACAAGAAAATAATTCTCGTCCACCTCTTAAACGAGCCAAAAGCCAAAATTAAAGAAACTAGTCCCAATTGCGCTTGAGATGCACCAAACTGTCCTGCATCACTGTAGAAGGAAAATACGCGAAGCCTTCCAAATAAAATGTGAGTAATAGAGCCCCCCCCGTTAAGAAAAGCCTGTTCACCTGAAGACGGTCCTATATAAAGTTGCTTTATTCCATTGAGAGATGCTAGAGTGGACAGAGCGACTATTATGACTAAAAAGATATCTAAATGCCGGTTTTCTTTCAAGATTAAAAATCCTAGCATTACTATGAGAAACGGATATAATGCAGTAGACCGAATTTCGGAAACCCATCCCATCAGTGAAGCTCCGGGATTAAATGCCTCAAGCAAACTAATGACAAACCACAGCAATAAAAGATAAAATAGATCCCTATTTAGCTTACTATATTCATCGCTGGAGGTTTTAACTAAGACAGCGGCAAGCGCCACCAGAATCAGTCCCTCGATCAATAATCCGTACTGAAATCCGCCAATTTCTCTATCAAAAATACCGAAAATGAAACAATACACTAGCAACGTAAATATAAGTACTATCCTCATCCGAAATGCTATGTAACCTTAGGCCCATTATACTTGTTTAGCACCCAACCAATAAACCCCTTATTGGCAGTTAAAAATTCAATGTATTTTTTGTCATCTTCAGTCAATGATCTTCCAGATTCGTATACGCAAATTGTCTGCTCCGTAAACAACAACCATTCCTTCGTGATATTCATATCACTTAAACTATTGATATCGATAATAATAAGATCAAATTCTTTGCGTAGAACTTCAAAACCCGCCCTTAAATTTTTAACGTTCTGAATTTCTAACAGTGAATCCTTCTCAGTGTTCTTATTCATAATCGTAATCAAATCGTCAACATGAACTTCCTTTTTGATTAGGAAATTTTGGAAATTTTGGCTTGTCGATAGTTCTTTGCTATCCGATTTGACAATAAGTTGATCATCTGCAATCAACAAAATCTTTTTTCCCGTCATTGCAAATGCGTAAGCAAGGCTGTACGATAAGAACGTCTTACCTTCGCCATCAACAAGACTTGTTATTCCTAAAATTTTACTCCCGTTGGCATCTAATTTACTATTGATTTCAAATCGAAGAGATCTTAGTAGGTCTTTCAGAGTCTCATAGTTCTTATTGCCGCTTTTATCAGCCCAAATGCTTCTTATTGACTTCTCAGGTCCTTCAATAAAATTAATTAAACCGAGAGACTTTGACTTAGTTGCAAGCTCCAGTTGGCTAAGCGTAACGATTGAACTATCCAAGAAAAACAATACGAACAAAAAGGAGAAACACAGCAAAAAACTGGAAAATCCTGCTCCGGCAATATAGAGGACTTCTTTTGAAGGTTCTGGATTTCCCGGCAGACCAAATTGTTCGATTTGTAACTGGAGCCCCATCTTCTGATTGGTGCGATTCGTATTGTAACTGTCTAGCGCTGCCATGTATTCTTTAGTAGCGAGTTCAGCTTCCCTTTCGTAATTTTGAATATCAGCATCATAAGGTACCATACTCCGATATCTACCCCTGAGTATAGAAAGTTGATTATCTAATGTCCTTATACTGCTTTTGGCTTGCTGTAAGGCAATCTCTAAAGACAATTTTTGTTGGACCAAGCTTTGTTTTGATGTTCTTGGATCCAAAATGTTTTCATCTATATTTCTTGCACTTTTCTCGCTTATGATTCTTGTTAAAGAATCTACTCTTTTTTGGTCTCTGGAGTTAAAACCATTATCAATGTAGCTCGCATTCGCGATTTCCAGTTGCCTCTTCAACCTTATAATCTCCTGATTATCATTCCTACTGCTTCCCTTAACATATGGATCACCCCCTCTCAATTTTCCTTCAATAATCGATATCGCACCCTGATTAGATTGAATTTCCCTCAATGCCTGAGCCCTTTGAGCTTCATACTGAGAAATTTGTGAATAGACTGTTGCTGATTGTCCATCTAAGTTTAAGACACCTTTTGTTCTCTTGAAATTCGAGAGAGCAGTATTCTTCTCATTCATTACAATCTCTTTCCTTTTCAACAGGGAATCAAGCATTGCTATAGAAACATTCTGATTGGCATTGATATCTGAGCTATAATTCAAGATGAACTCAGAAGCTAAAGTATTAACAATGAAAGCGGATAACTCAGCATTTTCAGATACAAAACTGATGTCAATGAAATCGCTATTCTCTACATGAGAAACTTCGATTTTATCCGTCAAACTGCCCTCGTCATAACCCATCGAAGCAACTATTTCGTACAATCGGTACTTACCTTTATTATCAGCTAACGTCAAGATTGATTTTTTAGCAAGTTTAGCTTTGATTTGGTTTAGCAAGTCTGCCCTTTGTTGTTCACTTAGTGAATCAAGCTCCTTGCTATAGCTTCGGAATGATTCACCTGGTCGCTGAAGATCATGTATCATCAAGTTATATGAAAGCAAATCCGTAATTTTTTTAGCTTTCAGTTTCTCAATAATGTTACTAAACTGCTGACTGATTTTGAAGAAATCAGTTGTTTCAGTAGATACTAGCTTTTTGGAGGGGTCAAGAATGCCAGTTGAAATCCGTACCTCTGACTGGTACTGTTTTGGTAAATTCTGAACCAGGTAATAGGTAACCGAAATAGCTACTAAAGGCACAATAACTAAGAGCCACTTATATTTATTAACAAGCCGTAGAAATGATTTTATATCCATTAATGAGTGGTAATTTATTTAACTTCAGAAAGCTTAATCCCTATAATCTCTTCAAGCAAATCCTTCGCTTTTAAGTAGTTAATTTCAGCTTCTACTTTCTCCGTGTCCGAAGTAGACTGACTTAGCCGGGATTGATTGTAGGCATCAAGCGTAATCTCCCCTTTCTCAAACTTATTGCGTAAGCTTTCACTAACACCTTTGTTGTCCTGAGCACTCTTTGTCGCAATTTTAAGCTGACTGATCTGCTGTATATAATCGTAATATCTTCTCTTAACTTCCATCTCAACCAATTTATCATTCTGTTGAGCTTCTAACACTGCAATCTTATAATCCGCCTTCGCACGCTTCACCTGATAAGGCTTAGCAAGCACGCTTCCTAAGTTAACGGAGACGCCAAATTGAAATCCATTGAAGTTGTAGGGATTCACCGGATCTAAAACAGCCTTTTTCTCAGGTCTGTAGAAATAAGACGCGTTGAAAATATCTAAATAGGACGCCTGCGCTAGTGGAATTCCCGTTTTAACAAGTTCCTTCTTTGCCTCAGCAATTTTCATCGTTGGAAAGTTCGCCTTAGCCAAGTCAATATATTTTTGAAGATCTGAATAATTGATATCCTTCAAAATTGACTCTTGTGCATTGCTCTTAAAAGTTACAAGTAGTAGAAGTGAAAAAGTGATTTGTAGTAATTTTTTCATGAAAGCTATATGAATTAAGATTGTTACGTTAAGAATTCAAATGGGCTAAACGCTCTCCTTCTGAATCAAAGCCGGAATTGTTTTTAGAATAATTTTCAAGTCAAGAAGAATCGAGTAGTTCGCCGCGTAGAAATTATCAAGCTCCTTACGTTCTTGTTCCGACATATCCTTCTGACCTCTTTTACTGATTTGCCACAATCCGGTTAATCCCGCTGGACCAAGAAAACGAGTGGACCACTCATTGGTCGTCAATTGCTCCGCCTCATACAGGGGTAGCGGCCGGTTTCCAACCAGGGACATATCGCCAAGCAACACATTCAGCAGTTGCGGAAGTTCATCGATGCTCGTCTTCCTCAAAAATTTACCCACCTTGGTCACCCTTGGATCGTCTTTGAACTTAACAAACGCGGATTTGCTCTTGCTGTCTTTAGAGTCGGCAGCGTATTGATTTAAATCTGAGATAGCTTCAATCATCTTGTCCGCATCACTCCGCATGGACCTGAACTTATAGAAGTCAAAAATCTTGTACCCTGCTCCAACCCGCTTGCTTTTATATACAATCGGACCCGGAGATTCCAATTTAATACAGATTGCGGTAATCAGGAATAAAGGAGTTAATGCCAATAAACCAATTCCGGAAGCAAGTACATCGAAGCTCCTCTTTGCAAAAGGAATCTGGTATTCCACATCCATCTGCTTTGACAGTTCAAGTAACCTCGGCTTAATCAATTTGAACTTGATCAGGAAATTCAGGCGTTCAAAGAAGTCTTCAAGGGGAAACGGATAGGTATAATAATCATTAACCTTCAACTTCAAGGCCGCTTTTCTCCAGTTCTTATCTTCCTTTATCCCCGCCAGAATGACGATCAATCCTTGAAGCAGCGGATTGCTCTTGATGTATTTAACCTGTTCAAAACACTCTTTATTATCGTCCACCTCTATAATCAATATGTCGGGCAACGACAATAACGATCGATTATCCAGATACAATTTAAATTTTAATGGATGATCAAAATGCTCAAAACTATAGTTACCATTGTCCTCAAAAATTGTGCTTTTTAAAAGGTTGCCATAGTAAACGATCTTAGCATTTATTTCCGGTCGCGTAGTTGTTGAAATCATGAAGCTAGAAGTTCTGAAATGGAAGTTTTTAGTGCTGTGGGATTAAACGGCTTTTGAAGATAACGGTCTACCGTAAACGTCATGGCTTCCACTTTTTCCGATAGGTCGTCAGCGCCTGATAATAATATAACAGGAGTATTTCTGTAAAATCCGCTAATTTTAAGATTTCTTATTAAAGAGCTGCCATCGAAATATGGCATCATCAGGTCGGAGATAATTAAATCTGGATCATTGCCTTCCTCTAACCACGCAATTGCTTCAATCCCACTGGTTTTAATCACCAATTCATATGTAGAAGAGAGGATAAAATTCAGCAGTTTCAGGATGCTGGGTTCATCATCTACGATAAGGATTAACTTCCTCAAGTCTTCACTAGTGTCCATAAATGAGTAAAAGCGTTAATAGGTTAATTATCAATATTTCACAAACTTAATGATATTTCAAGAGCTTTTTACAAATTATTGCAGAAAGTGAAAAAAAGGATAGTTAAGCCACAAACAACCGGATTTTTTCGGGTTAAAATCCCGGATACAAACTATGGGATTTAACTACTATTTAATGCGCGCATCCTATGAATACTGTGCCAGATTTTCCAAATCCCCATGCTTACCCAGAGAATTCATGAGATGATCCGACCTAGGTAGCCGTCTAGTTGCTAGGGTATTAAAGGCGAGAACTTTTCTTTTAAACTTTTTATATATACATTAGCACAAACATTCCTCAATATGGCAAATATTTCCCCGTTTTTCCTTATTCGATATGCATTACACATCATCTGCCGCTCAAATTAAGTTATCTTCGGCTATTGAAATCAAAAGTTTCTTCTATGAATAATAATGCGCCCTCACCTGAACTTACTTCTCTTACTTTGAATAATACTTTTCAGAATTTGGAAAAGTTCTACATTGAACGAACAACGACACTTGCAGCTCAAATCCTGGAAACATCCCGCTCAGGCATCATACTTCTGTCCAAAAAACAGCACTGGGTAGAAATTGATGGTTTTCACAACTTATACAGTTTTTCTCAGGAAGACGATACCTTCTTCAAGGCATCGATTTCACAGGGCGGGATTTTGGAGTTATTTCATCCAATTCAAACTGATAAGCAAGCAGGCGAAGTTTATAATAATTTAAAATATTATGCAGCTACTCCGCTGCTACATGCAAACGGTGAAAAGCTCGGCATCCTGGCTGTCTTTGATGATCGACCAAAGCCCGCCCTCACCGAAAAACAACGAACGCAACTAATTTTAATCGCGCGGCACTTCGTAGATCTTTATGAAAACACCCAGATGCCCGGTCAAGACAGTAACCTCACCAGTGCCCCTATCGAAACCAGTGTCCCTACCGGGCCACATCAAACCTTATCTTTAGATAACCTTCATGAAAATGTCGGGATGCTGAGCGAAAAGGACGCGACGATAAACGAAAAGGATGATCAACTTCAGAAACTACGCACTAAACTAGCGGACGTCGAAAAAGTAAGAAGCCTCGCCCACATTGGCGGCTGGGAAATCACCTTACCTGAAAACGAACTTACCTGGTCAGATGAAATGCGAAACATATTTCAGGTCAGCTCAACGTTCCAACCCACCATTGAAAATGAACTATCATTCTATACGCCCGAAAGCAAACAGGAGAGATTAACAGCATTCCAGACGGCTACCCAGGATGGTACCAACTGGAGCCTGGAACTTCAGATCACGCGGGCAAATGGCGACAATGCCTGGATAAAGTCCTACGGGATACCAGAGATGCAAAATGGCTCTTGCAGAAGAATATATGGAACCGTTCAGGACATCACATCCGTCAAAGTCATGGATGCTGGATTGCTTGCCGCAAAGGAGGAAGCAGAGTTCGACAACAAAGCCAAATCTGAGTTCCTGGCCAATATGAGTCATGAGATACGCACCCCGCTCAACGGCGTGATCGGCTTTACAGATTTACTTACAAAGACAAAGCTAAACGAAACACAGCACCAATACCTGGGTATAATCTCCCAGTCCAGCAATGCACTACTCAACACCATCAACGATATCCTTGACTTTTCTAAAATAGAAGCAGGTAAACTGGAGATCCACTCCACACGCTGCAACCTCCATGAACTTCTTGGAGAAGCCGCAGACGTCGTCAAGTACCAGGTGCAAAGCAAACGCCTTGAATTTCTGCTCAACATAGCACCAAATGTCTCGAAATTCGTTTGGGTCGACGAAGTCCGGATCAAACAGATTCTGATAAATCTCCTGGGAAATGCAGTTAAGTTTACGGAAACCGGCGAAGTAGAGCTAAAGATACAGGTGGTCGATGGAACAATCCCTGGCAACCAGGCCTATAGATTCTCGGTATCTGATACAGGCGTCGGGATCCACCCGGATAAAATGCTTAAAATTTTTGAAGCCTTCTCTCAGGAAGATGCTTCAGTAACCAAAAAATATGGTGGTACAGGGCTTGGCTTAACCATTTCCAACAGGTTGCTTGAGTTAATGGGAAGCAAGCTGGAATTGTCCAGCACCCTGGGTAAAGGAAGTCTGTTTTTCTTCGACCTGATCCTTAAAACGGAGGCCGCAGAAGCGAGCGTAGAACAGAGCTATGAAGCTATAAGTAAAGTGCTGATTGTAGACAACAATGCAAACAACCGGACAATTATCCACAAAATGTTACTCCTCAATCAGATTGACTCCATTGAGGTAAGCAGTGGAATGGAGGCTGTCGACCTGATTGCTACAGGAGAGCATTTTGATGTTATCTTAATGGACTACCACATGCCGGATATTGACGGACTGGAAACCATACGTAAGATTAAGGACTCATTTAGAGACTCCGCTCTTGAACCTGCATTCATCTTACTGCATAGTTCTTCAGACGAACTGACCGTTCAGGAATGCGAAAGACTGAACGTCAACCATCGCCTGATGAAGCCGATCAAAATAAAAGATCTCTACAATTCGCTTAATAGCCTGATTTCAAACACCAAGCAGACACAGCATGCACCCGGTAAGCAGATTGAGACCATCGAAGGGAGCTTCAACATCATTATTGCGGAGGACAATGCCGTCAATATGCTCCTGGCAAAGACCATCGTAAAAAAGATCGCTCCTGACGTTGTCATTTTTGAAGCAACAACAGGGGTCGAAGCGCTGGAAATTTACAAGAGAGAGCAGATCGACATCATCTTAATGGATGTCCAGATGCCAGACATGAACGGCTACGTTGCGACGAAAGAGATCCGTTCCATTTCGCAGCGAAATCAAATTCCGATAATCGCACTTACTGCGGGGAACGTTAAAGGCGAGCGGGAAAAATGTATATCATCGGGGATGAATGACTTTATCTCTAAACCCGTTGTAGCAAACACGATTGCACGTTGCCTAAGAAACTGGTTGACTATTCAGGTTGATCAGCAACCCTGATCTTATAGATCGCCACCTTGAGACC
>JARKUW010000096.1 GCA_029851965.1 Bacteroidota bacterium | reverse complement strand
AACATCGACAATCCAATTGAAATATTCAATCTCGACCTTTTTTTCGAATTGTCGCCCGACTTACTGTGTATCGCCGGTTTCGACGGGTATTTTAAGAAGATCAATCAGACGGTGTCAAAAGTCCTGGGTTATTCCACGGCAGAATTGCTTTCCAGACCGATCCAGAGCTTTGTTCATCCGGATGATAGAAGGGAAACTGCAAGAACCCGTGAAAACGTGCTCAACAACATGCCCCTGCTTAATTTCGAGAACAGATACCTGACCAAAGATGGCGAGAGTGTCTGGCTTTCCTGGACGTCGATGCCCGTGGAAAGTGAAAAACTTGTATTCGCGATTGCAAAGGTTGTCACTCACCGGAAGAAGATTGATGAGGATAGAAATCAGCTGTTAACGAAGTTGACGAAGGCGAATACTGAGCTGAAGCAACTCACTTATACGGCTTCGCACGATTTAAGGGCGCCGGTAAACAATCTGCTTTCCGTGTTTAATGTAATGGACCTATCCACCATCCAGGATGAGGAAACGCTCGAATTTATTCACATACTCCGTTCCGCAACGGAAAACCTGAAAGACACGCTGAACAATTACCTGGATGTTTTAAGCAGCCGTGATGCCTTAACCACGCACACCGAGGAAATCTACTTCGGGGATTGCCTGGATAGCGTGCTGAAGTCGCTGGGTTCATTGATCCAGGACTCGAAAACGATCATTCATGCAGACTTCTCTGCATTGTCCAAGATAAATGGCAACAAGACTTACCTGGACAGTATATTTCTTAACCTGATCACCAACTCCATCAAGTATGCAAAGAGCGACGGTTATCCGCTGATTTCAATTTCCAGCAGGCAGGAAAATAACGTGAAACAGCTGATCTTTGAAGATAAGGGAATAGGCTTCGACATGGAAAAGGTAAAAGACCGGATCTTCGGATTTGGTCAGAAGTTCGATCAACACGCCGGCAATAAGGGCATCGGTCTCTACCTGGTGCGCAGTCATGTGAACAGTCTTGGCGGCACCATTGCGGTGGAAAGTGAAGTTAATGAAGGTGCGAAGTTTACGATAACGTTCTAGCCTGCTTGCTTGAACGACCCGAAAGTCTTTTTATCGCGTCAATTATAAACTCCTGTATGTACAATATTTAAATAGCGGCCGTAGCATTTTTTTAATGCTACGGCCTTTCTTTTTATGGGGTTTTTAGCAGTCACTCCATGGCATCGTAAATCAGCTGAATTTCGGCCAAACCTTAGCCACACTTCAGCCGCATCTCACCCGCACTTTGTGTGCGTTATGTGCGGGTAAGGTCCGGGTAAGGTGCGGGTGTGGTGGCGGTAAATTCCGAAGTTTTTACGTGCTTCCTCTTGCCTGCCAGGCAAGAGCCCTAGCCAGCTGAGCTATTGGAACCTACCATTTAAGAAGGTGGATTAGTGAATTTTCCTACTTCGATGCCATGTCACATGACACTCCAATTCTGAATGAGGAGATACGAAACAAGTTGAAGGAAAAGATTAATTCATTTAGCATATCAGATCGTATGACAGGGCAATAACCTTTAAGGGATATCTATCAACGGTTTGGCATGAGTCAACTAGTGATTGACTAACGGCTTGGCCTTCGAGCACAATCGGGGTGCAAGTGCAATCCTGTTAGATGCTTACGCTTATTTTGAAGATGAACTGCCTTTGGTCCACTGATCCGTGTTCTCGATGCCTAATGCTACTGGATCAAATACCGGATCTATACCGGCGCGACGTTGTTCCTGGTAATCTTTGAATGCCTTTAAAGCCGGTTTACGAAGTAGGATGATGGCCACCACGTTCAGCCAGGCCATTACGCCCACGCCGATATCACCGAGCATCCAGGCCGCTTCAGCAGTTTTCACGGCACCGAAGATGGTTGCACCAAGCATGATTACACGAAGCAGGTTCAGCAACCATTTATTTCCTTTTTTATCCAGGTAACTCAGGTTGGTTTCTGCAATGTAATAGTATGCCATGATGGTGGTGAAGGCGAAGAATAACAGGGATACCGCCACAAATCCGCTACCGATGGAAGGGAAGTGTGCACTTACCGCCAGCTGCGTGTATTCTGCCCCGATCTTGGCACCCGGTATGTTTTCAACCAGGAAACCACCCTCCGGGTTCACAACATTGTACTGGCCTGTAAAGAGGATCATGAAAGCGGTTGCGGTACAAACAAATAGCGTATCGATATATACAGAGAAGGCTTGTACCAGGCCTTGTTTTACCGGATGAGATACTTCGGCTGCAGCAGCGGCATGTGGTGCAGTACCCTGACCGGCCTCGTTGGAGTAAATACCGCGCTTAACACCCCAGGCTATGGCCATTCCAAATACACCTCCAAAAGCTGGTTCCAGGTGAAAAGCTGATTTGATGATCAGGGAAAGTACTGCCGGAATTTCTGTGATGTTTAGCAGCATAATGATGACAGCCATCAGGATGTAGGCACCTGCCATGAAGGGCACAACAATCTCTGCAACCTTTCCAATTCGCTTAACGCCACCGAAGATGATTAACCCAAGCAGAATGGCGACGCCAATTCCGGAGTACAATACCGGCACATCAAAGGCATTCTGCATACTCAGGGCGATACTGTTGCTTTGCGTACCCGGAAGCAAAAATGCCATGCTGATGATGGTAGCGATGGAAAATAGCATGGCGTACCACTTCATGCCCAGACCCTTTTCAATGTAAAATGCTGGTCCCCCACGATATTGACCATTGTTTAGTTGCTTGTAAATCTGGCCGAGTGTAGCTTCAATGAAAGCCGAGGCACTGCCGAGGAATGCAATGAGCCACATCCAGAATATGGCACCAGGACCACCCATCGCGATGGCGGTAGCAACCCCTGCAATGTTACCGGTACCTACACGACCGGAGATGGCAATTGCAAAAGCCTGGAAAGAGCTTACGCCCTCCGCGGAACTCTTGCCGTCGAACAGCAGCCGCCACATTTCTTTGATGTAGCGGATCTGGAGAAATCGTGTGACAATAGAAAAATAGATTCCTGTTGCCAGACATAAAAATATCAGTGCGTTGCTCCAAACGATGTCATTAATTCCGGATATGATGCGTTCCATTGTTGTTTATAAGGTGCGATCAGGCATAAAAATGCTTGAAAAAAATGCAATAATAAGCATTTTAGGAAAAGCACTGCATGCCTTAGCCGGTTCGTTTTGGTAAAAATATCAGTACAGAATTGGATCAAGGTTTCGGGAAGTGCTGGAGGTATTCGTTCCAGGCGGTCAATTTACCGATTTTAAGCCTGATGTCGCTGAAGGCGTTTTACACAGTCCTTCTGACCTTTTAATTCGTCCAATAGTGGCTGTACCAGCCACTTACTCATTCTTCAGATTTGTCGTTATTCACAGGTGAATGAGTATCTGGGACATCAGGGTTGCATTCGTGGAGAAGAAAGATCGGTTGTCTCGCGGATCAAGATTCTTAAGGCCGTGGTTTAAAAATCAAAAGGCCTTCAACATCGTTGAAAGCCTTTTTACAAGTGGTGGAGAATAGCGGAGTCGAACCGCTGACCTCTTGCCTGCCAGGCAAGCGCTCTAGCCAGCTGAGCTAATCCCCCGGGTCGGGTGCAAAAGTAATTAAATTCGATTCCCTTCCAAATTTTATATTAAAAAAGATAATTGAAGTTCAGATGGGCCGGCAACATAAAAATAACACCAATTTGGTTCTTTTGTGTTATATGGGCGAGCATAAAGACACCTAAACGAATATATCTACGTTTCAACCTCAGGAAACTGAACTGATTAAATATTCGTACTCCATTTAAATGATTTTGAGCCGCATGCAGAATTCCATGAACCCAATTCCAGATAATGAATTTCAGCGCCTGATCAGCCTTGCAAACCTTGATCTTGACTATACCAATCTGGAAGAAGACTTTAAAGATCTTACCTTACTGGCTGCTAAAATTGCCGGTACAGAAATATCGCTGATCAATATAATCGATTCCTACACCCAATGGACGCTTGGCAGTCATGGACTGGCTGTGAAGCAGATCCCACGTGAAGATTCCGTATGTCAGTATACCATCATGGATTCCTCCAGTTATGAGGTGCCTGATTTATCTGCGGATCCCCGTTTTAAAGATAAGTTTTATGTCGACGGCCCCCTCGCCCTTCGTTATTACCACGGCTTTCCCTTGAAAATCGCTCAAGGCATCAATGTTGGTGCCTTATGTGTGATGGATTCGAAAGTTAAGCCGCTGAGCGAAGAAAAAGTGCAACTCCTGGAAATCATTGCAGAGACGATCGTGAAAAGGCTTAAAGGTTCTAAGGCCTTTCATATGCTCGAGGAAAAACTAGAGGCCTCAGAAGCTTTACAAAGCAAGGTAGCACATGACATCAGGGGTCCGCTGGGTGGCATCATTGGCCTCTCAGAGATCATACTTGAACAAGGTGAAACCACAGACATCAAAGAAGTTATCGAACTCGTAGGATTGATCAACAACAGCAGCAAATCGCTCCTTGAACTTGCTGATGAAATTCTCCTGGCTAAAAACCAAGCGGGATTGGCAGAAAAGGAGCTGAACCTGCTGGTATTCAAATCGAAGCTCGATGCGCTATATACCCCACAGGCCAAACACAAGAACATCGGTTTGAATGTGACGGTTAACCCCCACTTCGCGACAATACCGTTCTCCAGGAACCAGCTGCTTCAGATCACGGGGAACCTCATCTCGAACGCCATCAAATTCACGCCGCATGGTGGTCAGATAAAGGTTGATCTCGATCTGCTCTTAGGCGATGAAAGGCATTTGCTGAAAATTGTTGTTGCAGACACGGGCGTGGGAATGGAAGGGGATCTTCTGAACGGCATTAACGATGGAAACTGCAAGTCCACCACCGGAACAGCAGGAGAAAAAGGTTTCGGCATCGGACTAAACGTAGTACAACATCTGGTAAAGGAGTTAAAAGGAAGCTTATCGGTGGAAGCCAATGCGGATTGCGGCACTACTTTCACTGTTGTGTTGCCACAGCCCGCTAACCACAGGGCCGAAAACATGGCAAACACAACAGTTTGAAAGCATCTCAATGATCGTGGAGCAGCTAACCAACCTTAAAAATTAGATGCCCGCTGCATAGAGAAAGATCAACGCTTCAGAACATCCGGGAACGTGCTTCAGGGGTTCGGAAATTTAATGTTCCCCCTTAACTCACCGGGCTTAGCCACTGAACTGTGCACATTTACATACCATTTTCCGGACAACAATTGGTTGACCTCAGCCTCACTGAGTTCACGGGTTGTTCCGGAGACCGTACCCAAATTGCCCGTCGAGAACCCGGTGATCGGCACAACTACAGGTGAGCTTTTGAGGTCAGACCCATCTTCTGAGCCATGGAAATGCATGTCCGTAGTGGTTGAACCCGGATCTCCCAGCTGCCAGGTAACGGTATACGTGATCGTTTTTTTGTTCTTATCGAAAGTAATGTTGGCCGTACCGGTACCCGTACTTGCCACTGGCGGCGTCTCATTGGCGCCACTCAGCTGTACGGAGGTCGTCCGGAGCGGATCATCAGGAATGGTGTCATTGTCGCTTTTCTTACATGCTGACATCAGCAGTAAAAAGATTCCGCTTACAGCGATCATGGCGTAAATGCGGTGGTTTGCTTTCTTTTTCATGGCATATCATTTAAGTAATCAATCCGAATGCATTACCGGCTGCATGGTTGAGCAGCCATTTAAAGGATTACGGAAAGCAGTACACAATGGTTGCCTGGTAAAAGCAGTTTAATCCGGTATTTCTTCTTCGGGAAGGTTTTCCTTCAGGTACCGCATGATCGGTGTTGCCGTGATGCCATGAATGACTACAGAAAGCAGGATTGTGAAAGCCACAATGGCCCATAGTTCCTCTTCATTGTTGAAATGCACTTCATTGAAAGCAAAACTAAGGTAGAATACAGAGCCCATGCCGCGGATGCCAAAGAAACTAATGGCAAGCTTCTCTTTGATGTCAATTTCCCGTCTGAATACACTAAGGTAACCGGCGATCGGCCGGATTATGAATAGAAAGCCCACTGTAAACAGCACCATTTTCCAGTTCAGCGGAGCAAGTATACCGCCTACGAGCGCGCCACCAAACAAGATCAGCACGATGGCAACCAGCAGACGCTCTGCCTGATCTGTGAAGGAATGCAGGTCATCGTGGTAGGCATGTTCCTTCTCATAGTGCCTCAGGGTAACCGCGCAAACGAATACAGCGAAAAATCCATAGCCATGAGCCAGCTCTGTAATTCCATAAACCAACATCGTAAGGGATATCGCCAGGAAGCCATCTTTTGTCCGCAGGAATTTATATTTTTTGGAAACCTTAAAGACCATATAGCCGACGAGCCGGCCCATCAGGTATCCGATGCCGATGCCCGCACCAATCTTGTACACCAGGTCGTATGCAAACCAGGTGACTAAGCTCTCGTGACTGCCGGCAGCCGTAAGGGCTACCGTAATGGCAAGCCAGGTAAAGGGAAAGGCCATGCCATCGTTCATGCCGGCCTCGGCGGTCAGGGCAAACCTGGTTTCAGACTTCTTCCCTGTATTTGGGGGATCTACCTGCACGTCGCCCGCCAGGACGGGGTCCGTGGGTGCCAGCACCGCAGCAATCAGCAAGGCGGAGGCCAGATCAAAACCCAGGAAAGAGTAACCCATCAACGCCGCCGCTGCAATGCAAATCAGCATCGAAATAGAGACCAGCTTTAGTGGTGACGCCCAGTTCTTGAGGGAGAACGATCGGTCGATCTTAATCCCTGTACCCATCAGAGACACCAGCACCACTATTTCGGTAAAGTGCATGGTTATGGTGCCATGTTTCATGGGATCGGGATCCGGCAGCACATCAGGAAAGAAGGCATACAAAAGCACCCCCAGTGAAACATAAATAATAGAATACGATATGCCGGTTTTCTTGCTGATGGCAGGCATCCAGGCCATGCCAAATGCTGCAAGTCCGGTGAGGGCGATTAAGATCAGGTAATTGCTCATATGGTGTCCGCCGTAACCTGCAGTGGTGTCGGGTGTATCGGCACCTCGTTCACAGGCCTTTCCGGCAGCCCGGTATGGTCATAGTCGGTAAGCATGTAGTGGCTAAAGGACACGGCAAGCAATGCCATGTGAAAGGCTAAGGCACGCTTATCTTTTTCCATGGCTTTGGTAAAAGTCAGAAGTGTAAGGGTGGCCAGAAAGGCGGCGTCAGCGCGCTGGTGGTCACGCATGGAGATTCTTCTCCGGATCCCTACAGGTGTGTCCGTAAGTGCATTTATGCCAAGGAATCCCGATCCAAGGTCCAGATAGGAACGGACGATCTTTCTGTTAAAGCCTAGTATGGATGGTACAAACATTTGAATTCCGGATAAGGCATAATCTATAATGCCATGCATTTTAGGTGTAATGGGCTTCTTCATAGGTCAGAGATTAAAACTTAGTAACGTTGCCCAGAAGTCTAAAGTTTTCAATTATTTCAAACCAATCGGCTGTCCAATCCATTTAACATCCGGCGTCAACTTTTAGCTGTTTTGTTATGGAGCATCGTTACGATTTTAAAGCAATCCGCAACGGATTTTTGTGTTCGATACTTGGTGTTGTGCTGTGCACATCAAAGGGTTTGGGTCAGACCTTCGGGCGTGGAGAATGGCTGAACTTAAGTCATACCCAAAAGCTGTCCGGCAAACTTGATCTCCTGGCAGAATTCCAGCTCCGCTCGTTGAACCGTTTTGAATACCTCAGCACCGTCCTGCTGCGGGCGGGTCTGAACTACAATTTCGATAAACATTATTCTGTGGCTGTGGGGTACTACTACAGTGAAGAATGGGAAAAACAGGATGGCAAGAATAAACACCTGCGGGATCAGCGGATATTTGAACAATATGCTTATGATCTGAAGGTAGAAAGGATCAGCACGAAATGGAGGGCCCGGCTGGAGCAGCGCTTTGTTGATGACCCTGAGCAAGCTTTTTCTCAGAAACTAAGCCTGCAGGGTGCCATCCAGGTTCCCTTGCTGGCTGACCGGGAGTTCAATAAAGGGGTTTTCGCCAGACTGGAGGAGGAGATCTTCTTTAATATCGAGCACAAGGACCTTCCCGATGTTACGTTTTATGATCAGAGCCGTCCTTATTTCGGGCTGGGCTACCGCTGGAGCAAAAAGGTGGAAGCGGAGTTCGGCTACATCCGGTGGTTTGAGCACAAAACCGCAGGCGACACGAAAACCAACGTGATGCAGCTAAAGTTCAGCACGAATTTTTAATAATATTCCTGAGTTTTCCTAGCTTCGCAGACCGTTTGCCACTCCCCTTTTTGGGAGGAGGTTATTGAACTGCTGTTATGGAAATTGTAGAAGGTTTGATATTTAGTTTACTGTGGGCCTCGGCGACGGTTGCAACCAAGTACGCGGTGCACTCTGTAGATCCCTTTTTACTCACCTTGCTTCGCTTTCTCTTTGTAGCCCTTATCCTGCAGGGCTTCGCCTATGTGTTTAACCGGAAAGCGACCAGACTACCGTCGGCAGAAGAATTCAAGCAGCTGTTCATTTTGGGATTTCTGAATGTAACCGTCTACATGAGTGGTTACCTGATTGCGATAAAAACCGTATCGGCGGGGCTCATCAGCTTGTTCTCCGCGACCAACCCGCTGATCCTTATTCTGCTGTCTGCATTGATTCTTAAGAAGAAGCTAAGCACCAACCAGTGGGTCGGAATCATCATTTCCTTTGCAGGCCTGATACTGGCCGCCATACCAAACCTGAAGGACAGCCATGCCACGGTATTGGGATTGGTCGCCTTTGTAGCGGGCATCACCGCACTTTCCTGTGGCAGTATATACTTCTCCCGCAGCAGCATCAAGCTGAATAAAATGGCCGTGAACACCTGGCAGATCACCATTGGCGGGTTACTTTTTATACCAATTGTACTCCTGAATTCCGGAAACAACTACATTAAAGCCGACCTGAACTTCTATTTATCTTTCGCCTGGCTGGTTGTTCCGGTAACCATTATTGCATACGCGTTGTGGCTGAAATTGCTTGAGACGGATCCGGTAAAGGCGGGCATATGGCTTTTCCTCACCCCTGCCCTGGGCTATGCAATGGCCGTGGTTATCATGCATGAGCGGATAACCGGCTATGGCGTTGCCGGTGCATTGCTTGTCGTAACAGGATTGCTCTACTCCAGGAGAAAACCAGCATCTGTCATCGTTCGCACGTAAAAAACACCCTTCTTACATCCGGATACCCAATACCAGAAAGAGAATGCAAAGGGCCACAAGCATAAAGAGCAGTGGCCGGATGAACTTCCACCAGGCTTTCGGGCTCACATTGACCAGTGCCAGTGACGGCAAGATCAGCCCGGTAGGCGTTACAAAACCCATTACACCCATTCCAAAGAGGTAGCTGTTCACAATTTCCCTTCCCGGAACACCCGCCATCACTGCCAGGCCACCCATGATTGGCATAGTAACAACCGCCATGCCTGAGCTGCTGGCGATAAACAAGGTAAATACCATAAACGCGAAGAACATCAGCACTATGAACATTGAAGGTGGCATATGACTGACCAGGTTTGCGGAATAAAAGAGAATGCTGTCGCTGATATTCCCATCGTTAAGGATCATCGTAACCCCTCTCGCCGTCCCGATAATGAAAGCAACAGAAAGCATGCCCTCTGCCCCTTTAATGAACTGCTCGATGAATGCCTTCTCCCCCATGCGGGTAATCAGCGCCACCAGGATCCCTGAGGCAAGAAATAACGCAGACATCTCCGGTAACCACCAGTCCAAGAACACCACCCCACCGATCAGCGTTAGAAAAGTTCCGAGAAAAAGAAGCAGCAACAGGTTGGTTTTGAAACTGCCGCGGTCTCCGGTATCCTCCATATTCAGGGTAGCGAAAGGACTGGGTACCAGGCCGTCGCACTGATAGACCAGTGAGCGCTGTGGGTCTTTTTTCACGCGCTGCGCATACCGGACAACATACCAGATGAAAATTGCTGAAGAAAGTACGAACATCAGCAACCTTCCATAAAGGCCGTCTGTCCAGTTGATGCCCGCGGCATTGGAGGCGATGATCGTCGAAAATGGATTGCTGAACGAAGAAAGCACGCCGAGCTGTGTACCCCCAAAAAGCACCGCAACGGGCACCAGCAGGTCATATCCCGCAGCAAGGAACAAGGGCACCATGATCGGGTAAAAGGCAAGCGCTTCCTCAGCCATCCCGTAAGAGGCACCGCCGAAAGCAAACAAAAACCCCAGAATGATGATGAGCCAGGCTTCTTTCCCGTTCATTCTCCGTGACAAATTCAAGAGGCCTTGTTCCATGGCACCAGTTGCATAGAACACATTTATAAAGCCTCCGGTGAAAAGAATGAACAGGATAATATCGATGGTGTCGTAAATGCCCATTATTGGAGCCGTAAGGATCTCGATCAGCCCCTGCCGGTTGCTTGCGATGTTTGCGTACGTGCCCGGAATGGACACGGGTTTGCGTATGCTCCCGTCTTTGAACTTATCCAGTTTAATCAGGATCTTCATTTCATCCAGCGTCTGCTGGGTGAAGGGTAGCGTCTTCTGACCGTCTTTTCCGTCGTATGTAAACTGCTGCGCGGCCTCGTTATAGGTTAGCGTGCTGTATTTACCTGCGGGAATCAGCCAGGTGGCGATGGCCGCAAAGACAATCACGATCATGAGTATAGTTATCGGCGAGGGAAGTTTCTTAATGGCTGCCATCCTGCAAATGTGCGATATTTTTACCCGAGCTAAAAGCAAATAAGCGATAGGGCAGCAAATACAGCCTGTTTACACGCAAGAAAGTGTACATTAAGGGCGTTTAAATAATATCAGGGAAAATCAACTCTACATTAATGAAAAAAATTACATTACTACTAACCATTCTACTGGCAACAACCGCAACCTATGCTCAGGGCGTTATGGGGCTCATTAACCGCTCGGACGAGTTTTTCAGCACCTTACAGCAGGAGAAATATAAGGAAGCAAGCCTGTTTTTTGATGAATCCGTTCAAGAGAAAATACCGGAGCAAACCTTGAAGGAGATCTGGACCGGCTTGAACACCACCCTCGGTAAATTCGAGTCCACAGACGTGGTGCAAAGCAAAACCCAGGGCGAATACTTCGTCGTTATGATGGAAGGAAAGTTTGAGAAAGATACCCAGCGTTTCCTCCTGGCGTACAATAAAGCACAAAAAATGGTTGGCTTCTACCTGCAGCCAAAGTCGACAACCGGTACATACACCGCACCTGCTTACGCGGATACAACCTTATATTCAGCGTCTGAGATCAAGATCAAAGGGGTAAAGAACGACCTGGTGGGCCTGCTTACGGTACCTAAAAATGCCAGGAACTACCCGATTGTTGTCTTTGTTCATGGTTCCGGACCAGCCGATATGGATGAAACTGCCGGCGCCGTGAAGCCTTTCAAAGATCTTGCAGCCGGACTGGCGGGCAAAGGTATCGCCAGCATCCGCTACGTAAAGCGGACGTTGGTGTTCCCCAATGAGTTTGTAGGTGGATTTACCGTGAAGGAAGAAGTTTTGGATGATGCGGTAAAGGCCGTTGAACTGGCACGGACGGTGCCTGGCGCCGACAAAAAGCAGATCTATGTGTTCGGACATAGCCTGGGCGGCATGCTTGCTCCACGCCTGGCTACTTTGGCGCCCGACTTGAAAGGGATCATTCTGGCTGCTGCGCCTGCAAGGAAATTAACAGATATTATGGCCGACCAGAACAGGTACATTTTTGCACAGAGCAATGACACCACAGCAGCCACAAGAAAGCAGCTGGATGACGCATTGGCGCAGGTAGAGAAGTCGAGGATCTTTAAGGCCGGTGACATGAAGCCGGATTCGGTGGTTCTGGGACTGCCGGTCGCTTACTGGATAGACCTGAACAACTATGACCAGGTAGCAACAGCGAAGAAGCTGTCTAAGCGCATCTTTATCGCCCAGGGCGGAAACGACTTTCAGATACCGGAAAGCGACTATAAACTGTGGAGCGCAGCACTGGCGAAGAAAAGCAGCGCAACGCTGAAATTCTACCCGGAACTAAATCACTTGCTGACGCCGCAAACGGAAAAAGGTACACCTAAACAATACCAGACGCCAGCGAATGTATCTGAGGTCCTCATCACAGACATTGCGACCTGGATCAAGAGCAAATAGCATTACTGCCATCCCCCACCCAGGGCACGGTATAGATTAACCACCGCCTGCAGCTTTTGCAGGCGGTCATTTACACCACTCAATTGTGCAGCCAGCAGACTTTGCTCCGAGGTCAGCACATCCGTATAATTGGTTGCAGAGCTATAGCGCAGCAACTCCTCAGTATAGGCCACAGACTTCTCCAGGGCCTGGATTTGCTTTACCCTTGAATCTTCTTTACTTGTAGCTGCCTCGTACGCGTACAAGGCATTTGACACCTCCTGCCCGGCACTGAGCAACGCAAGTTGAAAGTCGTTGAAGGCCTGCACCTGGACGGACTGCGCGCGGGTGAGCCTCGCGCGGTTGGCACCCTGCTGAAAGATCGGCTGCGTCAGTCCGCCAACAACGTTATAAAATATAGAGCTGTTGAAGAAATTTTTCAGCTTTAAGCTGGACAATCCCCCGGTTGCCGTCAGGGTCAGTGCGGGATAGAAAAACGAGCGGGCGACATGCACATCTTCAAGCGATCTTCTGAATGCAAATTCCGCGGCTTGTACATCAGGCCGGTTTTGCAGCAACTGGGTCGGCACGCCGAGGGTAAGCGTTGCAAATGGCCGCTGGTCAGATAGTTTATTTCTTTTAATCTCGCCCGGCGCCCGCGCCAGCAGAATGCTGATTGCATTCTCCGTTTGCCGGATGTCCTGCTTCAAGTCTGGTATGGATACCTCCGCATCGTAACGGTTCGCTTCACTTTGTACCACTGCCGCACCCGTGACTACGGCGCCTTCCTTCAGGGCCCTCATCGTTTCTACATTTTCGATTCGCTTTTTTAAGGTCAGCTCGGTAATCTCCAGCTGCCGGTCCAAGGCCAGTAAAATGTAGTAGTTGTTGGCAATGTCCGCAATAAGCTGTGTCTGAATGGCCCTGCGCGCCGCGTCCGTTTGCAAATACGTATTCAGCGCAGATCGCTTTGCACTGCTCAGTTTCCCCCATATATCTGCTTCCCAGGAGGTGCTCAGTTGTAAACGGTAGGTATTCGTAAGGGTGTTGATGTTTATGCCGCCGAAATTCAGACTCGCAACGGAATTCTTGTTCCTGGTCAGGCTTGCGCCTGCATCAAGACTTGGAAACAAGGCCAGTCTATTCTGTTGCAGCGTAGCCTGCGCCTGTACGATGTTCTGTATTGCATTCTGCAGGTCGAGATTACGGTCCAGTCCTTCCTGCACAAGTTGTTTTAAGATGGGATCAGAAAACATGCTCTGCCAGGAACGCAGGGCGATCGAGGCGGTGTCTATAGAGGTTTCCGCGCGATATAAGCCCTGGGTAAGCAGGTCCGGCCGCTCATAGGTTCTGTTCACCGAACAGGACGCAAGTGCCACGGCAACAACTGCAGCGCCGGCAATCCCGTTCCGATATCTCTTGTTCATTTTCAAGCTTCTTTTATTTACATTAAAACTGCTCATCTGCCCGAGTTAGGTTGTTCTGTCTGCACCCACTTCCTCATCCAGCTCATCATAATTCTTCGCCGGCCCACTGATCTTCTCCTGCAAAGACTGAAAGATCACGAACAACACCGGGATGACGAACACACCCAGTATCGTACCGACAAGCATGCCGCCTACGGCACCGGTTCCGATGGAACGGTTCCCAATGGCACCCGCACCGGACGCAAACATCAGTGGCACCAAGCCAAATATAAAGGCAAAGGAGGTCATCAGAATCGGCCGGAAACGGGCAACAGCACCTTCAATGGCTGCCTTGACGATGGGCATCCCGTTGCGCCTGCGCTCCAGCGCAAACTCTACGATCAGGATCCCGTTCTTTGCCAGTAGCCCAATTAACATGATCAGCGAGATCTGGAGGTAAATGTTACTGTTGAGGCCGAAAGCAATGGAGAACAGATAGGCCCCTGCCAAACCGAATGGCAAGGACAAGATCACCGCAAAAGGGAGGATATAACTTTCATACTGTGCACTCAGCAAGAAATACACAAAGATCAGGCAAAGGATAAAGATGAACACCGTCTGCCCGCCGGAAGCAAGCTCTTCGCGTGTTAAACCAGAGAAATCGTACCCATAGCCTGCCGGCAGGGAAGCCGCAACTTCCTGAATGGCCTTTATTGCATCTCCGGAGCTGTAACCCGTGCTCGGTGATCCCGTGATCGCAATTGAACTGAATAGATTGAACCTGGAAATGGACTCCGGCCCATATACCCGCCGCATGGTGATGAAGGTGGTTATTGGTGCCATGTGGCCCCCTCCGGTCCTTACAAATATTTTATTCAGGCTTTCGGGATTGGCACGGTAACGCGCATCCGCCTGAACCATGACCCGGTATTGCTTTCCAAATTTATTGAAATTGGAAGCATATAGCCCCCCGAAATAACCTTGCATGGTTCCCAGAAGTGAACTTACGGACAGGCCCGCTTCCTTACATTTCTCGAGGTTTACATCCATCATGTACTGTGGGAAGTTCGGGTTAAAGGAAGTGGTGGCGAACTGGATCTCCGGACGCTTGCTCAGCGCAGCAAGGAAGTTGTTGTTTACCTTGAAAAAGGCTTCTGTGGAGTGGCCGCCCTGATCCTGCAGCTGAACCTCAAATCCGCCGCTGCGGCCGAAACCAGAGATTGTTGGCGGCGCTACAAAAACAATGGATGCATCACGAAAGCCTCTGGTTTTGGCAATCATCTGCTCAATCACATCATCCACGTTCCCCTTCCGGTCGTTCCAGTTCTTCAGCTTGATGATAACCATACTGTAAGCACTTCCCGCACCGGCCAAATGGTTCTGTCCGACGATACGCAGGGTGTTATTCACGGCCGGTATGGTGTGCGCAATGCTGTCCACCTGATTGGCCACCCTCGTGGTCCGTTCCATTGAAGAGGCTGGCGGCAGGCTGATGTGCGCATAAAAACTTCCAAGGTCCTCTTTTGGTACAAAGGACGAGGGCGTGGTTTTCATCATAAAAAACAATCCTCCGGCAAATAGCACGATAGATGCGATGGCCACCCATTTGCGGACGATCAGAAAGCGTACACCGCGCTTGTATTTGTTGGTTACCGTGTTGAAGCCTGTATTGAAGGCCGTGTAGAAACGTTTAAGATAGGTCCGGTGCTGCTCATCGCCTTCATGTGGCTTTAAGAACAGCGCACACAATGCCGGGCTCAATGTTAAGGCATTGACCGCCGACAGGATGATCGCGACAGCCAGCGTAATACCAAACTGTTTATAGAAGACCCCGGTTGATCCGGTGATGAACGTTACTGGTATGAATACCGCCGCCATCACCAGCGTGATGGAAATGATCGCTCCCGATATTTCGTTCATTGCATCAATACTAGCCCGCCTCGCGGATTTGTATCCGTGATCAAGCTTCGAATGCACCGCTTCGACAACCACAATGGCATCATCCACTACAATACCGATGGCAAGCACCAATGCAAACAACGTAAGCAGATTGATGGTGAACCCAAAAAGATTGAGGAAGAAAAACGTACCCACAATGGCTACCGGAACCGATATCGCCGGAATTAAGGTAGACCGGAAATCCTGGAGGAAGATGAAAACAACAATGAACACAAGGATGAAGGCTTCAATGAGGGTGTGGATAACCTTTTCAATAGAGGCATCCAGGTTTTCATTGATATCTACAAGGGTTACATACTCCACGCCTTTTGGAAAGTTCTTTGCCGCAGCGTCAATCAGCTTTTTAGACTCATTGATAACTTCACGCGCATTGGACCCTGGCGTCTGACTGATCGCAATACCGACCGACTGCAGCCCGTTCGTCTCGTTGCTGGAAGTATAATCCAGGGCACCGAGTTCCACTCTGGCAACATCCTGAAGCCGGAGCAGCTGCCCGTTGTTGGCGGCTTTTACAACAATATTCTCAAATTCAGGCACGGTGGTTAACCGCCCCTTATATTTAATTACGTACTGAAAAGACTGATCGCCGCTCTCCCCGAATTTCCCGGGCGCGGCTTCAATGTTCTGCTCGGCCAATGCCGCAGAAACATCACTGGGCACCAAGCCGTATTGAGACATCACGTCAGGCTTCAGCCAGATGCGCATGGAGTAATCCTTGGATCCAAATGCCCGTACTTCACCTACCCCGGTAACACGCTGGATCTGTGGGATAAGGTTGATCTTCGCATAGTTCTGCAAAAAGGTCTGATCGTAGGCTTTGTCGGTACTGTAGACAGAAAACACAAGCAGGTTGGTACTCTGACTCTTTGTTACCGTCACCCCGGCTTGTGTAACTTCCTGCGGCAGCAGGCTGGTTGCCCGCGAGACGCGGTTCTGCACGTTCACGGCTGCCAGATCGGGATCCGTCCCTACTTTGAAAAAGATGGTGATGTTTGCCGTTCCTTCATTCGTTGCGGACGACGTCATGTAGGTCATGTTCTCCACGCCATTGATCTGCTCCTCGAGCGGCACGACAACGCTTTTCAAGACAACATCTGCGTTTGCCCCGGCATAGCTTGCGGACACTTGTACCGTTGGCGGTGCAATTTCCGGATATTGTGAGATGGGGAGGGCGATTAACCCCAGAAGTCCGAGGATAACGATGATCACTGAAATCACCGTGGAGAGTACCGGGCGCTCTATAAATTTTTTAAACATCCGCTACGTATTTAAGTCTGCATAAACATTCGCAGCGTCAACCTGTACGGGCTTAACCTGCGTACCATCTTCCAGGGAAGCCACACCCTCCAGAACAACTTTTTCACCTGCTTTCAAGCCATTCTCCACAACAAAGAATTTGCCTGCGGTATTTTCCATTACCTGGATGGCGGCATTGCGCGTTTTATTGTTTGCGCCCAGCACTACAGCAAAGCGCTTGTCCTGAAGTTCAAATGTTGCACTCTGCGGGATCAGCAAGCCCTTTTTTACCACGGTGGGAATACGGACCATTGCGCTGCTTCCGCTCCGGATCACACCATTTGGATTGGGAAAGCTCGCCCGCACATTCACGGAGCCTGTAGCCGTGTTTATTAGTCCGTTCACCGTCTGAATGCGGCCCTGCTTGTTGTACAAACGTCCATCGGCGAGTACCAGCGACACTGGCGGGAGCTTCCGGATACGTTCAGCAAACGTCGCCCCGGAATTATCGTTGGTAAATTGTAAGAGTATTTTTTCGTTAAACGCGAAGTAGGCAAACACATTCCCGATGCTGGAAACCGTCGTTAATGGCTCGGCATTGGAGCTGCTCACCAGGCTTCCGAGGCGGAAGGGTATGGAGCCGACAACCCCATCAACAGGGCTTTCTACAGACGTATATCCCAGGTTGGTGCGTGCATTTGACAGCGCCGCCCGCGCCTGGGCCAGTGTGGCAAGACGCGTCCGGTACATGTTCTGCGCCGACTCCAGCTCGAACTTACTCACGATATCTTTCTCCACCAGGGGCCGCACTTTATTCACCGCCAGCTGTGCCTCGTTAACAGCTGCTTCGGCACTTT
Source organism: Bacteroidota bacterium (assembly GCA_029851965.1). GTDB lineage: Bacteria > Bacteroidota > Bacteroidia > Sphingobacteriales > Sphingobacteriaceae > Pedobacter. Next base: position 4,404 of record JARKUW010000096.1, on the reverse strand, counting down.
GGATGCTTGCAGAGGCCGTGCGAACCTCTTGCTCGTACTGCGGTGCATTGATTTTAAACAGCAGCTGCCCGCGTTTTACCACTGCACCCTCGTCCACATAAATACGTTCAACGTACCCATCCACCCTCGGGCGGATTTCTATATTCTGCTGCCCCTGAATGCTGGCCGGATAATCTGTATATAGCGTAGCATCCCGCGGTTGAAGTTCCAGCACCTTATATTCCTTCACTTGACTGGCCGCAGCACCGGCCTGCGCCGATTTGCCGGTTTGGTTGCCACAAGAGGTTAGCAGGGTCCCTGCCAGTAAAAGATATGCCAGATGGAGTTTTGTTTTCATTTACGGAACGATGAAGGTTAATTTAAGATCGACTTTTCTGTTCACGCAATTTTGCAACCAACAAATTGATATCCTAAACTATTTTCCTGATTTACAATCCCTAAGGAGATCACATGCCATAAATCAGCAGGAACAAAGAAGAATGCGCTACCTGAACGAAGAAAAGCTTGGTTGCAAATTAGGAATTTATCAGGCACGAGAAGTCCCCGGCAGCGTATCAATTAGGTTACTATCTTGATTTTTGCGTGCGGAGGTCCGCCACAATCAGGGCTGCTGTCCGCGCAGAAGCACCTGGAGCGCCCATGACTGCCGACAATGCATCGTAATCGGCCAGCATCGTTATGCGTGCTGGCCCGGAAAGCAGGCCTTCCAAAGCTGTAGAAAGCCGTGCGGTGTTGCAGTCCTCCTGGATAAGTTCCTGTACAACCTGCTTGTCCATAATTAAGTTCACCAGGGAGATGAATCTGATCTTGATCAGCATTCTTGCGATGCCGATGGAGATGCGGCCGCCTTTATACACAACCACCTGCGGTACATGAAACAGGGCGGTTTCCAGCGTTGCGGTTCCGGAAGCGACAACAGCAGCTTTTGCAACATGCAGGAGGTCGTATGTCTTCGCGAACACAAGTGTTACCGGCTTATCGCCTATAAATTGCGCATAGTAGGCGGCATCGAAGGTCGGCGCAGCAGCAACCACGAATTGCTGACCCGGAAAACGTTCGGTAAGGCTCAGCATCACCGGAAGCAGCCGCTCAATTTCCTGCTTACGGCTTCCGGGCAGCAAAGCGACGATGTCTTTACCCTCGATATAATTCTTCTTTTGGAACGCCGGATCCGGGTGGAACTCGGAAATTTCATCGAGCAGGGGATTGCCGACATAGTCGATATCCATGTCCCAGCCTTTGTAAAAGGCAACTTCAAATGGAAGAATGCAGAACATCCGGTCGACAACCTTCTTAATTTTAAGCACCCGGCGCTGGTTCCAGGCCCACACTTTCGGAGAGATGTAATAGCACACGCGGATGCCATGCTGCTTCGCAAAGGCGGCGATCTTTAAGTTGAATCCGGGGAAGTCGATTAGCACAAGCACGTCCGGCTGGTAGGTCAGGATGTCCTGCTTACACATTTTCATGTTCTTCAGGATGGTACTCAGGTTCATGACCACTTCGGTGAAGCCCATAAAGGCCATATCGGCATAATGCTTCACGAGTGTACCACCCTCCTGCTTCATTTTATCGCCACCAAAGTACCTGAATTGCGCCTCCGGATCTTCAATTTTCAGTGCCTTCATCAGATTGGCACCATGCAAATCGCCGGACGCTTCTCCAGCTACCAGGTAATATTTCATCGTTGATTTACTTTATATAAGAAAAACGCAAATGCCCACAGAAAGGTTGCACTTAGAACACCCCTGCCCAGGCTTTCTTTATTCTGCCTGAAAAACACCTTCAACAAGATGGCATTCACGGCGATGCAACCGATGAGCAGGAGGTCTGCCTTTGCTAAAAAAGATACCTGGTGCATGATAAACCAGACAATGCCCACCAATACGCCGGGAACAACCAGTCCGATTCCAAAGCCCAGGTAGACGGTATCATTTAGATCTTTAAACATGGAGAATAGTTTTAAACGTCGAAAGTCCAGGAGTTTAAAATACCAATAGCATGATGTGCCGTCAGATCAAACTGTACCGGCACGACAGACACGAATCCGTTATCCAGTGCCCAGACATCCGTGTCTTCGCCTTTATCGAAGTTCTGGAATACGCCGGTGAGCCAGTAATATGGGCGTCCGTACGGATCATTCCTTTCGTCAAACTCCTCCGCCCATTTGGCGTTCGCCTGCCGACACACTTTTATGCCTTTCAGGTTTGCACCCTTCGGAAAGTTCACGTTTAGTAAGGTTGCGGGAGGTAAGCCATGTTGCAATACCTGCTCAGAGATTGTCTTAATGTACGGCTTGGTATGGCTGAAATCAGCCTCCTGCGAGAAGTCGTCCAGAGAAAAGCCAATCGAAGGGATCGACTCTATGGCACCTTCCACCGCAGCGGACATCGTTCCGGAATAGATCACATTAATCGAGTTGTTTAAGCCATGGTTGATACCGGACACACATAGATCCGGCTTTTTGCCTTTGAAGATTTTATTTACCGCCAGCTTTACGCAATCTACCGGTGTGCCCGAACATTTGTACATTTCCACATCAGGATACAGCTCTACACGGTCGAAACGCAACGGCTTCCCAATGGTGATGGCATGTCCCATGCCGGACTGCGGTCCATCTGGTGCAACAACCACCACGTTTCCAATTTCCTGCATCACTTCAATCAGGTTCTTAATTCCTGGCGCAGTGATTCCGTCATCATTTACAACCAATATGTTGGGTTTACCTTGCTGTTTTTTCATCAGTATCTTATTTTTAAACGGTATTGAAGCTTTTAGCATTTCGAAGCCGCCATATCGCTTATAGCTTTGTCTGGGGTCATTTGATAAAACAACCGGGCGCCATTTAACGTGCTTTCAGACGGTCATCCGTAATCTTCGATAAAAGTACAAGAAAACAGCTGAATGTCTAGAACTAAAGCGTATTCCAATTATATTTGGTTTTTACTACTCCTTACATGAAACACAAATTATTCGTCATAGCCGGTTTGCTTTTAACCGGCTCGGGTTTGATGGCGCAGACCAAGTACCAGTGGAAAAGCGCCACTTCAGCTGGTTATACTTACAAGTATGTGACCAACGATCCCATCAAAGCACGGTTTTACACCCTCAAGAACGGTTTAACCGTAATCCTCTCCAGGAATACGAAAGAGCCGAATATCGAGTTCCGCATGGCGGTACGGGCCGGAAGCAACACCGACCCGAAAACCCATACCGGACTGGCCCATTATCTGGAGCACATGCTTTTTAAAGGAACTGACCGCTTTGGAACAACGGATTTCGCAAAAGAAAAACCTTATCTGGACAAAATAGACGCCTTGTACGAGCAGTACAATCAGACAACAGATACGCTGAAACGGAAGGAGATCTATGCGCAGATCGATAAAACATCAAGCGAAGCCTCAAACATCTCCATTGCCAATGAATATGATAAGATGATGAACAGCATCGGCGGGCAGTCCTCCAATGCACACACCTCTGTAGAAGAAACCGTATACAATGAAGATTTCCCCGCCAATGCAGTAGATAAATTTCTTGCGTTGCAGTCGGAGCGCTTCCGTAATCCCATTCTGCGCATCTTCCATACGGAATTGGAGGCGGTGTATGAGGAGAAAAACCGTAGCCTGGACAGTGACCCATGGAAGTTATACGAAGATATGAGTGCGGCGCTTTTTCCGACCCACAATTACGGTCAGCAAACCACCATAGGAACCATCGAGCACCTTAAGAACCCTTCCCTGCTGGAGATCAAGAAGTACTACCAGAAATACTACGTACCGAACAATATGGCTGTGGTGATGTCTGGAGATTTCAATCCGGACGAGCTGATTAAGAAGGTGGATCAGGCTTTTGCCTATTTGCAGCCGAAACCGGTAGAGTTGTACAATCCGGCACCTGAAAAGCCGCTTACGGCCATTCAGACGGTTGATGTTTACGGCCCAAGTGCGGAGAACATGATGATGTTCTATCGTGGTTATGCACAGCATACGCAGGAGAGCCTGATGCTGGACCTCATTTCGAGCATTTTATCCAATGGCAAAGCCGGCTTACTAGACATCAACCTCAACAAGCAACAAAGAATACTCCGGTCTTCTGCAAGTTATGAGCAGATGAAAGACTATGGGATCTTTTTACTGACGGCACAGCCCAAAGCGGGCCAGACTTTAGAAGAGGCCAAGAATCTTTTACTGGAACAAATAGACCTGCTTAAAAAAGGACAATTTGATGAAAGCCTGATTAAAGCAACCGTTGCGAACACCAGACTCGCTTTATTGCAGGCTTCTGAAAATAACGTTTTCCGGGCGGAGACGGCGACGAATGAGTTTATCCTTAACCGCGGTACGGACTGGACCAAATTCCTGAATGAGGAAGATGCCATGGCAAAGATCACGAAAGATCGGAAGA
>JARKUW010000087.1 GCA_029851965.1 Bacteroidota bacterium | reverse complement strand
GCACAATAGCATCATATATTCTCCGGATGGTAAGGAAATGTTTTGCGTTTATCATGGAAGAACGACCGCAACGGGTTTGGAAAGAGTGGTGTTTATCGATCGGATGAAAGTGGAAAACGGCAAAATCACGGTATTCGGTCCGACCACCAAACCACAAAAGATGCCCTCAGCTTCCCGTCGGAAGTAGCTCCAAAGGTGTAAATTATCTACAGAGCTTAGTTTGCCCTAAACTCCATTCTTATTGTAATCGATCCTGTTTTATATTTATTGGAGGTGTTAAATGTACCTCCATAACTATAGTCTTCATTGCTATTTTTTCCCGTGATCTGGAAAATACCCATGGTGGCTTTTTTCAATTCACCTAGTGAACTGCCTGCATTTTTCGCAATCGTTTCCGCGCGGGCACGTGCATCGGCACTAGCCTTACCCAGTAGTTCCATTTTCACTTCGTTCAGTTTTGTGTTGTAAAACATCGGTGCAGAAGAATTAAACTCAATACCGCTTTGTATTAGCTCCGCAACTTCCCGGGAGATCTTATCCACCTTTTCTACTTCATTAGATTCAATTTTAACCGACTGGGTCAGGTTGTATCCTGTAAACTCCTGCGACATGTACTGGCCGTTTGCATTCATTTGCTGACTAAACTCCTTGTTGATCATCACTGACGAAAATAGCATCTTGTCGCTGGTGATTCCTTTTTTAAGCAGGTAATTTCGGATTGCGTTCTCATCAGCTTTCAATGTACTGTAGGCTTGCTTCAGGTCCAGGGATTTCCGGGAGTAGGAGCCGTTCCAAACAATCAGGTCGCTATTAAAATCTTTTTCCGCCAACCCAGTAACCACAATCGTTTCCATCGTTTTAGAACGGTACTTGTAGGCATTGCCGATTAAGGCAAAAGCGATAATTGCACACAGGCCGATGATGACAGCCGTAATCATTGTTGATCTCATATGAATGGTTTTCGATTTGAAGATACGCAATTCTGAACTACGGATACAAAAGTTCATAGGAGCGAATTGAAGCAGGCCTTCTTTCAATCGGATCAAAAGAATGTAATATCAGAATTTAGCACAATCCATTTTCAACATCCTTCCTGGCCTGCCGCAAGAATTTCTTAACGTTTTTCAGTTCCGCTATTTTAGCATCTACCTCCTGGATTTTGTTGTCGATGATTTCCATCTTTTTGCCGGTGGTGAGTTTGTCATTGAAGCAGTCCTGAATGAATGAGTTGATTTCTGCTAAAGTAAAACCCGCCTTTTTAGACTCTACGATCCAATGGATTGTTTCTACAAGCTCTTCATCATACTGTTTGTATTTATTTGACTTTACATCTTCATCTGCTCTACCTCTTATCAAGCCGAGGTTCTCATAGAATCGTAAAGTATGTATGGAAACGCCTGTTCGTTTCGACAATTCACTGATGAGCATGATCGTAATTTAGTTTTTATAAATAAATTTCAAGTGTAGAGCATACTCTATACTTGTGTATTACAAAACTAGTATCTAACATTGTCAAAATGAAATCTGCTTACAGAAGCAAGCAATTTGTATAGAGCATGCCGGTATGGTGATTTCTTGCAGGGGGAAAAGGATTCAAAGATGCCCGCCGTGAATGATTTTGTTTTAAATACAACTGATGAAAAGAACTTTTAAAATACTTAAACGAACAATGATCATTCTATTAAGCATTGTGTCACTGTGTGCAGTGGCGTTTTTCTTTTATATGCGGCAGGCAAAATTTGGACAGACGGCAGGGGGAAAGCGGCTGGAATTAATGAAGAAGTCACCCAACTACAAAGATGGTAAATTTCAGAACGTTCATTTTACACCTATGATGACGGAGGGTTACTCCATGACAAAGGTGACCTATGATTTTATCGTTACGAAATTCCCAAGGCAGCGGCCTAAAGATACCATCCCTTCCATTAAGTCAGATTTACTAAAACTTCCGATAGACAGTAACGTGGTCGTATGGTTTGGACATTCATCTTATTTCATACAGCTGGACGGAAAGCGTTTTTTAGTTGATCCCGTATTCAGTGGTAATGCATCACCAATTCCCAACAGCAACAAATCGTTCATCGGCACGGATATTTATACCCCGGCTGATATGCCTGAAATAGATTATTTATTAATGACCCACGACCACTATGACCACCTGGATTATGAAACCATTATTGCGCTGAGAAGCAAAATAGATAAAGTGATCTGCGGACTCGGCGTTGGTGCTCATTTCGAAGCCTGGGGGTTTGATCCAGGATCGATCATTGAAAATGACTGGAATGAGCGCGTTCCATTGGATAACGGTATTGTGATTCATACGGCATCCGCAAGGCACTTTTCTGGAAGAGGGTTTACAAGAAACAATACCTTATGGCTATCGTTCATTCTTGAAACGCCTGAATTAAAGATTTACGTAGGAGGTGACAGCGGCTATGATACGCATTTTGCTGAAATCGGGAAGAAATTCGGCGGGTTCGATCTGGCTATTCTCGACAATGGACAGTACAATTTAGCGTGGCAGGCCATTCATATGTTGCCCGAAGAGGTATTGAAAGCGGCACAAGATCTGAACGCCAAACGGATATTGCCGGGGCATTCATCCAAATTTGCTTTGGCACAGCACCCCTGGGATGAACCGCTGCGGAGAATTACGGAACTCAACAAGGGATTCCATATTCCACTGGTCACACCCATGATTGGTGAACAAGTAAACTTAAACGACGAGAAGCAACTGTTTAAACAATGGTGGGTCGGGATAGAATAACCATCATGAGATTATCTGCTCTAAAATTACCGCCGGTTCCTGCGATTATACTGGCAATCATAAGTGTTCAGGGAGGCGCAACGATCGCGAAAGGGCTATTTCCAGTCCTGGGTGCTGGTGGAACAGCGAGTGTACGCATCGGCTTTTCCGCACTAATTCTCCTGGCTGCGGTAAGACCAAATTTCCGGCAGTTGAAAGCAGCACAATGGCGGGCGGTTATTCCGTATGGAGTTGCACTGGGTGCGATGAACCTCTTGTTTTATTGTGCACTGGCACGCGTGCCCATGGGTATAGCCGTTGCACTTGAGTTTATTGGCCCACTGGGTCTCGCTATGGTGGGTTCCCGGGGCAAACTCGACTTTTTATGGGTTTTGCTTGCTGGTGCCGGCATAGCATTGATTGCACCATGGAATGGGAAAGACATTGATCTGCTTGGGGCAGTATATGCTTTGTCAGCTGGTGGATGCTGGGCAGTCTATATTTTGCTAAGCAAACGTGCAGGTACGCAGCTGCCCGGGCAGACAGCTGTAGCAGTAGGGATGCTGTTTGCTGCGGTCTCGGTACTTCCGTTTGGAATCCTGGAGGGAAATCTACAGGTAATGACGCCCGCTATTCTGGTGCTCGGGGTGATACTGGCCATCTTTTCCAGTGTGCTCCCATTTTCGCTTGAAATGCAGGCACTCCGAAGACTGCCGGCGCGTACATTCAGCATTCTGATGAGCCTGGAACCGGCCGTCGCCGCGTTCGCCGGATGGAGTTTACTTGGAGAGCATCTTAAACCCGCGCATTGGTTTGCGATAGGGTGCATTGTGATCGCCAGTTGTGGCGCTTCACTGAAAGTTAAAACGGATCATCCACCCGTCGGCAGCGAATAATACCATTTCCAATGTCTTAAGGCCTGCTGCATACCAAATAAAATAAATGTGTGCAATCGATTGCAAGGATGAATCATTTTTCTATATTTGTTTATACCAAATAATTGATACTTCTCCAGTAAGTACAATAAACCAATACGTATGAACGCTGATAGCCTGACTAGTCTGTGGAATAGTTTTCGATCCGGAAATGAAGCGGCCTACACTTGCCTGATGGAGGCATTTGCAATTCCGCTGTACCGCTATGGGATCAGGTTTGTTCAGGATGAAGATTTTATTAAGGATTGCATACAGGATGTGTTTTTTGAGCTGTGGAACCGGCGTGAGAAGATCAGTGCCACGCCCTTTGTAAAGTCTTATCTTTTTAAAGCATTACGTCTCCGGATCTTTCGTGAGCAATCGAAGTGGAACGATTCTGAACCCCTTGATGAAAATTACCGGTTTGCCGTAGAGCTCGATACGGAGACGACCATGATTGAGCTTCAGTCGTCTGAAGAAGTGAAGTTCAGAATGGCAAAGATCCTCAATGATCTTCCCCGTCGGCAAAGGGAGATCTTGTACCTGCGGTTTTATGAAGAACTCGATCAGCACAGGATCGCGGAGATCATGGGGCTAAACCCGCAGTCGGCATACAACTTATTACATGAATCCATTCTCCGCTTACGTAAGCACTGGCTTAAAGAAGTCCAGTCCTGATGCTTAAACACCCTTTTCGAAAAAAGTTTATTTTTTTCCAGTAGATCGGGACCTTTTCTGCATATCTATAGTATAGACCAAATATGAACCTTTCTCCATGTTAGCTAAAAACTATAGTCGTGCCGAAGATTTTATAATGGATGATACTTTCGTTCAATGGGCAAAAGATCAATCTGCTGATGCGGGGGAATTCTGGACTTGCTACATGGAAAGGTACCCGGAGAAACTGGATGCCATCAATGCAGCGCGGGAAATGGTACTCTCCTTTAAAGTTAAAGAAGTTCCCGGTCTATCGTCGCAGGAGGTCAATGAAATGATCCGGCTGGTCAAACGTAGAAACGAGGCACACGTGCCGCAGAAGTTCGCTAAGTTACGGTACTGGAGCCGGCACGGGTTAGGTATTGCAGCAATGCTTTTGATCTTCGGTGTGGCGGTGTTGTTCTTCTCCAGGGAGAACCCGGCTGTATTTCAAAAGATAGTTCCGTTTACAAGCAACCCTTACCAGCAGATCGTTAACAGAAGTTCTAAGAAAATGCTGTTTAAACTGGCAGATGGGAGTATGGTCATTTTAAATCCACATGCAGAATTAAAGTATCCGCGCCAGTTCTCTGAAAAGAAAAGGGAAGTATGGTTGTCTGGAGAAGCCTTCTTCGATATCAGTAGAAATGTTAAACGCCCCTTTTTTGTTTATTCAAACGAACTGACGGTAGCCGTGCTGGGCACAAGCTTTTCCGTGAGTGCCGGTCATAAAGATAACCTCTACCGGGTAGTGGTAAGTACGGGTAAAGTTGCCGTTTGTGCAAAGAAAGCGCACGTGCATAGTTCCTCAGATTGTAAAAGTGTATTGCTGGATCCAAATCAGCAGGCCACTTTTGAGCGTGATAAGTTCCGATTGGAAAAGAAAGTATTGAAAGATCCCGTGCTGCTTTCCGGGAAGTCGACACGTTTAAATTTTCAATTTGAAAAGGCACCTTTCTCTAAGGTCGTTGATGCCCTTCGGCAGGCCTATGGCGTAAATGTTACGTACGACAAGACGGTGATGGATGGATGTCTTCTTACCGCATCGCTGACGGACATGCGACTGGAGGAACGATTAGATCTGATTTGCAAGGCCGTTGAAGCCCATTACACCATAGAAGACGGAGAAATTACGATCAGTGGCAAAGGTTGTGACTGACGAAAGTGAATACCCATCACGTACATCCCAGGTGTACGGGACTATAAAACTCTTAAACCTGACGCTTATGTAAAAATGAAAAACTTTTAGAAAAAACCGGCAGTGCGGTCACACTGCCGGCCAATAGTTTTCCCGAATCATACTTGATTACATCCGGTACGGATGAAAGGGGATTTTTTGTGAATTTTTATTTAAAACTCCGATCCAAAATTATGAAAAAAAAACATTTACTCATAGCGATTATGCGTATAACGTTCATTCAACTCGCCCTAGGTATCACAATGATTGGCAGCAGTATTGCAAAGCCCATCAGTGCCCAGATACTTGATAAAAAAGTTACAATCGATATAGAAGGTAAGGCGATCAGCCAGGTGCTGGATATGATCGAAAAGCAAACCAATATAACCTTTGTTTATAGCCCGGCTTTGGTCCAGACGGACAAAACCGTAACCTTTTCAGCCAGAAATGAGAAGCTGTCCGCTATCCTGGATGCGCTTTTCAACAAGCGCGTGAAATATGAGCTCTCCGGACAGACGATCGTATTGAACAGGCTGACTGGCGCTGCCAGCCAGCCCGGAGATGCACAGGTAATTTCCGTTCAGCAGCAGGATCATGTTGTAACTGGTAAAGTTACTGACGAAAGCGGTTTGCCATTAAGCGGAGTTACCGTGTCGGTAAAAGGCACTACTGTAGGAACCAGTACAAACGAAGAAGGAAGTTACAGAATTACCGTTAAGGACAATACTGCTGTACTGGTATTCCGGAATATCGGGTTTGTCCTGCAGGAAGTTCCGGTTAACCAAAGGACTTCAGTTAACATCACTTTAGCGGCAGACAATACGGGGCTTAATGAGGTTGTTGTGGTTGGTTATGGTACCCAGAGAAGAGGTACAGTAACCGGTGCAATTACCTCGGTAAGTGCAGCAACGATCAATGCACTGCCGGTTGCAAGTGTGGAACAGGCACTCCAGGGACGTGTGGCCGGCTTAACGGTAACCAATAACGGCTCACCGGGAAGTTCACCAATTGTGACCATCAGGGGCATAAGTTCGATCAATTTCGCATCCGATCCCCTATATGTAATTGACGGTTTCCCCACTGGTAACTTGAACAGCTTCGATTCAAAGGATATAGAATCGGTTGAGGTGTTGAAAGATGCAAGTGCGGCCGCAATTTACGGTTCCAGGGCAACGAACGGTGTGATTCTGATCACCACCAAAAAGGGCTCCAGAAACGGTAAGGTTCAGGTAAACCTGGATGCTTATGCCGGTATACAGAGTCCTTCCAATACACTGGACCTGTTGAATACACAACAATATGTACAATATGCGACTGCGCTGCTAGGTCCGTCGGGATTGCCACCACGGCTGAGTCCCGAGAACTTTAACAAGCCCGTTTATGAAGGTGCCACTCAGACGTATGCGCAAACGAATACCGATTGGCAGGAGGAATATTTTAAGCGGAATGCATTGATCACTTCCAACAATGTTTCCTTAAATGGCGGCAATGACATCTCCAGGTTCTATACCTCTGCCGGTTATTTCAAGCAGGATGGTATTGCTCAGGGCTTAAACTATGAACGCTTCAATTACCGGATCAATTCCGATCATAAGATCAGCAAGGTGTTTACATTTGGGGAGAACCTGTATGCATCTTCCGGTAAACAACGTTTCGATGTACCTCCGGGTAACAGGACACCGCTTGTCAATGTAATCCGGATGCAGCCTTATATTCCGCTTCATGATCCAACCACCCTGGGTGGCTTTCAAGGACCGATCAGTAGTTTTGATGGATCAGATCCGACCAACCCGGTAGAAACAGCAACCTTGGTCTCGAACACGCTTGCAACCATTAAAGTGTTGGGTACTGCATATCTCGATGTAAATCTGGCCAGCTGGTTGAAGTTCCGTTCCACTTTTGGTATCGACTATACCAATGGCTATACCAAGAATTACACACCGATATACAATGATGGAGGAACGCTGAGCGCGACATCCGCATCGATTGTAAATCAGCGTGTCTCATCCACAACAAAGTTATATACACAGCAACTTACGTTTGACAAGACTTTCGGGGAACACCATGTTTCTGCTGTAGCGGTATACGAGCAACAAGGTCTTAATTTTACGACAGAACGGGCTTCGGGTAACCAGGCGACCAATCTGGTAACGTCACTGAATGGTGCGTCCAATGTTAGCGCCAACAGTAACAATGAGAGCAACTTGCTTCAGTCTTATCTAGGAAGGGTGAATTATGATTTCGGTGGTAAGTATTTGTTCAGTGGTTCGGTACGTCGGGATGGATTGTCCATCTGGGCTCCGGGACATAAAACAGAAATCTTCCCTTCGGTATCCGTAGGTTGGAAAATCGATCAGGAGGAATTCCTGAAGAACAGCCAAACCATTTCTGAATTGAAATTACGTGGAGGTTATGGTTTAACCGGTATTCCTCCGGGTGGCCTGGGTAATTACCCATACCTGTCACCTGTAAACTCAAATCAGGCTTTCTATCCGATAGGTAACGGTGCGCCG
>JARKUW010000082.1 GCA_029851965.1 Bacteroidota bacterium | reverse complement strand
GACCCGCATGCAGAACGCCCTTTTAAAGTTCCATTGGTTCCACTGATTCCGATCCTCGGCATCATCACCTGCCTGCTGATGATGGTGTTTTTACCTGCCGACACCTGGATCAGGCTGGTAGCCTGGATGGCACTCGGACTCGCGATCTACTTTGGCTACGGCAAAAAAAACAGTGTCCTCCGTAAGGCGTTGCATAAATAGTACAGCGGTTTTGCGTGAACGATAATGTCTTATAAATTAAGCACATTAATAAGATTATAATTAATCCGCTATACCGAAAATAGAATTTTTGAACCGGGTGTGGTTGGCATATAGTTTGGCTCAGGGTTTGTATTGCTGTTGGTACACCTGCAAAATCATCTACCTATGTTAATCAAAGTAAATCCCATTTTCCCTACCTATGCAAGGCATAGGGAAGAAAAGATCGAAAAAGCACTCACCCGTCAACAGTGGATTAATATAGATCGCATATTTATGATTTTGCTATTTGCTAGCGTAGTCATTTTAGCAATTGCTTTTTCATAGGGGTTAGAATAATTAATTGATTTTACCCGGTCCGCAAGGCCGGGTTTTTTTTGCTTTTTTTTTAAAGCAACAAGGTGTCTATTCTGTGGGCCTGTACCCTTTGGCTTTGCTCCGACCAGCTGAAGATGGTGAAATGCCCATCCTGCGACGCGACGAGTGCTACAGCATCATTCTGATCGTGAACAAACTGTGCCGCTGAAAAATGGCGGGTGCCGCCTACTTTCGCTGCATGCATCCTTACGGCGCTTCCACCATAAATGGGTTCAATAAAAATAATCTCATCGACGGCGTCCTTCCCTTTGGCACGACCAATCTTGGCGCCGAAGGCCAGCAAATCATAGCCCTCGTTAACGATCGTGGCCCCGTCTACTGCAGTCAAGCCTGCCATGTGCTCTACTTCCCGCCTCAATGCCGTTTGCCAGAAGATCTGACTCGCTTCTTTACGGTCCTGGCTCAACAACTTCGACAAGCCCGAAAATGCCGGCTGTACGGCGTATTGAATGGGCTTGATGATGGAATGCAACCAGGTTTTGCTTCCCGTAGGCACGATGAGCAGCGTTCCGCCACGCTGATGGGACCGCATGGACACTGCGAGCTGGATCATTACGTTTACCGCATCATTCCAGTAGGATGGCGCGGTAAGGTCAAGGAGCGACAATACCACGGGCGGCGTATCCGGATTTTTGGTTGTTGAGGCGTCCACAATTTTGATCTGTTCGCCTTTCAGTACAGCAACATTGGTGAATTTGCCGAAGCCCGAAAAGCGCCTGTGTTTAATAACCAGCAAACTGGGTTCGGAGACGTCAAGTACAAAACAGAAATTGGGGATGCCGGTGGTGGTTCCCCAGATGTAAACCTCCTCCCCTTCGTGCCATATACCCAGGTGGATTCCGGCACGCTCAACCCCTGGGGCAATCTTCGTCAACGCAGTGGGCGTTAAAGCCATGCGCTGCTTGAATATCAATGGGTTACTGGATTGCGACGGCGGTAAAAAGGCCAGCGAAATCTTAGGTGAATGCCCTTCCTCTTTACGTAAACTTGCCCAGAAAGCTGCATCAATGATGATCTCGACGAATTTGGCCTTCGGCAGGGGAGCCAGATCCACTTCACCGCTGTGCGCTGCCAGACTCAAGTGCTGCGCAAAAATAGCTTCTACCTGCTCAGAAATAGACGCAGCCGCCTGGTAAGTGGATTGGTAAATCATGCTCTAAAGTTAAAAATAAAAATTTGGTATGCGTATTGTATTGTTTTGTTCATCAATCTAGAAAAACAATTAAACAATGGATACAAATACGTTTAGCTTAAACATTTTTAGCCACAAAGATTCTCTTTATTCATTTGCATTCTCTTTTACAAAAGATGCAGAAGACGCAAATGACCTTTTTCAGGACACGATGCTAAAAGCAATTCACTATTCCAGCAAATTTAAGGAGGGAACGAACTTGAAAGCGTGGTTGTATACCATTATGAGAAATACTTTCATAAATAACTATAGAAAGACCTCGAAAACAACAAAAATCATGACCGTTACAGATGAGCTTACCTCAGACAAGCTTTTCCTGAGCGCGACCTTAAACAGCAGTGAAGGGAAATTTGTAATGGACGACATTTACACCGCACTGAAAAGCCTTCAGCCAGAATATTACACCCCGTTCATCAAGTATTTCGAGGGCTTCAAATACCACGAGATTGCAGAAGAACTGAACATCCCAATCGGAACGGTTAAAACCAGGATCCATGTCGCCAGACAGTTGCTGAAGAAACAACTTAAAGCATACGCACTTCTTGCCGCAGATCAATATCAGGTAGCTTAAGCATCAGGCTACCTGTCCATTCTTACAGATTCACATTGCTATAGATTTTAGTATATTTGTATTCCACGCAAATATTATGTCTACAGAGATCAAATGTCCAAACTGTGCCCATTCCTTTCCGATTGAAGAGGTAATGGCTGAAGAATATAAGAAAGACCTTAGGGAAAAGATGCTGTCCTTTACCAAACAAAAGGACGACGAATACAATAGAAAGCTTACCGAGTTTGCCCAGCAGCAAAAGCAGCAGGAGCAACTTTATGAGCAGCAGCAAAAAGCACGTGAACAGGAATATCAGCAAAAATTAGCCGCCGAGAAAAAACTGCTTCAAACGGAGCTGGAAGAAAGTTTACGTAAGCGCATCGCTACAGACTTCGAGAACAAGCTCCAGATGCTTGATCATGCCAATAAAGAGAACGAAGAGAAGCTAAAACTCGCGCGCTCGAAAGAGCTCGACTTCCTTAAAAAGGAACAAGCGATGCGGGAAAAAGAAGCCGACATGGAGCTTAAGATCCAGCGGACCCTACAGGAGCAACGTGCAGAACTCGTAGAGCAGATCAGAAAACAGGAACTCGAAAAAACCAACCTAAAAGATACCGAACATCAGTTACGTGTGAAGGAACTCGAAAAGCAGCTGGACGACCAGAAAAAGCTTGCCGAGGAAATGAGACGTAAAGCAGAACAGGGATCCATGCAGCTGCAGGGTGAAGTTCAGGAGCTGATCCTGGAAGAGCTGCTGCGCAACTCCTTCCCTTTCGATGTAATCTCTGAGGTGGGTAAAGGTGTGCGCGGTGCCGACTGTGTGCATCAGGTGCGCAACCAGTTTGGACAGGAATGTGGAAAGATCATCTATGAAAGTAAACGCACCAAGGATTTCTCTCACGAATGGATTGAAAAGCTAAAAAAAGACATGCGAAGTATGGGCGTCGATGTTGCCGTAATTGTTACGCAATGTTATCCAAAAGGCATGGATTGCTTTGGAGAGAAAGACGGCGTCTGGATCTGCTCATTTGATGAAGTTAAAGCGGTTTCTTACATCCTGCGGGATGGGATCGTTAAGCTGCACAGTGCGGCAAAGTCGCAGGAAAACCGTGGCGACAAGATGCATATGCTTTACGATTACCTGACGAGCAATGAGTTTTCTGAGCAATGGAAAGCGATCCGAGAAGGATTTATGAGCATGAAGCTGTCCATCCAACGGGAACGGGATGCCATGGAAAAACTATGGAAGGCAAGAGAAAAACAATTGGAGAAAGTGCTGTTGAACGCTGCGCACATCCGTGGCTCCGTTGAAGGTATCGCCGGTACGGACAGCATTCAGCTGAGCTTAACTGACGACGAGGATGATCCACTTTTGTTGTTGTAATAGCACATCTGTAACGTTGTAAATAGTACATCGTTGCTCGTTTAATATCTTGTATTGATGTAATATTTACCTCGGTTTCAGGGCTTAAATGACCAGGCGACAAACCTGCTGACTTTTTGCCCCTGAGCCATATCGATGGTTCTGACCTGGGTTGCCGCGGCTTTCTGTAGCGCGTGGTAAACAAAGGGAAGATTTGCACTCTTGGACACCAGACAGGTGAACCAGCTTACCTGGGAAGCGACTTCCACGCTTTCCAGGATCATTTTTCCAATAAAATTCACTTCTCCGCCTTCATACCAGAGCTCTACGTGCTGCCCGCCGAAGTTGAGTACATCTTTCTGCTTGCCCAGGTTCTGTTGTTTCCGGTTCGACCCTGCAGCTGCTTCTGCTGCAGAAGCATGGAAAGGAGGATTACACATCGTGGCATCGAAGAATTCCCGTGGTTTAATCACCCCTTTAAAGATGTGTTGCTTATTGGGCTGCAGCCGCACTTTTATGGCGCTGCGGAGTTCCGGGTTGGCTTCGATGATATTCTCTGCAGACTGGAGGGCCTTTTTATCGACATCCGAACCAATGAAGGTCCAGCCATACTCCTGGTGACCGATAATGGGGTATACACAATTTGCACCAACGCCGATATCAAGAACCTTCACCTGTTTTCCTTTCGGAACGGCATCCCCGTTGGATGCGGCAAGCAGATCCGCGAGGTAGTGTATGTAATCGGCACGGCCGGGTATCGGCGGGCAAAGATAATTCTCCGGGATGTCCCAGTGTTGTATCGCATAAAAATGTTTGAGTAGCGCCTTGTTTAACATTTTCACCGCAGCCGGATTGGAAAAGTCAACAGACTCATCACCGTAGGGATTCATAAGCACAAAGTCACGCAACTCCGGAGCACTTTTAACCAGCGCGGCAAAATCATATCTGGAGCGGTGTTTATTCCGCTCATGTAAAATTTTCTTGTCCTCTTTTGCGGGTATACTCATGGTTTGTGTGTCTGTGTGGCTATCTTTACCTTACAAAAGTAGCTGATAAAATTGTGTTTTAAGGTAATTGATATGTCCAGAATGACTAAGAGTTTCAGGTTTGCGGTGTCTGGCCTGCGATATGCTTTCAAAACACAACCCAACTTTAAGTTCCATTGTTTCGCGAGTTTGATGGTCGCGGCAGCCGGATACTACTTTCAACTGGACCGCTCAGATTGGTTGTGGCTTCTGGCCGCGGCAGCGATGGTCCTGATCGCGGAGCTGCTGAACACCGCCATTGAGGTTCTGGTGGATCATGTTTCTCCGGAATTCCACATTAAAGCGGGTATTGTAAAAGACACCGCCGCTGCCGCAGTACTTGTTTCAGCTGTTGCAGCGGCCGGCATAGGCCTGCTGATCTTTATCCCAAAACTGCTGTAATGCTGCACAAAACCCGCGGAATCGTTCTAAAAACCACACCTTACGGCGACAGCAGTGTTGTGGTGCAGATTTTCACAGAGAAATTTGGCATCCAGTCGTACATGATCAATGGCATCAAAAAGCCGAAGGCAAAGATCCGGATGAACATGCTTCAACCACTGC
>JARKUW010000103.1 GCA_029851965.1 Bacteroidota bacterium | reverse complement strand
CATTTAATGATTCTCGACGGTAGTGTACGGATGATGTGGTAATCGTGGGTAGCCATTAAGACAGCTGTTCCACTCTGGCTGATTTGCTTCAGCAGCATTACAATCTCCTCGGATGTATCCGGGTCTAAGTTTCCCGTAGGTTCATCGGCAAGGATAATTTCCGGATTATTTAACAACGCACGGGCAATAACCACACGCTGCTGCTCCCCGCCTGACATCTCATGCGGCATCTTGCGTATTTTGGAGCGCAACCCTACCTTTTCCAAAACATCTTTAATGCGTTCCTGAATTAGATTCTGGTCTTTCCAGCCCGTCGCCTTCAGTACAAACTCCAGATTCTTTTCGACCGTTCTATCGGTTAACAGCTGGAAATCCTGAAATACAATGCCCAGTTTTCTTCTCAGGTAAGGGACATCCCGGATGGCAAGTTTTTTGAGATCAAAGCCGGCAATGGTTCCTTCTCCGTTTCCGATGTGGAGATCTCCGTAGATGATTTTTAACAAGCTACTCTTTCCCGACCCCGTCTGCCCGATGAGAAACACAAACTCACCTTTATCTATGTTGAGGTTTACATTGGTTAAAACAAGGTGTTTTTGCTGATAAACATCAACATTTCTTAAATTAATAACTGAATTCGCTGCCATGCTTAAATATCTAATTTCATGATCTTCCCAAAAGGAAGATCTTTAATAACACTCATGATGTAAGGTATCTTATCCGTAAGCCCCAACTTATCCAGAGATTTATCCGGCCGGTCTACCCGAAAGTAAGCAAGCAACGTGAACTTCTCGTCTCTCAGCTGCACATAGTCGGGGATTTTTGCAATACCTTTTACTTTTATAACATACATTTTGTCCAAAAATAGTATTTCAAATTCAATTAATACAATTACCCTGGGGTACAGCCGAAAGATAGGCTAACTTCTGCAAGATACCTGAACCTAAAGGAAGCGCTTCGCGCATCTTGGGAGCGGGTCTACTGATCAGAACGCAGCCAGTGCGCTATACAGCTTTTCTGTGGGCAGGCCCATGACATTGGTGTAGGAGCCGACGATCCGCTCTACGGCGACCATACCGATCCAATCCTGAACTCCGTAAGATCCGGCCTTATCAAAAGGCTTGTAATGCTCGATGTAATACTCAATTTGCCCGGGTGTAAGTTGGCGAAAAGAGACCTCGGTGACATCAAAAAAGGTGTTGATCTCACCCTGAAAAGCGAGGCTTACGCCGGTGTACACTTCATGTTTATTGCCGGACAGCTTGCTGAGCATCTCTACCGCATGGCGGAAATCCTCCGGCTTGCCGAGTATCTCATCTTTGTACGATACAATTGTGTCTGCCGTGATTACAATCGCGTTGAGCTGGTCGGGCAGAAATGCATTCGCCTTCTTCTCACTTATATACTGTGCCACCTCATGAGGCTGCAGCCCATCCGGATAACGCTCATCAACATCCTTAAGCAATACCTCAAACTGTAAATCCATAAGTTTTAAGAGTTCCTGGCGGCGCGGCGATTTAGAAGCGAGAATGAGGGGTTGATTTTGAACAAGCATAAAGGGAAATTTGCGCTAAAATAATAAAAGCGGCCGGAAGCCGCTTCATTGAATCGATTTTGTGCTAAACTATTTACCGGCTATTTACCAGAATCTGCAGCGGACGGATTTGGGTCAAACCATTTGGATTGCACCTTAAGTACCTTCTCGATCACGTCGCGCACGGCAGTTTTCCCTCCGGTATATGGAGATATGTATTTTGATATTGATTTGATCTCTGCACAGGCATCTGCGGGACACGTCGGCAGTCCAACAAGCTTCATCACCTTGTAATCGGGAATATCATCGCCCATATAAAGAACTTCTTCCGGCTGGAGGTTGTATTTATTCAGGAAAGACTCAAAGACAGCAACTTTATCACCTGCGCCCAAATGTATATCCAGAATTCCCAGGCCTTCAAAGCGCTTTTGCATGGCTAAGCCGCTACCACCACTAATGATGCAGACGTGGAAACCTTTTTTCACCGCAAGTTGCAGTGCATAGCCATCTTTTATATTGAAAGAACGCAAAAACTCACCGGAGTCCGAAGCAAGAATGTCGCCCTTCGTTAACACACCGTCAACATCAAACACAAACGTCGTGATCTCCTTTAGTTTTTGAAGCAGCATTTAGTCCTGATTATCGCGCCATTCATACACCCAGGCCGATTGGATCTGCTCCAAATGTCCCTCAGTGCTCTCTTCACGAGTACCTTTGAAGTTGGGAAGGGCAAGTACCCATTCCAGTAATTCTGTAAACCTTATTCTGTAGATTTTACCTTCATTAAACTCGTCACCAAACTTCTCATATAGTTCCTGAGCGATGTCTTCGTGATCGTTCCAATAAATGGGTAGCGCAAATTTATCCTGCATTTTGTGTTTTATAATTTTTATTAATGACCTAGGAATTCTGACTGATCAGGGATGGTGACCTGAATATCTCCGTCGATAACTACACACTGGCAGCCCAATCTTGAGGTAATTCTCGGACGGACAGCCCTGTCAATGAAATCTTCTTCTTTATCGGATATTTCCTGAATGTTATCCATGCCTGCTGTAACGTATACATGACAGGTACTGCAGCCGCATACGCCTCCGCAGTTGTGCTGTAGTTCTATTCCATTGTCCAGGCAGACATCAAGAACAGATTCACCACCTGCTATAGGCAGCTCAACCGGCTCTTTGCCTTTCTCTTCGAAATTTAGTTTTAATTTAAAAATACTCATAATCTGTGTTCAAAAATAAGAACCTAAAACCGCAATTGTGTTATCTATGCGTCTTTTTAATGCTCTTGCTTAAAGTCTCGTAAATTTCCTGCAGTTCAGGTGAACCTTCCAGCAGTTCCATATGATTGTCCATGGTTCGCTGATCACCACGCAGGGCGGGCCCGGTTTGAACCGCTTCCGGCAGGTCTGTTTGCACCTTAGAGGCGGTTTCCAGAATTAAGGGTTTCAACAAATCAAATTCCAGACCGTTCTTTTCCAGTATAGTATGGGCGAGGTGATACAGTTGATTGGTGAAATTGCATGCAAATACTGCCGCCAGATGTAAAGTTTTCCGCTCCGCACTGTTGATCCGGTATACAGCAGTACTGATCCGGGATGCTGCGTCTTCCAGCAGCTGGTACGCCTGTGCGGTAGATGCCTCTAAGCATAGCGGCGATGTGGCCATATCGAGCTGAATATCCCTGGAGAACGTTTGCAGCGGATAGAGCACCCCATATTGCTTTAAGCCGGAAAGTACATCCATTGGAGTGGCCCCTGACGTATGAACAACAAGTCCATCAATGCCCTGTAAAGCTGACGCAATTTCCCCTATCGCATCATCCTTTACTGATATCAAATACAGATCAGCAGTCCTGTCCAACTCCAGCAGGCTGTCGGTTGCCTGTGCATCAAGCTTCGACGCGAGCGCTTCAGCATGATCTTTATGCCGGCTCCAAACCTGTACAACCTGCATCCCAGCGCCGTTTAAGGCAGCAGCAAGATGTGTAGCAACGTTTCCGGATCCCAGACAAACGATTTTCATGTATTTGAACAGTTCTTTAAACGGCGTAAGCCTGGTAATCTTAGGATTTACCAGGCTTACGCTGTATTTATGTTAAGCAGTCTTTATTTCTTTTTTCCTCCTGACAATCGAGATCAGGAAACCGACAACCATGACGATGGTACCAACCCAATATAAGTTGATATAAGGAAACTCGATGGACTTAAACACCACCCAGTCCTTTGCCTGCTGTGGTTTTTCATACACCTGAAGCTCAACTTTCTTCTGCTCCGGAAGTATCTTCGTAAAACGGAACCGCAGCCCCAGTTCATCAATATTTCTCGCAAAATCAAAGGTATTGTTTCCTTTTACCAGGAAGATCGGCTCTGTCTTGTAAATCTTACCATTCAAATCTACTTCAATCGGTAGACCAACGGCAACATCATTCGACGAAAGTACCAGTTGCTTGGCAGTAGGTTTCATGTTCAGGGCTTTCACCGTAACAATACCACTGCTGGTATGGATGGTATCTCCCTCCTGTACATTGACTACCCTCGGCGCTTTATAATTTTCCTCTTCCGAGTGTCCTTCATGATCTCCGTGGTCATCTTTTTTCTCCGGGGCACTGGTGATGTGGGTATAAATATCAAAAGTTGCATAATGCTTGGTATCCGGAGAGGCAATCAAGCCCATTTTCTCGTTCACCTGTACGTAAGGATTCAAATCAAAGTCCTCATGTACCTTACCTGATTTCTCGTCAATAACTTTGAAGTTCAGTTTATAGTAAGTATTCGGCGCAACCGTAGAATCACTCACATAGGTCACGGTGAATCTGCCCATCTTCTTAGGTTCATTTTTATAAAGAACCATGTTTTCGCCTGGTTTCTCAGCCTTTTCAAAGTCCTTCACCGGAATGAAGTTACTTGCATTCAGTGAGATGGGCTTGCTTGTCGCCGCAGCAACAAGTGCACCAAGAAGCAACAGGGCAAAACCCATGTGCGCAACCGCCGCACCAACAAGCTTACCTTTACCGCCAAATCCAAGGGTTACAATCCGTGCATTGGAGATGATGGCAAACATACTGCTGAACGTAAGCAGAATATACATCAGGTTGTTGTATACATTGGCGATCCATACGAAAGCTGCTGTAACAACTATAGCAACAACAAAACAAGAAATTAAGCTGCTGTAGAACTTCCTGGGATCCGTCCTTTTGTATTTTAAAAACTGAGAAAATCCAGAGATCACGGTTATTAAGATCGCAAATGGCGCTTGCCACTGGTTGTAATACTTGATCGCATCAATCGGTGGTGCGAAGTTGGTACCAAATGCTTTGTTAAACACCGGAACAGAGGTTGTGAAAATCACCTGGATACAGGCTACGGTCACCACCAGGGCACCGATGAACATCCAGAATTCTCTGGAATACGTTTCTTCGTCTTTGTTTGTAATTGGAAGTTCCTTCCAGCGGCTGATGATCAGGTACACCGGGATGATAAGGAAAACAACGTTGTACAAAATCAGATGTCCGAACATCCCAAGATCCGTAAACGCGTGTACAGAGGTCTCACCTAGAATTCCACTCCTGGTCAGGAAGGATGCGTACAACACAAGAATAAAGCTCAAAAGAACCAGGGTGATGGCGGTAAAAAATGCATGACCTGTGTTTTTAAACGCGATCAGCACGTGGACGCCGCCGATCAGCATCAGCCATGGGATCAAAGAGGCATTCTCAACCGGATCCCAGGCCCAGAAGCCACCGAAGTTCAGCGCTTCGTATGCCCAGAAGGACCCCATAATAATACCTGTTCCTAAGACCATGACCGCAAACAGCGCCCAGGGCATCGCTGGCTTAACCCAATCTTTATACCGGCGCTGCCATAGACCTGCCACCGCATAAGCGAATGGAACAATCATGCTGGCAAATCCTAAAAATAACGTAGGCGGGTGAATAACCATCCAGTAGTTTTGCAACAATGGATTTAATCCGCGGCCATCCGTAATAAATTTGAGGTAATTTCTGAAGTTCTCCGGATCTGCAAAGACCACCGGAGCCATTTCTTTAAGATCTACAGCATCGCGAAGCAGGATGAACGGGGAGCTACCAATGCGCTGGCCGAACAATTCAACGCCCAAAAGCATTGAGGTAAGAAACAACTGTGAGAAGGCTACGACGGTCATCACGCCATTCTCCCAGCTTTTTGCTTTCCAGATCAACAGGATCCCCAGCAAAGCCTGCCAGAATGCCCAAAGCCAGAAGCTTCCCTCCTGACCCTCCCAAAAGGCGGACACGATATAATACACCGGAAGCGCTTTTGAGGAATGTGAATAAACGTAATAATATTCGTTGAAATGATTTAAAATCAGATAGAACAACGTAGCGCCAATTCCGATAATGCTTATAGCGTTAACGATAAAGCCAATACGGCCAAGGCGCTTCCATGAACTGTCCTGCAGCTCTGTTGATCTTGTTGCAAAGAAATAAGATAGTGTAGATAATAGAGACGCAGCAAATGCTAGGACAATAAAAAACTGTCCCAGTTTACCAGGAAGGAGGGTTTCTCCGTAAAATTGTATATCCATTAAGGCTAGTTGTATTGTTTAATGTTTCCATCTTGCTTCACTTCCACAAGATTATCGTTGTATTTAGATGGACACTTCATCAGAATTTTAGAAGCATAAAAAGTATCTTTTTCCATTCTGCCAATCAAAACAAGCTTCTCAGATCTTTCAAAATCCTGCGGCTTGGTACCGTTGTAAACAACCTTATTTACCTGGCCTTTTTGATCTTTCATATAAAAAGCAAAATGATTGGCATCTTTCTCGGCATCATAAAACATACCTTGTTTTTTCTCCCAGTAACCCATCACATGGAACTCCCGGGTTTCTCTTGAGGCCTCAGAAAATGTAGAGTAATTGCTGGTATCTGCATTTAAGCTGACGAGAAAGCAAACGCATATTGCAATCGTAATTAAACCGATAATTGCACTTTTCTTCATAGTTGTGTGTAATTGAAAGAATCGAACAAAGATAAAAAATATAAGGAGCCAAAATCTTTTACGCTGACGCTATTCGGTTAGATGACAATTTATTGATAGTTCTCTGACAAAGAACTGTGGATTCGACGAATGCAACAAAAATGGTACTTAAATTACCTCAAAAATTCAGGTTTTATGCGCGCTGGAAGTGCTTTTCGCAGTGCCAAAACCTTAGGTTTTGATACATTTCTGATGTAAACACTCCAGGGGTTCCGTGCATAATAATCCTGGTGTTCTGCTTCTGCGGGATAAAAACCCCGAGCAGGCAAAAGTTCAGTGACAATTTGGTCGGGATAATGACCCGCCCTGCTCACCTTGTTAATTACCTTGAGAATGGTCTGGTACTCCGTCGTTTCGCTGTAATAAGCAATGGACCGGTAATCAGACCCCTGATCTGGCCCCTGTCCATTAAGTTGTGTCGGATCATGCGCATAGAAGAAGGCTTCAGTCAATTGTTCAAAGCTAATCCTGCCAGGTTCATAGTACACCATGACCGATTCAGCATGGCCGGTGGTTTTCGTTAAAACGGACTCGTAGGTCGGATTTTTGGTCGTCCCCCCGGCATATCCACTCACCACCGTGTTCACCCCTTTGAGTTCCAGCATACACTCCTGCATCGCCCAAAAACACCCTCCCGCGAACATCGCAACCCGCTCACCAGGCTTTCTGGCGGGTAAAACAGTAAAACCATCTTTACTTTCCAGGTGCTGCGGCGTGGAACTTGAACCCGATCCGGCTTCGGAACAAGCCGTGAGGAACAACAATAAAACCACTACATAAGTGCTCCATTTCATAACAACAAGTTACGGAGTTCAGACACGACCGGATTCAGTACAGGGTCATATAAACAGAAAAAACCGCAGCCAAATGACTGCGGTTTCCTATAAATGTCACCGGTATAAGCAAAAGCCTATGGCCAGATACCTAAGTTCATATATGATACGGCTATTTTATCAATGGAGTTCACCAAAGCAGCCATTCTCAGTGTATTCACACCTGGTTTGATCAGCCGCGTCTCGCGGATCTCATGGTAGGAATGAACCATGGTATCTTCCAGTCCGGAGTTCACAAGCTCCATCTCTGAAGCACCTTTTACTAACATCGATCTGTGCTCAGCAGGGATCGTCTGACCAGTAAGGCTTTCCAGCGTATTGATCAGGTTGGCGTTTGAATTTTCCGCATAACGGTTTTCCATACGGCCAAAAGCAACGTGAGAGAGATTCTTTAGCCACTCAAAATAAGAAACGGTTACACCGCCGGCATTGCAGTACATATCGGGGATGATTATACCGCCCATCTCTGTAAAGATCGCTTCTGCACCCGGAGTAGTTGGTCCGTTTGCACCTTCAGCAATGATTTTTGCCTGAATGTTGCGCACATTATCTTCTGTAATCTGGTTTTCCAGGGCTGCAGGAACAAGGATGTCACAAGGTTGTTCTAAACCTTCCAGCGAGTTTTTGAATTCTTTCGCACCTTTAAAGCCAAGGATGGACCCGGTCAGCTTACGGTGTGCAAACACCTCATCAATATTCAATCCGTCTTCATTGTATATTGCACCTTCGAATTCACAAAGGCCAACGATGGTTGCACCAAACTCCGCCAGGAACTTAGCCGCATGATAACCAACATTACCCAGTCCTTGTACAATAACTCTTTTGTCGCCCAAGCCCGCGCTCAGTCCGATTTTAGCCATGTCTTCGGCAACATTCACACATTCCCTGACGGCGAATGCAACACCACGACCAGTTGCTTCCTTACGGCCACGGATCCCGTGAAGTGCAATAGGCTTACCTGTAACACAGCCCAACGCATCCAGCTGACCAGGATTCATGGTCATATATGTATCCGCAATCCAGCTCATCTCCCGTTCTCCAGTTCCATAATCCGGTGCAGGAACATCGATGCCGGGGCCAATGAAATTCTTTTTGATCAATTCAACGGTATAACGACGGGTGATGTTTTCCAACTCACCAGTTGTATAGTTCTTAGGGTTAATTTTAATACCTCCTTTAGCACCGCCAAAAGGAACGTTTACGATGGCACATTTATAGGTCATTAAGGCGGCCAAAGCCATTACTTCATCTTCATTCACCATCTCGCTGTAGCGGATCCCACCTTTGGTGGGGCTCATGTGATGCGAGTGCTCTACCCGCCAGGCATTGATCACTTCAAATCCATTTCCACGGCGGATCGGGAACTGAAAACGGTATACGCTATTACAAGCTTTAATTTGGGTAAGTAAACCTTCTGGATGAGAGGTAAATTTTGCGGCACTGTCGAAGTTTTCACAGACGTCCGCGAAAAAATTCGTTTCGATTGCTGAATTAGCCATTGTCTAATTTTTATGAATTATATTGAGTTTTTGAGTTATGCGTGCAAAATTGCATTAAAAAAGATGACTAATGCAAATGGGAATTTACTTAGTGTATGCGGCACACCAGTGCATAAAAGGGCGAAAAACCTCGAATCCGAGGTTTAAAATTAGTTTTTTCCGGAGGAATATTTTTCTAACTTTTTTAATCTTCTGTCTATAGAAAACAGGAATACGAGTAAACCGATCAGGATAACGGCAGCACAAACAACGACCACATAGATTTTACCTGATGCATAAAGGCCTTCGGGAGCCGCCTCCGGACTTTGATTTTGTGCAAACGACTGCAGGGTGGTCACTAAGAGCAAAAATATGGTTGTAATGGTTTTCATTCTGATTCTTGGTTTATATCAAGTAGTTTGCGGTTAGTCTAAAATTTGTTGCTATTGCAAATACAAAGCTACAATAATGTGGTTACGGATTTTCTATGTAAAGCGCGTAAACGGAAAAGCAGGGTGTATATCCAATAGCCGATCAATATCCAGCCGAGGCAAGCCGGATAAAAAACCGCACGCATGCGGCTGTCCAGATCGTAGGAATTGAATCCTGGATTTCCTCCGTTGCCGGGATGCAGGGAGTCTGCAAGACGCGGAAGTACAAACAGCAGCACGACCATCATCGGGAAGGCAAAAATATTATAGATCGCAGAAATCTTGGCGCGTTTCTGTTCTTCGTCGATGGCATTTCTTAATATCAGATAAGCAAAATACAAAAGCAGTGCAATTGCAGCATAGTTCTGTTTTACATCGAAGCTCCAGGCCTGGCCCCAGGTGAACTTCGCCCATATTGCACCGGTAACGATGCCCAGTACACCAAAGATGATCCCGGTGTTGATACTTTCTACCGCTTTAAGGTCATCGTTCGGATCGTTGGATCTTAAATACTTAATACTGTTGAAAACGGAAACAGCAAAAAGTACAATCATACCAAACCACATTGGCACGTGAAAGTACAGATTCCGGATGCTCTCATGTAATATTGGCAATTTAGGTACGTCGGCTAAAAAACCAGCTATTGTAGAATACAATACCAATACGCAGCCTAAAATTTTCCACCAGGATTTATACATTTAATATCAGATTTAATCGCGCCAAAGGTAAGGAAATAACAATAAAGAAACTGCGCTTACCAGCACATTAATAATCAACAGCATACCGATTTCGTCCATGCTTACGCTCCTGTCCAGCCCGTCAATGGCATTTTTCGTTAATTTGATCAACACGATCAATACAGGGATGACCACCGGAAAACTCAGTATGGCCATAAGCATTCCTCCGTTTCCGGCTTTGGAGGATATCGCTGAAACCATGGTGAAGATTGTCGAAAAGCTAATGCTGCCCAGCATGGTTGCCACGAAATACAAGAGCAGGTCAGTGGGCACATAATCAAACACCAATATGTAAAAACCCAGTGCAATGATGGTCAGCAAGGTCATCAACAGCACATTGTATATGGTTTTGGAAATGATCAGGGCGAATGGACTGGCAATGGTGTAGATATACAGCTGACGGCCTTTACTTTCCTGAAGAAAACTCTTCGAAACCGCATTGATGGATGCAAACAGCATGATTATCCAGAACAATGCATTCCATGTGATCGGGTTCACACTGACCAGCGACAGAAAACATACAAAAATCGTAGAAACCACGTACAGCAATACGCCATTCAGCGCATATTTAGAACGCCATTCCAGCAGCAGCTCCTTGCGGACTAAAAACTTCACCTGGTTGAAAAGATCCATGTATCGAATGCTGCTAAAGGTGAGTAGTTGATGTCGTTACCGGCACCGCTTTTCTTCCGCGTACGGTGATCAGCACCAGGGCACCCGCAAGAATTACAAACCAGCCCCATTTGTATTTTACGATCCCCGCAGCGAAATGAACCAGCTTCTTGAAATGAATGAAGCTGAAGTAATCGTGGGATTTCAAATATACCCCTGCTAAAGTCAGGAGAACAAGTGCCAGGGCCGCCCATCCGGAAAAGCGGATCAGACCGCCCTTTCCCAGAAATGAGCCAACCAGCGCCAGAACAACGAGCAGATAGAATATTGTCGCCAGCACCGGATCAATATCAAAATAGTTCCAGTTCCCAATAATGGGAAGACGCAGCAGCGGACAAAAACCACCGGCTGCGAGCAGCACAGCGCCAATAACTCCCTGATTCTTCATGGCTTATTTTTGCGTGTTGATGCCCATTTTATCTGCGAAATGCGCACAGTAGTCACGCAGGTCTTCTACAATCAGATTTTCACCTGTTGCCTTAAGAAAACTGTCGCCCATGGTTTGCAAAGTTTCGTAAAAAAACCTTTTCATTTCATCCACAGGCATATCTTTCGTCCAGAGATCAATTCTCAGGGAATTTTTATAGTTGTGGTCCCACAGCGCCAACATCATAGACTTTACTGCAACCTGTTCCTTGGTCTCTGAATCTGTTGATTCCCAAAGAAGGTTCTCTGGCACGTTGTTGTCGTCTAATTCTACTGTGATCTTAATTTCTGCTTTTTTCATTTGTATCTTTGTTATTATGGTCTTTTAAATACTTCCCTTCAGTATAAACAGGAACACCAATGTGAACACCAGAAAGGCACACTCGATGATCCAAAGGTTCCCCAGTGAGGGTATGAACTTACGAAAGATCATATCCGACAGAAAACCGATAAAGGCTCCCAGTAAACAGATCCCGATCCACAATCCATTGAAGCTTTGGGTCACTGGATTGGTCATGACCTGCTTACTAAACACCAGCAGCACTGCGCATACCAGGCACAGGGCGGTTACCAAGTTTAATGGAGTCAGCTTTATCTTCAATGCGCTATCTTTTGGTGCTCTTCCTTTTCCAGTTCGGCGTTTTATCTACTTTCTTCTTCGGTTCAAAAGTTCTTTTCTTTTCATGAAAGGCACCTTTGAAATCCGGGTCTTCCTTCCTCTTCTGCAGGTCGATCTCCCTTGCAATATGCTGCCGCTCCTCATAAGGCGTTTCCTCTATAAACACTTCTGCGGGTATAGGAACCACCGGTATGGTCTGGCGGATTAGTTTCTCAATCTTTTTAATATAGTATCGCTCTGCTTCCGTGTAAAAGGTCAGCGCCTCTCCTTTTGCATACGCCCGTCCGGTACGCCCAATCCGGTGTACATAGTCTTCAATGATGATCGGCACATCGAAGTTAATCACATGACTCACTTCTGTAACGTCAATACCTCTCGAGGCTACATCTGTCGCCACCAATACCCGTACATTTCCTTCTTTAAAGCTGTTTATAGAGTTGATGCGGGTATTCTGACCTTTATTTGCGTGGATCACACGAACCGCATCAGGACCGAAGCGCCGTTGAATAAAGGCGAAAATGGAATCTGCAACGGTCTTTGTTTTACAGAAGATGATCAGGCGTTTCACCTCTTCATCATTCTTCAGCAGGTGCTGCAGCAGGTTGATCTTTGTCTTAAAGTTAGGAACTTCATAAAACGTCTGTGTAATCGTCTGTGCGGGTGTAGCCTGCAAACCCACCTCTATAATGGTTGGATTCTTCAGGAAGTCGCCGGCGATTTTCTCCACCAACGCACTCATGGTGGCCGAGAACAACAGGTTCTGTCTTCTTCGGGGTACGATTTCCAGAATCCGGTGTATGGAGCCAATAAAACCCATATCCATCATCTTGTCTGCTTCATCCAACACCAAAAACTTGATGCTCTGGGTATTGATGTGCCCTGCAAGGTATATATCAAGGAATCTTCCAGGCGTGGCGATGATGATGTCCACACCCAATTTTATCTGTTCAATTTGTGTTTTTGGACCCAAACCACCATATACGACTACAGAACGCAGGTCGGTGTACTTGGCGAACATCTCTACATGTTCCGCAATCTGCATGGCAAGTTCACGGGTGGGTGCCAGAATCAAAGCCCGCGGGTTCATTCCCTGTGCGTATTTCAGCTGCATCAAAAGTGGCAGCACATAGGCAGCAGTTTTTCCGGTTCCGGTTTCGGCGATACCGAAAATATCCTGTCCAGATAAAACCGGAGCGATTGCCTTTTCTTGAATTGGAGTGGCAACGGTAAACCCGGCATCTTCTACAGCATTTAAAATCTGTCGGTTAAGTTTAAACTCTTCGAATTTTTTGGACATTTTGCAAATATAGTATTAATCCTAGCATCAATAATTAGTTTTGCGGTAGATTTGACACTATGAACACCATACTGATTAAAGGCGCAACGATCGTTAACGAAAATAAAACCTTAGTATCTGATGTCCTGATCAGGAACGGAAGGATAGAAAAGATTGCTAATAATATTGAATACCCTGCTGCAACAGAGATTAACGCAGAAGGGTTGCATCTGCTTCCTGGATTGATCGACGATCAGGTGCACTTCCGGGAACCTGGTTTAACGCACAAAGCGGATATATTTTCCGAAAGCATGGCTGCCGTTGCCGGCGGCATAACTTCCTTTATGGAAATGCCTAATACCGTCCCGAACACTTTAACACAGGAACTCCTGGCCGATAAGTATGCCATCGCCTCAGAGGTCTCGCTGGCCAATTACTCCTTCTTTATGGGGGCATCCAACAGCAACCTGGATGAAGTCCTGAAAACAGACATCAGAAATGTATGCGGCATCAAGGTGTTTATGGGCTCCAGCACCGGAAACATGCTGGTAGACAACGAAAAGGTGCTCGAGGATATCTTTAAAGAGGCGCCGATGCTTGTGGCGACGCATTGTGAAGACGAAGCAACGATCCAGAAAAACCTGGCGCAGTTCAAAGCGGAATATGGGGACAACCTGACCATCGATATGCACCCGAAGATCCGCAGTGCCGAGGCCTGCTACATCTCCTCCTCCCTCGCGGTATCACTCGCGAAAAAATACAATACCCGTCTGCATATCCTTCACATTTCTACCGCCAGGGAAGTGGGATTATTTGACAGTGCCACGGCATTGAAGGACAAAAGGATCACTGCAGAGGCCTGCGTACACCACTTGTGGTTCGATGATCGCGACTATGCAACAAAAGGAAACTGGATCAAGTGGAATCCTGCAATAAAAACAGAGGCGGACAAGGATGCGATCCTCGCAGGTGTTCTCAACAATCATATTGACGTGATCGCAACCGATCACGCCCCCCATACCATTGCAGAAAAAGAACAGCCTTACGCCCAGGCACCGTCCGGCGGACCATTGGTGCAGCATGCACTTCCTGCTTTACTGGAGATGTATCATCAGGGAAAAATCTCGTTGGAGCAGATCGTAGAAAAGACCGCGCACAATGTGGCTACTTGTTTCAACATTGATCAACGTGGATTCATCCGTGAAGGCTACTGGGCAGATCTGGTATTGGTTAACCTGAATGATCCGTTCAAGGTAACCCGTCAAAACGTGTTGTACAAATGCGGGTGGTCCCCTTTCGAAGGGCAGACGTTCCAATCTGAAGTTACACACACCATTGTCTCCGGCAACCTGGCCTACCAGAAAGGCAAATTCACCACCAATGAAATTGGTCAGAGACTAGCCTTTAACAGGTAATGCATTCCGGGTATGGCGCAGAACTCCGGAAACTGCTATGGGCGTTTGTTTCAGCGCTCCTGATCTTCCTTATTGGTCTGAACAGCGCTTTTGTTGAGCGTGTCTACACGGAACACTTTTACCAGTACATTGCAGTTTCCCTGCGGTTCATCAGTGGCTTACTGCCTTTTCCTGCCGGAGACGTACTGTACGCCCTCCTTGTGCTTTATGTACTTTGGCAAGTCTCCTTAACTGTAAAACGGCTTGTCGCGAGGCAGCTGACCAAAAAAGATGCCCTTCGCGGATCGTTGGTGTTTGTCCGGATGCTCCTGATCCTTTACGTGGTATTTAAACTTCTTTGGGGTTTGAACTATTCACGCCCACCCATCCACACGCAATTGGGCATCGCCAACGAAAAATACAACAAGAAGGAGTTGCTTGCGCTCGGCAACTATTTAATCCAGCGCATCAATCAGGTACAAGCGGGTCGCTCAGGAAACGGCAGCTCAAAATACACGCTGCCCCAACTTCGCAACGGCGCAATTGCGGCCTACGCAGGCCTTGCACGAAAGAACGCTTTTTTCACGTACAGACAGCCTGCGGTCAAAAAGGTGCTAAATACCTGGCTGATCACGAAGATCGGACTGGAAGGTTACTATAGCCCACTTTCCGGCGAGGCCAATATCAACACGCGGATTCCTTCCGCCAATCTGCCTTTTGTAACCTGTCATGAAATTGCGCATCAACTGGGTGTGGGGCGTGAAGATGAAGCAAATTTGGTCGGCTATCTCGTTTCCACGGGTAGTACAGATCTGAACTTTCAATACTCAGGCTATTATGCGGTTCTTAAAAGCGTGCTTTTTGAGATCAGGTTCAAAGCTCCGGAAGCATATGAAGCGCTGGTGAAGAAACTAAACCGTACGACCACCGCTGACTTTAAGCGCGACCGGCAGTTCTGGATGTATTACAACAGTGATATGTATATGTACATGGATGTGGCACTGGATAGCTTTTTAAAGTTGAATAATCAGGATAAGGGCATCAATAGCTATCAGGACATCGTTATCTGGCTTTTCAACATCCACAAAAAGGAGTTAAACAATTACGCGTTTAGATGAACCCCGCATGTCTTCCAGCCGGCTTAAAAAGATCTTCGCCATCAATTCTGCCCTGTTCTTTGTATCGGCTGCCATAGGCCCTTCGAAGTTTTCATCGATGGTACTGCGGAAAAGCAACAACCAGCGCTCGAAATGCAATCCATTGATCGGCAGCGGTGCATGTCTGGCAAAAGGATTCCCCTTGAATCCAGGGACGCTAAAAAGTGCCGCATTCCAGAAATGATACATCCGCTCCAGATGCGGGGTCCAGTCCTGGATCACGTCGTTGAAAACGGGGCCAATTAACTCATCCACCTGGACTTTTTTGTAGAACTCATCCACAAATACCTTTATGTCACTGAGGTTTTCTACGTCTTTTTTCATGGGTGTATTTGCTTTTTAACGTTAAAATGCTGGTAGGGTCATGATTTATTTACCGCACCGCCATTTCATTCTGAGAAAATGAAATCTTTCACACAAAGATAGGTGTTGAAACCTTTCGATAGGCCATGTCGATCTCTGGCAGGTAAAACATTACAACGGTAAAACAATATTAGCTTAAAACATTACTAAATTTGCGGCATTATGGCAAAGATATCCATTAACCTGGCAACAGGTTCATTACAGAAGGAAGAGATCATCGTTGGAATAGACCTTGGAACAACCAATAGCTTAGTCGCCTTTATCAATCCGGATAAAAACCCGGTTGTAATCAATGATACCGGTAAGGGATTGCTGGTTCCGTCTGTCGTCCATTTTAATGCGCAGGGCGACGCCCTGGTCGGCAATGAAGCCAAAGAATTCCTGATTAAAGATCCTTCCAATACCATCTTCTCCGTGAAGCGCCTGCTTGGAAGATCCTATAAAGATGTTGCCGATCATCAGGATACATTCTCCTATAAGATCATCGACGACGACACCGAGTCTCTGGTAAAAATACAAGCTGGAGATCGCTTTTATACACCTATTGAACTATCTGCAGAGATCTTAAAAGAACTTAAAGCACGTGCGGAACATGCGTTAAAAACGCCGGTTAACCGTGCCGTAATTACTGTTCCTGCATATTTCAATGACAGTCAGCGGCAAGCAACCCGGGATGCGGGAAGGCTGGCCGGTCTTGACGTCTTAAGGATTGTGAATGAGCCGACAGCCGCTAGTCTTGCATATGGACTGGGCCTCGATCCAACCGAAGAAAAGACCATTGCCGTATACGATCTGGGCGGGGGTACATTCGACGTTTCTATCCTGGCGATTCAGAACGGTATCTTTGAAGTGCTATCAACCAATGGAAATACATTTTTGGGGGGTGACGACTTCGACCGGGCCATTGTACATTACTGGATAGAGAAAAATAATATCAGTGCTGAAGCCCTGAGTGCAAATCCGGGCCTGATGCAGAGCTTAAGGCTTAAAGCCGAGCAGGCGAAAATTGCATTGACCACACAGAACATCTTTAATGAGCAGATGGGCGATATCTGGTGCAGCATTACCCGCATCACTTTTGAAGAGCTGATTGCGGCGAAAGTCAAAGAAACGCTCGCCTCATGCAAACAGGCCCTTGAAGATGGAAAGATTACCATTGCTGACATCGACGAAGTCGTGCTTGTAGGCGGTTCTACACGTACGCCATACGTGAAGCAACAGGTTGCAACGTTCTTCGGCCGGACACCACATGATCAGATTAACCCCGATGAAGTGGTGGCACTCGGTGCTGCCATACAGGCGGACATTCTAGCCGGAAACCGTTCTGATATCCTGCTGCTCGACGTCACCCCACTTTCATTGGGCATCGAAACCATGGGCGGCTTGATGGATGTGATCATCCCAAGAAACGCAAAAGTACCTACCAAAGCCGGCCGCCAGTACACCACTTCCCTCGATGGCCAGGTAAATATGAAGATATCCGTATATCAGGGGGAACGTGACCTGGTCTCTGAAAACAGAAAGCTGGCAGAGTTTGACCTGAAAGGGATCCCATCCATGCCTGCAGGCTTCCCGAAAGTAGATATTAACTTCCTTCTAAATGCGGATGGCATCCTTACCGTTCAGGCCATTGAATTGCGCTCAGGTGTGAAACAAGAGATAGACATCACACCTTCTTACGGACTTTCTGATGAGACGGTAGAACAGATGCTGATCGACTCCATCACGCATGCCAAAAGTGACGTGGAACAACGGATGCTGATCGAGGCCCGCAGTGAAGCAGAGCAACTGGTCTATACCGCAGAGCGATTCGTGGAGAAGAACGGCTTTGTACTTAAGGAAGAAGAAAAATCTGAAACCCTCAACCATATTGCGGCGCTGAAAGAGGCACTGGGAACCGGTGATAAAGACACCATCCTCAAAAAAGCAGATGAGCTGAACGAATTTACCCGTCCCTTTGCGGAACGGTTGATGGATATCGCTGTTTCTCAGGCAATGAAGGGTAAAAGTATAGAATAGGAAAATTAAAGAATAAACGAACAGCGGCACCTGCCGTTGCAATAGCTTTACAAATATGAAACAGCTTTTCATCTTTGTAGGGCTATTTTTTTGCCTGATCTTCTTTGGTTCCTGGGGATTCTACGCCCATACGCGAATCAACCATCTGGCGGTATTCACACTGCCGCCGGGCCTGAGCCGTTTTTACAAGGCAAACATCACCTACATCGGCAAACATGCCGTAGATCCCGACAAAAGAAGGTACTCAGACACGCTGGAGGCACCAAGGCACTATCTAGATGTCGAGATCTACGCAGCCAACATCGACAGCATACCGGCCAAATGGGACGACGCCGTGCGAAAGTACGGACTGAACATGCTGAATAAGAACGGTATCCTGCCCTGGCACATTCAACGCAGCTATTACCGCCTGGTCAACGCTTTCAAAGAAAGAGATTCCATAAAGATCCTGCGGGCTTCTGCGTTCCTGGGGCATTACATCGGTGATGCCCATGTTCCATTACACACGACCGAGAACCACAATGGACAGCTTACAAACCAGCCTGGGATCCATGCATTCTGGGAGAGCCGGTTACCGGAACTTTTCGCAAATGATTACAGCTTTATAGTCGGAAAGGCGACCTACATCGATGATCCCCTGTCTGCGGCCTGGAAGATCGTGAAACACAGCCATACGCTCGTAGACAGTACGTTGAAAGCCGAAGCCGAACTCAGTGCAGCTTATCCGCGAAGAAAAAAGTATAGTTTTTCGGAACGCAAGGACCAGGTTACGAAGCAATTCTCTTTGAGCTATTCCAGGGCCTACAGCCTCAAAATGAACCACATGGTAGAGAAACAAATGCGCGCAGCGATCCTGTCTATTGGTTGCTTCTGGTATGCGGCCTGGGTAGACGCCGGGCAGCCTGTACTGGAAAATATGATAAAAGTGCCCGAATCGGTGCTTCAGCAAGAACGCGAAGAACGTCTAAACAACAAATATGAAAGTGGGAAGATTATCGGTAGAGAATTCTAACTCTCCACAACCTTTTTCTTCACGAACTTAGACCGTACTGCCGCAAATATTGCCGGGAAGAACGTCACGACTGCGATAACCAGAATTACAATCTCGAAGTTTTCCTTAACCACGGGAATCTGCC
>JARKUW010000067.1 GCA_029851965.1 Bacteroidota bacterium | reverse complement strand
TCTAATGGTTAAGAAACGTAGAACACGCTCATCGCGTTTTAGTTCTAATTCCAATTTGTTAATTAATTCACCTGACGCTTTGTACTCCGTTAGGTGGAAATGTCCGCTTGCTTTTTTGTCAATCGGATACGCTAATTTTCTCAAACCCCAACTATCCTCCTGGATAATTTCGGCTCCGCTGTCAGCGATAATTTTGCTAAATTTTGCAATTGCTTCTTTAGCTACCTCTTCTGACAACAACGGGGTTAGAACGATAACAGTTTCGTACTGATTCATTGTTATTTAATTATTTATGTTTACACCGCATTACTACGGGGACGCAAACTTAGGAATAAATTTCAATAAATCAAACTGTTACCTTAAAAACAAGGTACTTTATTCCATTTTCTTCTGCCCCATTGCATACTGTACACCACCCAGTAAGTGCTTGAGGAACAAGGGATCTGTATAGGATTCTTCCACATGACCCAGTCCGGTGTAGAAAGCCCGGCCCCCATCATAGCTGTGATACCAGGCGATTGGATGGTTATCGCCGTTGCTTCCACCTTTGTAGCTGCTTTCATCCAGTTTAATCAAAACTTTAAGATCCGGCTGGAAATCGCGGTAGTTGTACCACTCATCTTTACGGCTCCAGGATTCAGGAAGGTGTTTAGTGGAGATGCTTTTGCGGTTGACAACCTGCAGCGTGGCCACCTGCTGCTCCGGATGTTTGACAAAGTAAGCACCTACCAGTTTGCCATACCAGGGCCAGTCGTACTCGGTGTCTGCCGCCGCATGCACACCAACATAGCCCTTTCCGGATTGAATGTACTTCTCGAAAGCCTGCTGCTGTGCGGGATTAAGCACATCACCGGACGTGCTCAGAAACACAACCGCAGCGTACGGCTTTAAATTTTCAAAGGTGAACCGGGTGGAATCTGTCGTTGCGTCTACAAGAAAATTGTTTTCAGCACCCAGCTTCTTCAGGGCAGCAATGCCCTGATCAATGGATGCATGATGATAGCCGGCTGTTTTGGCGAAGATGAGGACTTTTGTTTTTTGTGCGTAAGCGGAAGTGCTTCCGATCATTGCCGAGGCGGCAATCAGAAGAAAAAGGTACAGGGGTTTAAAGAAGTCTTGAAGGTGTTTGTCGCGTTTGTTCATCGGGTTCTAAATTTAGTTGCGTTCAATTTAGGACTTTTTAAACAAGTAATCCATAGATCAGGTACTTGAAAATACAGGGCCAGAGCCCCTACCCGAAAATATTACGGGTAAGGAATTCATTCTGAAACTTGCCACTGGGATCATGCTTTTTTACAAGTTGCCTGAAATCGTTCAGCCGCTGGTACCTGGACTGAAGGACGGCCGGAGCCATGGTGAAGAGTTTCGCCAGGTGCGGGATGGCTTTAAAGGACTCCAGTTGATGTTCAATAAGTGGCAGGAGTGCCATTACGGCTTCCACATCCTGCTTCCAGGTAAAGTGGAAAGCCACGCAGCTTCTCTGGTAACAAGGGCTCATCCACAGCTCATCGGCTTTTATAGTTCTGATTTCCGATACCAGGATGTGGGGGATAATTCGCTCAGCGAGTTCCGCTAATGCCATCATGGCTTCATAAGCATGTTCCACCGGAACGAAATACTCGCTCTGCAGTTCCTGTCCGGCGCTCGGCTTAAAACCCATTTTGAAATGCGGCAAACGCGCGTACCAGGGTCCTGGAATTCCCTGCTGTGTGGTTACGTTTTCTGCGGATTGTCCAGCGACCGGATGTACATCACCACTGGCCAGTCTGGCGCTAAGAAACGTGGCTTTCAAAGCCGGGGTCTCCCCGTCCTTGACAACACTTTTTATCCAGACCTGATTGATGAATTCATTCCGCCAGTCGGTAAAAAGGCTGACGCTATAGCCCGCAGCTTGTATGTCGTTAAAGTGGTCTTTAAGCTCGGTCATAGGCAAATCGAGGTAAACGGATTGCCTCATGTCGAAAGCTGGCACCAGATCGAGGGTTATTCTGGTGATGACACCAAATGCACCCAGTCCGACGACCGCTCCATAGAACTCGTCCCCGTCTTTCTCCCTGGACAGCATTACTTCCGCTCCTGCAGCATTCAGAAATTCGATTGCAGATACCGCTGCAGACAGGTTCCCATTGCCAATTCCGGAGCCATGGGTGGCCGTTGCACAGGCACCAGCAACTGTAATGTGGGGCAGGGATGCCAGGTTTGGCAGCGCATAGCCAGCCTGATGCAGCGCTTCAGCAATATCCCCGTAACGTGCCCCACCTTCTACCGTAACCGTATTTTCTGCCTTATCGATGTGCAGCAAACGATTAATGTGCTTCAGCGAAACGAGGTTCTCCTTGTTGTCCGCAATCCTGTTAAATGAATGCGTTGAGCCAAGCGTATTTAACTTCCCGCAGCTCTTGACGATCGACTGCAGTTCAGCAACCGTTCCCGGATAGTAGATATTGCTTGTGCTGTAGCTGATGTTGCCGGCCCAGTTCTTTAGATTTTCCTTGTTCATATCTGCTTGATCCGCTTAGGCTACCAGCCCATTCTTCTTCTTAAAAAACGAATTTGTTCCGCATGGTGCCTTCCGTGCCAGCTGTACAATTTGGTCATCTGCCACAGGGGCACATACGTTCCGTCTCCCGGGTGAAAGTACTCCCGCGTCCAATCCGTATCATCCATCTGGAGCAACGTTGATGTCCAGCGTTCGTGTAAGGCATGAATGAGTGTGATGGAAATATTCAAAGGTACAGTTGCCACATCGGGCAGTTCCGCCCAGCGTTTTTCATCGTATGGTTTTATCGTAGGCCGGTCTTCGGTTAAGGTCAGCTTCAGCCGGATGTAGGCGTTCATGTGGCTGTCGGCCACATGGTGTATGACCTGATTGGTATTCCAGCCGCCTTCGCGATATGGCGTATTGAGCTGCTCTTCATTGAGGTTCTCAATGCAATGGTCCAGCAGCAGCGGAACCGTCCGGATGGACTCTATCCAGGTCCTAAGGTCTTGTTTCGTATATTCAGTAGCCGGGACAAAGCGCCCGCTTGGATACGTTTGGTTTTCCAGCGTGTTTTCCATGCTCAAATATAACCTAAGGAATTTTACTTCTACGAATTTACATGGCCAACTTCAATCAGCTGCGCGAGAAAAATCGGCCTGCGAAGCACCCCGGGAACATTCCGCGAGATTCATTGTTACCTATATAGCGCTGCAGCGTTTAAAAGGGTTCACCGGGTTTTTATCCGATAACCACCGCTGCCGCTGGTTTAATCGTGTACGATTTAAAAATAGGATTATGCAACACAATGTAAAAAGTTTAACAGGCTTTAGTATAGGTGCTACCGACGGGGAAATTGGAAAGGTAGAAGAAATCTATTTCGACGATACATCCTGGACGGTACGCTACCTGGTTGTGAAAACAGGTGGCTGGCTATCCGGCCGGAACGTACTTATTTCTCCTGCCGCTTTATTGGAGCCAGATTGGGAGAACAAGATATTTCCGGTCAATCTTACACAGGAACAGGTAAAAAACAGTCCCGATATCGACACAGACAAACCCGTTTCCCGCCAGCAGGAAATTGATCTGTACAGTTATTATGCCTGGCCATATTCCGGCACGACGGGCGTTGGCTTCTATGGAGGCATTGACATGATGGGCATGGCGGAGCCGGCAGTTCCGCTTGATCCAAATATACTGCAGCAGGACAGCCAGGAACCTGACGGTGACCCGCATCTGCGCAGCACCAGTGAGGTTAAAGGGTATAGGATCCACGCTACGGATGGTGAGATCGGCGATGTAGAAGATTTTATTATCGATGATGAAAGTTGGACGATCCGGTACTTTATCGTCGATACAGGGAACTGGCTGCCAGGGAAAAAAGTACTGCTGTCGCCAAGATGGATACAGACAGTGAGCTGGGAAGATTCCGCAGTAAATGTGGATATTCCCATCAGCGCCATCAAGAACAGCCCGGAGTACGATCCTGCCCTGCCTCTACAGGAAACTTACGAGGACGATCTGTATACCCATTACGGAAGGTCACGGCAGTAGAAATAAGAACATCTGTTTTATTAACCCAATACAGCAGGAAAATTGATTACTTTGCTACAAAGCACAGTTTATTCATCTATCACAAACACACATGTTCAGAATTATTATTGAGATTTTATTAATGGGACTTGCGGTATTCCTCGGCGCACGGCTGGTACCCGGGGTAAGCATCGACGGATATGGAACGGCAATCATCGCCGCCATCCTGATTGCGCTTGCAAATGCGACTGTCGGGTTTATTTTACGGATCCTGACCTTCCCCATCAACTTCCTGACCTTAGGACTCGTTTCTTTCCTGATTTCGGTCCTGATGATCTTGTTGGTGGATAGCCTTATGCGCGGTTTCAATACCACGGGATTCTGGGCTGCAACCTTGCTGGCCATTGTGGTCGGACTCCTGAAAGCAGTTTTTGGCCTTGTTGCCGGATCCTCAGCAGGAGACCGGAGCTAAGACGGGCGGCAAATCTATTTTGCCGCTCCCTTTTTCGAACTAAATCCCTCCCGCTAGGTAAAAATTTCATAATTTCGTGGCGATGGAAAATTTCATTGTATCCGCCCGTAAATACCGCCCGGCAACGTTCGAAACCGTAGTCGGACAGAACCACATTACCGGAACGTTAAAAAACGCCATCAAGAACAATCAACTGGCGCAGGCTTTCCTGTTCTGCGGACCACGCGGTGTGGGTAAAACAACCTGCGCAAGGATCCTTGCAAAAACCATCAACTGTACCAACCTTACGGCGGATCAGGAAGCCTGCGGGGTTTGCGACTCCTGCATTTCTTTCCAAAGCGGAAATTCCTTCAACTTTCATGAGCTGGATGCAGCGTCAAACAACTCTGTTGATGATATCCGAAGCCTGATTGAACAGGTCCGGATACCGCCGCAAGCCGGAAAATATAAGATCTACATCATCGATGAGGTTCACATGCTTTCCGCGAATGCATTCAATGCCTTCCTGAAAACCCTGGAAGAGCCACCATCGTACGCGATCTTCATTCTGGCAACAACAGAAAAGCACAAGATAT
>JARKUW010000063.1 GCA_029851965.1 Bacteroidota bacterium | reverse complement strand
CATTGGCGTATTCGGGATCAACTCCGGGCAGGCCTTTGCCGGTGTCATCGGGCCTTTGGTTGAAGTTCCGGCATTAATTGCGCTGGTGAATCTGGCTTTTTACTTCCGCAAGAGGTTCTATCCAGAGAAAAGCGCAGTGCACTAGCGGAAAAATCATCTGTCTTCTCGTGGCGTTTGTACACGGTTTGAACGCGCCCATAGCCTTGGGATACAAAAGCTACTTCCAGAAACCCCGTATGAGTTTTCAGCTATAGGAGCAAAGAATTCAAGATGATGAAGGCTTCATCGCTGCATAATTCAACAGATACTCCGCGAAATTTGCTAGTTTTGTCTAAAATTTACAGCATGAACCTTGTCATAAAAGGCGTAACTATTGCCGACCCCAATAGCCAG
The DNA here is from genome assembly GCA_029851965.1 of Bacteroidota bacterium. GTDB lineage: Bacteria > Bacteroidota > Bacteroidia > Sphingobacteriales > Sphingobacteriaceae > Pedobacter. The sequence goes on along the minus strand of JARKUW010000063.1, from coordinate 16,939 downwards.
TTCAACCAGCAAGTATGTGATGTTCGTATTACACAGGGCCGGATTGATGAAATTGGAAACAACTTACAAACCTTAGACGAAGAAGACGTATTTGATGGGAAAGGTTGCTTTTTGTCTCCCGGATTTTTTGATTTAAACTGTGCCATTGGTGATCCCGGATATGAAACACGGGAAGACATCCAGACCGCCACAGCTGCGGCGCAGGCCGGCGGATTCACCGGAATAGCGGTCCTGCCGCATACCCAGCCGGTATTACACTCTAAAGCAGAGATCGAATACATTGTAAACCGTGCGAAAAACAACCTCGTGTCTGTGTACCCTTTAGGTGCCATCAGCAGGGACCTTGCCGGCAAAGAACTTGCAGAACTCTTTGATATGCAGCAGGCAGGAGCCGTCGCTTTTACAGATGGAAACCGGCCGATTGCGGATGATGGTTTCATGAGCAGGGCACTTCAGTATGCAAGTGGGGTAGACGCCTTGTTGATGGTCTATCCGGAAAATGCTTCCATCGCCGGTAAGGCACAGGTGAATGAAAGCCGGAACAGCGTACTGCTGGGCATGAAAGGTCTTCCGGCGCTTGCCGAAGAGATGCAGATCTCCAGGGATATCTTCCTGGCGACGTACCATGCCAGCCCGCTGCACATCAGCACCATCTCCACTGCAGGTTCGGTTGCATTGATTAAGAAAGCGAAGCGTGACGGCGTAAAAGTAACCTGTGATGTTGCTGCGCACCACCTCGTGTTCACCGAAGAGTTATTAAACGATTTCGACAGCAACTATAAAGTTAAGCCACCACTGCGGGCAAAATCAGACGTGAAAGCATTGCTTGCCGGACTGAAAGACGGTACCATTGATGCGGTAACCTCGCAGCACCGCCCGCATGAAATTGAACATAAAGATGTAGAATTTGAGATTGCTTCTTATGGCATTCTCGGCCTGCAAACGGCCTTGCCACTGCTATTGAAAGCAGGAATGGACCCTCAGCAGATCGCTGAAAAGCTTGCCATAGCACCAAGAAGGATCTTAAAAATGAATATTCCCGTTCTTCAGGAAAACATGGAGGCGAACTTCTGCGTTTACAATACACAGGAGCGCTGGCTGTATGATGCAGCGAGCAACGCGTCGAAGTCCGGAAATTCACCACTACTCAATCAACAACTTACCGGAAAAGTTAAGCTGGTATACAACAACAATCAATTTAAAATATATGGATAGCAAAGTACAGAGTGCGCTAATCGCGTCGTTAGATAAATTTGCAGAAAAGTCAGGTCAGGAGTCCGTACAACTGGAAGAAAACCTGGTAGAGGTGTTTAGTAAAGACCTGGGTTTCCTGGAGAAAGTAGAAGAGTTTGATGACGCTTTCGACGCCTATCCTGCATTTGAAGAACTTAGAGAAGTGTTTTTTGATTTGTTGATGATCAACTTCTTTGCAAGCGACATCAAGAAACTCGAAGAAGATTACCTGGAAACGGATGAGTGGGCCAATATTGAAGAGGAAACCATCGACCGCGGTACAGAGTTGTTAAACCTCCTGCTGTACATCAATGAATGTCATGACGAGGGCATTAAGCCGGAGCTGGACGACTTCCTGAAAGAGTTCCTGTTGGTTGAAGAAGATGAGTTCCAGGACGAATTCCACATCTATGAAGACCTGATCAGCAACCAGCAGCTGGTCGACAGCAGCGTGGAGGATATCTGCAGCCATGCCGGCATGATCGAACTTGGAGAAGAAATGGAAGAGCTTTTTGTGCCTTTCATGACCTTCTTCCACCAGCCGAAATCGAACGAGAAAGTGCTGCAGGACCTCGAAGAATACAGTCAGAACCCAAGCTTTGACGTTGCAGTTTACACGTTAATTGCTAACTTTAACGAAAATAAAGTTTAGCCAAACAACACTCAACCCTCTACCATGGACAGCCCATTTGAAGCCAAACCCGTAAACCCGAATATGCTGGCGTTTAAAGCCGCCATCACCTATTCCGTTTATTTTCTAGTACTCCTTTTCCTATTCAAATGGATCGGCATTGACAACAATGATCCGAATATGCCGGTTGCAGAAAAGGTGATCAGTTTTGTTGCCAGTTATGTACCATTCATATTGGCTATACTGTTCGTGCAGAGTACGTTTAAGAAAGAACTTGGGGGCTTTATTACCTTCGGGAAAGCTTTTTCGGCAGGTTTTAAAGTGGCCGCATATACCGGGTTGTTCCTGGCGATATTGCTGATCTTCTACTATAAAGTACTTGATCCGGAAGCCTACGTTGCCATCATGGATACGGCCATAAAAACTGCAGGAGACGACGAGAACAAAGTTAAAGGCGTAGAGATGATGCGGCCGTACATGATCTTTTTCATCGGCTTTGGTGCAGCCATCAGTTACACATTTTTCGGGCTGATCATCAGCCTGATCGGCGCCGCCGTACTGAAAAAGGAGAAGCCGTTATTTTTTGATTCAGAAGCTTAAATACATAAATAAAACATCAGCCAATATACACTGGGCGGCCGGTTCTTTTCATAAGATCTGTGTCAACAACCAGGGTATGTTGGCTTTTTTGTTGGCTGACCTTATCAATTGTCATTTAAATTGACAAAATTTGCCCTTTGTTTCAATGTAACAAACAAACATGGATATATCTGTTGTCGTTCCCTTATATAATGAAGAAGAATCACTGCCAGAATTAACTGCCTGGATCGCGGAAGTCATGACCGCCAATGATTTTTCTTATGAAATCCTTTTCATAGATGACGGAAGTACGGATGCTTCGTGGACGGTTATTGAACACTTAAAGAAGGAGTTTGATGCGGTAAAAGCAATCAAATTCAGAAGGAACTACGGGAAGTCGGCCGCACTGAATGTGGCTTTCGAAGCCGCAAAAGGCGACGTGGTGATCACCATGGACGCCGACCTGCAGGACAGTCCGGATGAAATTCCAAACCTTTACCGCAGAATCAAAGAAGAGAAATACGACCTGATTTCCGGCTGGAAGAAGAAACGTTACGATCCGATCAGCAAAACCATTCCGACGAAGCTGTTTAATGCGGCGACGCGGAAAATGTCCGGGATTGAGCTGAACGACTTCAACTGCGGGCTGAAAGCCTACCGGAAAGATGTGATCAAGACCATAGAAGTTTACGGGGAAATGCACCGCTACATCCCGGTTATTGCAAAATGGGCAGGATTTAAGAAGATCGGGGAGCAGGTGGTTGAGCACCGTGCCCGTAAATATGGCGTAACGAAGTTCGGCATGAGCCGTTTCATCAATGGATTCCTGGATCTGTTGTCTATATTCTTTGTGGGCAAGTTTGGCAAGCGCCCGATGCACTTTTTCGGCTCCCTTGGGGTGCTGAGCTTTGTTTTAGGAGTAGTCATTGCCCTTTGGATGATCGCAGAAAAGCTGTACCACATTGCCGCGCATATCCAGATTAAACGGGAAGTAACCGACCAGCCGCTGTTCTACATTGCATTGGTGGCCATCATTGTGGGTTCACAGATGTTCCTGACCGGCTTCGTTGCAGAACTTGTCACCCGGAACGCGCCGGAGCGCAACCAGTATCTTATTGAAAAAGAATTGCTGTAAACATGTTTTTTTCCATCATTATTCCTTTATATAACCGTCCGCAGGAGATAGACGAGTTGCTGTTCACCCTGACCAAGCAATCGTATACGCAATTTGAGGTGCTGGTTATTGAGGATGGCTCTGCTAAAGACGCCCGGGCGATTGTGGAAAAGTACGCGCATCAGCTCGACATACAATATTATTTTAAGGACAACGAGGGGCAGGGCTTCACGCGGAACTACGGCTTTGCCAGGGCAAAGGGCGACTATTTTGTCGTGTTTGATTCCGACTGCCTGATTCCGGAAGATTACCTGGAGATCGTGAAGAATTACCTGCTCGAGCACAAGCTGGATGCGTATGGAGGGCCCGACGCGGCACACCAGAGCTTTACGCCTGTTCAAAAGGCCATCAGCTATGCGATGACATCCCCATTTACGACGGGGGGAATCCGCGGGAACGCGAAGCACATCGGGCAGTTTCATCCACGGAGCTTTAATATGGGCGTCTCCAGGGAAGTATGGGAAACTGTTGGTGGATTTATTTTAACCCGCCTCGGCGAGGACATTGAATACAGCATCCGCATCCACGAGCATGGCTTTAAGATCGGACTGATCCCGGCAGCAAAGGTTTTCCACAAGCGCAGAACCAGCTTTGCACAGTTCTACAAACAGCTGCATTTCTTTGGGCGCGCGAGGATCAACATATACAAACATTTCCCTTCAGAGCTTAAGCTCGTGCATTTTTTTCCGGCCGTATTTACTGTGGGCCTGTTCTGCATCTTGCTGCTCCATCTGATTTACCCGCCATTAGCGTATATTTGCGATGCAGGGATCCTGATCTTTTTCGGGCTGATATTTGTGCATTCCTGGATGGTAAACAGGTCTTTGAAAGTGGCATTGCTCAGTATTGAAGCCAGCTTCATACAGCTTTTTGCCTACGGTATGGGCTTTATACAGGACTTTTTCAAGCGGATAGTATTTAAACAATCATGATTAATTTTTTAAAAGAAAGCACATTTACGGTAAACGAAGTAATTGCAAGGGCATGGAAGGTAACCTATGAAAATTACTTTTCGTTGGCAACCCTGTGCTTTTTGATCTTCATTACCCTGACCACCTCCAGTTTAATGGCGTTCTTCCTGAAGGATGTGCACATTGCCGTACGGATCGTGATGGTTCTGATTTTCATCATCCTGTATTGTACGATAAACCTATCCCTGTTCAAATACATTTTCCATCTGCTGGACAATGAAGAGGAGCACATCACCATTGTAAGTACCCTACCTACACGGCTGCAGATCATACGCTTCCTGGTGGCAACTTTTTACTTTGCCTTGTGCATTATCTTTGTTGGCTGCCTGCTGTATCCGGTCATGTTCGTGCTGGACCCTTTGCTGCGGTATGCCGTGCGCCTTGGGCTGGTGAACAACCTGGCTGAAGCCGGACGGGTAGTGACCAATGTTGCCGTCGCGGTAGCCATTGTGGCGATCTTCATCACGTTTATACGGATCTCTTTTTTCCAGTTTTTTATTATTGACAGGCAGTCTAAGCCCTTCGAATCCATCAAATTCAGTCTGGCGACGACCAAGGGGAACTTCACCAAGATCCTGCTGCTGTTGCTCGTGCTTGGATTTTTCCACCTGTTGTCTTTATTTTTAAACTATCTGCACTGGCCGGTCATCTCTATGATCGTGATCAGTTTAAGTTCCTTTTTAATTGTCCCGCTTTCCAGCGTGGCGCTGACCATTGTGTACCGCAAGATGATGAGTGAATACGATGGGGGAGACCAGGAACCGGATATTATACATAATATAGTTTAATTACCATTATGGGATTAAAAGCGGCATTAAGCAAGCCCTTTGCGGCCTTCATTGTGAAAGGCATTAACAAATGGAAACAAAATCCCGTGGCGGCGCAGCAGAAAACACTGCAGCACCTGGTTGCCTCCGCAAAGCATACCGCCTTTGGAAAAGACCATGGGTTTGCATCGGTCAACAGCTACGCTGATTTCAAGAAGCACGTGCCGATACGCGACTACGAAGGGCTACGGCCATATCTGGACCGCGTCATTGCAGGGGAGTCCGATGTAATGTGGAGGGGAAAACCGGAATACTTCGCCAAGACCTCGGGTACGACATCCGGCGCCAAATACATTCCGATTTCTAAAGAATCCATGCCTGAGCATGTTAAAGCAGCCCGGAATGCGCTGTTAACCTATATCGCGGAAACCGGTAAGGCCGACTTCCTGAACGGCAAGATCATTTTCCTGCAGGGAAGTCCGGTGATGACCATTAAGAATGGCATCAAGGTGGGGCGTCTCTCCGGTATTGTGGCCAACCTGGTTCCGGCATACCTGCAGAAGAATAGGTTGCCATCATACAAAACCAACTGTATTGAAGACTGGGAGCAGAAGGTAGATGCCATTGTTGAGGAAACGATCAGCCAGGACATGACGCTGATTTCCGGCATTCCGCCCTGGGTACAGATGTATTTCGACCGGCTTAGCGAGAAGTCAGGAGGGAAGAAGATCAAGGATATTTTCAAGAACCTGCAGCTGTTTGTTTACGGCGGGGTGAACTATGAACCCTACCGCGCCAGGATTGAGGCGAGTATTGGAAAGAAAATCGATTCGATAGAGACGTACCCGGCATCCGAAGGATTCATCGCCTATCAGGACAGTCAGCAGGACAAGAGTTTGCTCTTACTGGCAGATGCAGGCATGTTTTATGAGTTTATTCCGGCGGATGAATATTATAATGAAGATCCCACACGTTTAAGTCTGGAGGAAGTGGAGCTGGACAAAAATTATGCGTTGATCTTAAATACGAATGCAGGACTTTGGGGTTACAGCATCGGAGATACCGTGAAGTTTGTGTCCAAGGCTCCCTACAAGATCCTGGTTACGGGCAGGATCAAGCATTTTATATCCGCTTTTGGCGAGCATGTGATCGGGGAAGAAGTGGAGCAGGCGTTGTGGAGCGTGTCCAATGCCGAAAATGTGAGCATCACGGAATTTACCGTTGCGCCGGAAGTGAGCCCGGCAGACGGATCGCTGCCGTACCACGAGTGGTTTATAGAATTTGCGACGCCACCGAAGGACATGGAGGCCTTCCGTAAAAAGGTGGATGAAGCGTTGCAAAAGAAAAATATTTATTACTTTGACCTGATCACGGGGAAAATATTGCAGCCTTTGGTGATCCGGTCTTTACAGAAAGATGCATTTGTAAACTACATGCGTGAAGAAGGAAAGCTCGGCGGGCAGAACAAAGTGCCGCGGCTGGCGAACGACCGGAAGATTGCAGACAGTTTAAAACGCTTTACCATTTAATACAAGACATTGAAAAATATATCAATACTGGGCTCTACCGGCTCTGTTGGCACACAGACGCTGGAAGTAATCAGGGCAAACCCCAGCTTATATAAAGTTGTAGCCCTTACCGCCCAGTCTAATGCCGACCTGCTGATCCAACAGGCTTTACTGTTTAAGCCAGAATTGGTGGTCATTTGTGATGAAACGAAATTCGAAGCGGTTAAAATAGGACTTTCCGGGCAGCCGGTAAAGGTTCTTGCAGGAGAAGATGCCCTGTGTGAAGCAGCAAGTTTAGCCTCTGCAGCACTGGTGGTCACCGCCATTATGGGGTCCGTGGGTCTTAGACCCACCATCGCGGCAATAAAAGCGAAAAAAGATATCGGTCTGGCGAATAAGGAAACGCTGGTTGTAGCCGGGCAGCTGGTGACCAGCCTGGCCAGGGAGCATGGCGTGAACATCTTACCTGTGGATTCCGAACATTCCGCTATTTTCCAGTGCCTGGTCGGAGAGGAAAATAACCCGATTGAAAAGATTTACCTGACTGCTTCCGGCGGACCATTCCGGGGGAGAGATCAGGCGTATTTAGCCGGCGTAAAAAAAGAAGCTGCGCTGAAGCACCCGAACTGGGTGATGGGGGCGAAGATTACGATTGACTCCGCTTCGCTGATGAATAAAGGGCTGGAAGTGATCGAGGCGAAATGGTTGTTTAACCTCGAAGCCGAACAGATCGATGTGATCGTCCATCCGCAGTCGATCGTTCATTCCCTGGTGCAGTTTACCGATGGATCGATGAAAGCACAGCTCGGATTGCCGGATATGAAGCTTCCGATCCACTATGCGATGGCCTACCCAATTCGTGTGGAAACGAGCTTTCCAAGATTTAATTTTATGGACTATCCCGAGTTTACCTTCCATCAGGCGGACCGTGTGGCGTTCCGGAATCTGGAGCTTGCCTATCGCGCGATGCGCAAAGGAGGGAACATGCCGTGTATCATTAATGCTGCAAACGAGATCGTTGTACAGGCCTTTTTAGAAGATAAGATTGGATTCCTGGAAATGAGCGACGTTATTGAGCGTTGTATGGAAGATATTGCATTTACAGAAAGCCCAGACTTGAACAATTATTTAGAAACCGACCAGCATACCCGTATATTTGCAGGTCAACTCGTAACAAATTAATTCACACCTAATCTTAACTATAACAATAAAATAATATATGAACGGACTGATTATGGCTGCCCAGCTTCTACTGGGATTATCATTACTTGTAATCCTACATGAACTGGGGCACTTTTTGGCTGCACGTGCATTCGGCATCAAAGTGGAGAAGTTCTACCTGTTCTTTGATGCCTGGAACGTAAAATTGTTCAGCATCACCAGGGGAGATTGTGAGTATGGCATTGGCTGGTTGCCATTGGGTGGATATGTGAAGATTGCAGGCATGATCGACGAGTCGATGGATACCGAGCAGATGGCACTGCCACCAGAGCCCTGGGAATTCCGGTCTAAACCGGCCTGGCAGCGTTTAATCGTGATGCTTGCCGGTGTATTCGTGAATATTGTTGTCGGCATTTTCATCTTCTGGATGTTAACCATTAAATACGGCGAGAGCTATATACCGAACAATTCTGTGCAGAACGGGATCTATCCCGGAGAGATTGGCCAGAGCATCGGCTTACAAAAAGGCGATAAGATCCTGGCGATTAACGGTAAAAAGGTGATCCGTTTTGATGAGATCACCTCTTCGAAAGTATTGCTTGGTAACACAACACTGACCGTACTGCGTGGAAACAATACGCTGTATGTAAAAGTTCCGGATACCATTTTGAACAAGGTTTCTGATGTGGGTGTAGAAGCCTTCATCAGCCGTGCGCCATTGCTAAGTTCAACTATTGACAGCGTGATGCCGAACAAACCAGCTTTTAAGGCGGGTATACAAAAAGGGGATGTGATCACCGCGATCAATTCTGTTCCGGTAAAATACAACGTGGATGTCGTTGCAGAAGTAAAAAAGCAGAAAGGCAAGCCGATGACCTTCGACCTGCACCGTGGAGCGGAGAATCTTGCTGTGACCTTACCGGCAGATACTGCGGGTTCTGTAGGGATCGCGTTTAACATCAATGAAATTAAAGAAGAAACCATAAAATACGGTGTGCTGGAAGCCTTACCAATCGGTGCAAACCAGGCCTGGAAAACTTTCAGCGACAATGCAAAGGGTATTGGCAAGGTCCTGACCGGAAGCATCAAGGCGAACAAGGCATTTTCAGGTCCTGTGGAGATCGCGCGTAAAGTTTACGGTGGTGAGTGGATCTGGGCACGCTTTTGGGCATCTACCGCCTTTATTTCGATCGCACTGGCCTTTATGAACCTGTTGCCTATCCCTGCGTTGGATGGGGGGCACGTGGTGTTCCTGTTGATTGAGATGGTTAAAGGAAAGCCGCTTGGCGATAAGTTTATGGAGCGGGCGCAGATGGTAGGCTTTGTAATTTTGCTATCTTTAATGGTCTTTGTGATTGGCAATGACATCTTTAAGGCCTTTTTCCAAAACATTTAGCCATGGATTACTATGAATTATACGGTATACCGGTAACATTCAATCCGGATCCCAAGGTTGTAAAGCAGAAGTTTTATGAGCTGAGCAAGAAGTACCATCCTGATTTCTACATCAACGAGAGTGAGGAGAAGCAGGAGGAGGTCTTGCAGCTGTCAACGCTGAACAACAAGGCTTTTCAGGTGTTCTGTGATCCGCAAAGGCGCATTCAGTATGTGCTGACGCTGAAGGGGATGCTGGAGGAAGGCGACCATTATGCGTTGCCGCAAAGCTTCTTGATGGAGATGATGGATGTGAATGAGGCGTTGATGGATCTGCAGTTTGAACCTGATTCATCCAGGCTAGCTTCTATCACGGCAGAAATAGATGCCATTGAGAAGTCGCTTTTAGACGAGCTGTCGGCATTAACTACCGCTTTTGACACACAGACACCTGCGGAGCAGGAAACGACCTTAAAAGCGATCAAAGACCTGTATTACCGGAACAAATACCTGCATCGCATCAGAGAAAGTCTGGCGAAAATCAAATAATAAGAACTGCAGACCTGATCAGGATTCAATTGATTAAGTTTGCGGTTCATTAAATAGTAGCTTCAATCTTTGCAGCTTCTATTTGCAGCTTCATTAATTCTATGCAAACTTCATCCATTTTTAGAAAAGTAGCCGTTGCGGAGGGGATATCTTACATCCTCTTGTTGTTCATTGCGATGCCTTTGAAATATATTTTCGACATGCCGCTGGCGGTAAAGTACACTGGCTGGGCGCATGGGTTGTTGTTCGTGTTGTACATTGTTTTCTTCCTAATGAGCTGGCAGGAAAGCAGATGGAAGTTTAGCAAGGCGGCGATGTACCTGGGGTCGTCATTATTGCCCTTTGCGCCGTTCTGGGTGGACAAACAACTGAAGGAAGATAAATAAAAATAGTTCTTGTTATTTTGGATGGAGATGAATAGATTTGCATCCCGCTAACAAGCAAATGCCCAGCTGGCGGAATTGGTAGACGCGCTGGTCTCAAACACCTGTGGGAAACCGTGCCGGTTCGACTCCGGCGCTGGGTACACTGAAACCTAAAAAAGCCCTGTGAATCAAATATTTACAGGGCTTTGTTTTTTCACTACATACGGGTTTACATACAGTTTGTTTACTGTAGGATCGTCAGATAGTTACATAGACATGTATTCATATATCCCTATACTCAGATATTTAAATATATCGATATACGTCTATTTACATATTCGGCTAGTCATATATTTTCTTTTTACTGAATAAAAGAATATCAAGCCGAGTTGCGAGGCTATCAAAACCCTGTCAAGGATCAGGGCCAGTTGTAACGTTTTTGTGATACGCACCGTACAAAAACACATCTTGCAGTGACAAAAACAACATTTGAAAAGTATATTCTAAAGGTGCTACAGAGTTATAGTGTCTTGCTATGGCTATTTCAAACACCTAATTTAGTGCTGTAAACCGTACGGTATGGATAATCCATTTTCGATAATAGATGAAAGACTTGCGAACATTGAGAAATGTTTAGCACAGCTAATGTCCGTTATATTGGATAAGCCGCAGCAGGAGTTAGTTGATAGGATGGAGGAGGAGGCCCGGTTAACCATTACTGAACTTGCAGAATATCTCAATAAAGACAAATCCACCATCCTCCGTTATAAAAAGAACTCCGTGTTCCCTTTTTACCAGGCCGGCCGAACTGTTTATTTCAAGAAGAATGAAGTTGATCAAGCGCTAAGCAGCGGCAAAAAGAAAGTATCATGATCGGTTGTAGCTTATAGAATAACCTAGTGACAAATCCTTTATCTTAATGATAGTAGAAAAATTTCTGTAGGTAACCGCGGCTTACATACAAACAAAAAGTCGGTGCATTTTCTCTACAGCACCTAACCCAAATTGCTAAGTCGGAATTCCGACTTTGGGAGAGGGTTGAAATATATCACCAAATAGGTCGTTAGGCAATTTAGCCTATTGCTCACTAGGACATTTGTCCTTTTGAAAACTTACTTAAACTGATGCATTTTTAATAACCAAATGACTATTCGGATATGGACAAACAAACAATGACAGAGTTTAGAGAATTTAGAAGGATTCTTACGCATCTAGTTGGAACATCTGAACTCGCGCCACCTAACCAGTTTTCGATCGAGGCCCTAGATAAGGCCGCAAAGGAATTCAGAAAACTCCGCATGCTAAGTGATAAGTGGGTTTCCGAAAGTGATATTAGTAAATATTTCAAGGGCAGCCGATTCGGGACAGGCAAATTTATTAAAGAGGAATTCAAATTTTCCAAATATTTTAAAAAAGGAAGTTCACATTTTTATAATAAAGCTGATCTTATCGCCTTAGCTAAGGAATTAAAGTCTAGGGACGTAAACCTTGCCAGGTACATGGAGTTAAGGGAAGATCAGGAGAAGTTTAAAAAACAAACTGCCTCAGCTGCATTAAACAAAAAGTCAACGAAGAATAAGAGCGGCTATCATCTTCCACATGATTTATACAACATCAACAGATCCGATGCTCCTAAGCCTTCAATCGAGATTATCGAAAAAGACCTGCAGCAATTACATGAACAGTTCTTCAAAGATAAGCTTGATAGCTACATCGATATTTATCATGGAAATTATGCTATGTTGAAATTCGAATATGGTACCGTGAAATATTTTAGTGATGCTATTAAACGGACATCAAAAAAATGGTGTGAAAATTTCAACTATGCTAACGATGCGCTTAGGTCCCTCAATCAAGAAAAAGTTATTTTTATACCGATAAAAGACGACGATATGTATCAATTATGAGGTGGTATCTCTGCTCTTTCTTCCACCTTCTATTTTTAAAACTTCAGATTCAAGGTACATAGCCTTTTTCCTGCCTTTAACTAATTGAGGTTTCACAATACCATCATTTATGGCTTTTAAAAAAGTTGCGCTGCTGATGCCCCTCATTTTGATGGCACCTTCTTTGGTTAAGAGCTGATCCTGGTGCATTGCAGACTTTAATTCTTCCCTGATGATTAGACGGAATTCATCAATGGTTAATGAGTGGAGAAGTATCGTTTCCATGTTTTTATGTTTAAATTATAGATAAAGATATAATTAGTCTTTACTCCACGATAAATTTTGACAAAAATGAATGTAGTACCAATAAAAAGCCCTCACATTTCTGCAAGGGCTGAATCTATTATCTCCTAAAATAGCCAGAGTTTATTTGAAAGCATCTTGGCGGCCTAACGGGTTAATTGCATATACTTGATGATGTTGAGTTGACTTCTCAGGTTAACTATTTCCATTTTCAACTCTTTTACTTCAATTTTATTCGGAGATAGTTTTACGATTAGGTTTAAAGCTGCTATTCTGTTTTTGATCGGCTTGATGTCGTATTTGGCGTTCATGTTGTTTCGGTTTTATGTATTTATAAAAATGGTTGTCAAGGTCTGATAGCTAAACAAGAACTTACCGCCTTTGTCTGTGAATCCCGTTCTTTCTTAGTGCTGTTTATTCCACACATCCGGCATTAACCCGCTATTATAGATAATCCGATCGACCTCCTGCATATTATCCAATAGCAGGAGGTCTTGCAGATTGTTTACTGTATGGAACATCCTGGGAATCGGGCTTGCTTCATCCGGCTTGCTGTCATCTATGATTTTATACAGCCCTCTTGTTATCGCCTTCAATGCACTGAAATTCTCTGCATAGGCTTCTGGGCTGTCGAACATCTTTAATAGCTGCCTGGCCTGATCAGGATTAAGATAATGAAGATCTATTGTTATTTGTGCGGCCGGCTTTGATGGTTCAGTTATGTTTGTTTGCGCTTGAATGTTACTTTTCATCATGACCTCCTTCCTCAGTCACTGGATAAATGACGTCTAAGAAACCCATATTCGTATCAATATCCCAAAGTAGCCAGGACGGCTTTTTTACTTGCGGCACTGTTTCAAGCTCATCCCGCATCTGCTTAAAGTCTTTGTGCTTCAAGTAGTCGGTGAATACTGTAACAATTCCTTTGGAATAGCAATCGTCATAAAGGCTCAACTTCTTGATAGCGTAATTTACGTCAGCCTCATTGATGACGATTTGATCAGCTCTACCTTGCTCTGAAGGGATCTGTTCGTTTTGGTTTTTTCTAATGTTGTTCTGCATAACATTGTTAAAAAGATCCTGAGTGCTGCAGAACAACATTAACTCTTTACAGAGAGAATTATAGATACGGTTCCAAACCGCTCACTCAGGAATATTGTAAGAAAATAGAATCTGTATTGGGATCTCTGTTTAAGTTTGTAAATCTGTTAATTGTTATTCTGCATCACCAAAGTAGAAAATAGCATTTAACAATCCAAATTTATTTACACATTCCGTTAGGCAACCATAGTGCCAGTGGTAAAATAGGCCTTTAACTACCTGATTTGGGAGGATTATAATTTGAACATATGAAATATATTCTACATAGTGTAGAAAATACACCAATGTAAAGCTGTAAGGATCAAAATGTATTCGGAGGATTTTTTTATATTAGAAGTTATTAATGTTAATCTCAATTCAGTGAATAAATTGGACTTCTATATTGAATGGCACCATAAAGAAAATGAACGCAACGTTGCGCTGAGCGATTCTTTGAATATACCAATCGGAATTATTACAGCAATTGCCGCAGCACAATTCTATCTATTTTCAGAATACACATTCGTCTATCTGTTTGGTTTCTTTGAGATAATTTTTCTGCTACTGACTGGTATCAATCTTATTTTATGGATTGTAACTGTTTTCTTTTTATTCAAATCTTACTATGGGCCAATTGGAGGTCATACTTATAGATACTTACCATACCCACAAACACTAACGAATCAGTACCTCGAATTACAGGATTATTGCCAGGAATACAAGGATATTTTAGAGGATGGTACTACTCCAGAATCATTAGCGGAGGTACAGCTAAGAGATTTGGTAATTGAATGTTTATCGATTAACATTGAAAATAACGATTTGAAGTCTGCCTCAATTCATAACGCTAAAAGAATATTGTTCCTGTCGTTAATAACCTTAGTTGTCGCGTTCATACCTTTCGCTGTAAATTATCATTCTAATAAATTCAAAATCAAACAAAAAAGTTATATGAGTACACAAAGCGAAAAACCGCAACCACCACCGCCTCCTAAGCCGCCGCGGACACGGGAAGTTAAGGAGGGAGGAACACCACCGCCTCCTCCTCCTCCTAAAAGAGAACACAAGTAGTCCTAAGAGCCTCTCAGATGTGAGGGGCTCTTTATTTTTTAAGGATCAAGCCTGATATATTCAGTATTCCCGGCTTCAACTTTGCGCAATGGTATTGCTAAAAATATTAGTAATATTGTACCAATCAATTTAAGGTATGCAGGATGATTTGAGAAACAAGAACAGTGAAGCCTACAAGGAGAAAGCTAAGGTTGCATTGAAGGCTTTTGAGTGTGGCTGTGTGATCTGTTGTCACGAGAGTGGTAAGACATACACCCCCAGAGAGTATATGGATTCAGATGAAAGGGTAGTGGTGAAGCGAATTGAACTACAAGAATTTAATAACTACACCCTGATGTATCCTCGATATGCGATTGGACGAAAGCTCGAAGACCTTAATGAGGCATATAAGGAATTTCACTCGTTTATGGACAGGATGCTGAATGCATTTGAATTACATCCGGTGAAACCCCATAAAAAAAAGCGTGGAAGTTTGTAACTTGTGATTATGTGCTACCATACTAGTGTAAAGACAACCGCTAAAGAACTACGAGAGGCGCTACAGGCACCATTTATCAACAGTTAGCAGATGCAGCCTTTCAACCATGCAAACGGCTTTGCGCATCCCGATTTACCCGTATTATCGATTGATCACGGGCGGAGTATCAATTTGTATAACTGGGGCTTGATTCCGTTCTGGGTAAAGACCTGGCAAGATGCGCTCAAGCTACGTAACCAAACCCTCAACGCAAAGAGTGAAACAGTTTTCGATAAGCCTGCATTCAGAGACAGCATCGTAAGTAGGCGATGTATAATATCGGTTACTGGCTTTTTTGAATGGAAACATGTAGGCAAAGAGAAGATCCCGTATTTTATCCACCCGAACGAACACCCGTTCTTTTATCTAGCTGGCATCTATTCGTTCTGGACTGATCCAAGTACCAGAGATGTGTTGCCGACATTCTCAATTCTTACTGGTGCCGCTAATGAACTCATGACGGATATTCACAACTCACAAAAACGGATGCCGTTAATGATTGATAGTAAAAACATTGATGCCTGGATTAGTGATTTGCCCAAAGCATCAATAATTGAGCTTATGAACCCATGTGACGATTCCGCCATGGCTGCACATACAATAAGTAAAGATATTGGCAATCCGAAAGTCAACAGTGATGTGCCTGAGATAACGGAGAAGGTTGAGTATATGTTGTTTTAAGGGTGTGGTTCAGCTTTGGAGGTGATCAACGGATTGATAACAATAAGCCCGAATTATATTGCCGTTCTAGAGTCAATGAAAGTTGATGGTGTAGCAGTTAGGTAAACCAAGCTTGGCTAAATCAGGGTGCTCAAAACCGAATCCAACTAAGGACCGTAGACGACATAATAATTAGGGTTCTTTCCTCGTAATGGTCTTTGTCCGTTTCTCACATGGTTACGAAACCTAGTATGCTCGGATAGATGCAAATTGTAGACGTTGTTAAGGAGTCTGGGTGAAAAGCACTACAGTGATCAAGTCAGACAATAATTAGGCAAGCTGTTTTTTCGTGAGGCGGTTTACAGGAATATGCTAAATTTGCAGACACATAACTTTAAACTAAAGTTTAAACGGATCAACAATGGAACGAGCAATTGAGCTAATACAACTTTTGAATTTGACGGACGAAACCACTAGGATCGAAGCAAAAAAAGGATCAGCAATCGATAAGTCAATAATGCAAACTGTCTGCTCTTTTGCCAACGAGCCGAATTTGGGAGGTGGTTATATCCTTTTAGGGGTGGTACCCGATGGACTATCTTTATTCCCTCAGTACAACGTTGTTGGTGTCGAACTAACTGACAAAATCCAGAGTGATTTAGCAAGCCAATGTGCTTCGTTGTTTAATATTCCGGTTCGTCCAGAGATTGAGATTGAAAAAGTAAATGGGAAGAACGTGGTAAACGTCTTTATTCCCGAACTTCAACCGAGCCAAAAACCCTTATATTTTTTAAATGAAGGCTTGCCAAAAGGAGCTTTTAGACGGATTGGATCGAGTGATCAGCGGTGTTCTGAGGAAGATTTAATGGTTTTCTACAGTCACAGCGAGACGTTCGACAGCACAGTGATCAATGATAGTTCACTTTCAGATATTGACGAGAATGCAATTAAACAGTATAGGAATTTAAGAGGAAAGGTAAATGTGTAGTCGGTAAATAACAGTGCTCAGAAAATGGCAATTAAGAGTGCACAACTTTTGGCAACAAGAGTGCACAGGCTTACAAAAGTATATTTACTTTGTTAGCTATCAAATATTGTTTTCCGATTCTC
>JARKUW010000037.1 GCA_029851965.1 Bacteroidota bacterium | reverse complement strand
GGGCCAACCTGTAAATACGGGAGGTCTTTCACTGTGATCGGCCAGGCATCGTTCCCGAAAACCACAATATCAAGGGTATCCTTTGGATAGCGCGTGCTGATCAGTTCTGCCAGGGCCATAGCCACCTTCTTGGCAGGTGTAATGCGGTCCTCTCCATAAAGGATCATAGAGTGGGAGATGTCAATCATCAGCACCGTTGAAGTAAGTGTCTTGAAATCTTTCTCTTCAACTTCCAAATCCCGTTCCGTTAAGGTAAAGTTACCCAGGCCATGGGTGATCTGCGCATTCTGAATGGAAGCGGTCATATCGATCTGATCCAGGCTATCTCCAAATGCATACTCCCTTCGGTCTGCATTCTTCTCTTCACCGATGCCGGACACGTTGCTGTTGTGATTGCCCCGGCCTGCTTTCGTCAGCTTGCCAAAGATCTCTTCCAATGCCGATTTACGGATCACCTGCTCGGTTTTACCTGTAATCTTGAGCTTTCCGGAGATGTTGTCTTCAGTGATGTATCCCTTTTCCTTCAGCTCCTCTATAAAGTCGCCCATCCCATACGCATCGGTGGTAAGGTTGTATTTCTTGTCGAGCTCATTCAACCAGGCAAGCGTTTCAGCAGCCTCTCCAGCGGTATAGTTCAGCAACTGCGTAAATAACTTCAGCAATTCGTCAAAACCACCTTTAGGTGCATCATTTGGAATAAAGTCGGAAAAATGGAAACCTTTCATGATCAAGTATTAACGAAGTTTCGAAGTTAAAAGTTTCTCAGAAATAATTTAAAATATGATCTGTTTATTAACGACAAACGCAGGCGATTTTCGTTAAGGTACTGAGCACATTACTTTTATTTCTGCACAATGTTTTTATTTGGGCAGATTCCGTGCAAGGGCTCGCTCTGCTCTCGAAACGGCCAGTTTCTCCCGCCAGCGGGCATACGTTCCTTTAAAGATCATTTTAATCAAGCTGTCCAGCCCGCCTTTGATCACGAGATTTCCAACACTTTGCGCTTTGCGCGATATGGAGGCATCCCATGCCCTTAAGCTCAGGGAGAAAGATCCATCCAGATATTTCATCCAGTGCCACATGCCTGTTGGCATGAACAGCGTATCTCCGTGTTCCAGAAATACCTCATAGCCCTCAACCCCTTTCAGCGCAGGAAACTTCTCAAAATCCGGGTTGCTGACATCATAATCTTCCAATGCGTAGGTGGCATTTGGAATGCAGTACAACCGTTCCTTCCACTTGTTGTCGAACAGGATGATGTGCTTCCTTCCACCGAAATGGGTATGAAACAGGTGGGGCAGATCGATATCGTAATGCAGGAAGGTGACCGAGTTGGACCCTCCGAAGAACATCGTCGGCATACTTTCTATAAATCCCCCCATCAGATCCTTCGGAACAATAACATCATCGGCCATCTGTGGCGCATGTTTGAAAAGGTTAAAAAGGAAGATGCGGAGCTCTGTAGGCTTCGACTTAATCAAATCCAGGTAATCTCCGAAACGCATTGATGCAACGGAGGCATTTATCGGTTTAGACGGATCTGCTTTGGAGTTATCCATCAGGTTTACAGTTACGTCACCTGCTATTTCCTTGAGGTAGTCTGTTGTCCACTTTTCTCTTGCTGGCCAGGCTTTGGTCAGTCCCTTAATGATTAAGGGTTTTCTTGCATCCAAATAGTTTTTCTTGAAATCAGCAGGGCTGATTTGTTCAACGGTATCTACCGGCTTTAAGATAAAACTCATATTCGTGTGATTGTGGAAGCAAAGGTAAAGGTTTTTACGGTTAGATCACTTTAGCGGTCCGCATGTACCTGGAAAAGCGCAGCGGAAACAGCCGCTTAAACAATACCCCTTTTACCTCTTTGCCGCCAATGTAAACTTCTTCTTTCCTGGCCTGAATGGCTTTTACGATCTCTGCCGCACAAACCCCGGCAGGCATGCCGTTTTCTATCGCATCATCACTTTTGCCCTGTGCAGTGCCGGATCCGGTAAGTGCATGAACGGCGACGTTCGTCTTAACGAATCCCGGACAAGCAAGGGTAATGCTGATGTTCTTGTCGTACACTTCATGGCGCAGGGAATCAAAGTAGCCATGCAGGGCATGTTTTGAAGCGGAATACGTGCTGCGGAACTTGGTGCCAAACTTACCCACCAGGCTGCTGATGCATACAATTTGTCCGCCACCCTGGCTGATCATCACCGGCAAAACCGCTTTGCTCAACGTTACCGTGCCCCAGAAGTTGATGTTCATGATCTTCTGCTCCGTTTGCAGTTCGGTTTCCAATGCAAGTGCCCGCTGGCTTACGCCGCCACTATTGATCAGCAGGTCTATTCTTCCGAAGATCCGGATGGCATCACTGGCCTTTGCCGGTAATGCAGCCGTATCCTCCAGGTCGAACGAGAGCACATGAACCAATGCCGGCGTTTTACAATTTCCTTTCACCCGGAACAGTTCGTCCCGGTTGCGCGCAGAAATGATCAGACTGGCACCCTGGTTACTGTACGCGTATACCAGTGCTTCTCCGATTCCGGAAGAGGCACCTGTGATCCAAACAACTTTGTTTTTCATGTTCATCTTTCTAAATGTGGTCTTCGGGTGCTAAAAATAACTCGGAAGCAATATAATCTGCAAACAACTTGCCGTCTGCAGTCAGCAATAAGGTGTTCTCCTGTTGCTCCAGCCAGTTGCGTTCCAGGAAAGGCTTGATGTTTTTCAGGGTATCGTTTACAAAGAACTTCCCGTAAGTTTGGTTGATCTGCTCCAGGTTTACGCCCCACATGGTGCGAAGTGCGGTCATAATGTACTCGTTGAAGCGGTCATAGGGGTTCAGCTCTTCTACCGTTTCCGCCAGCTTGCCTTCCGTCAGCAGACTCAGGTAGGTTGCATTGTTGGCGATGTTCAGGTAACGGTTGGTCCCATCAAATCCGTGTGCGGAGGGTCCGATACCGAGATAGGGTACGCTCCGCCAGTAGTTGGTGTTGTGCACCGCATACTTGCCTGGAAGGGCAAAGTTGGAGATTTCATACTGTTCAAACCCGGCTTCACCCGACTTCCTGATCAGCGTTTCAAATTGATCAGCACTCTGTTCATCGTTCAGTGGAATCTGTTTTCCCTTGCGGATGGCGTGCGCCAGTGCCGTTTTAGGTTCCACGGTTAAGGAATATGCGGAGATGTGCGGGGTTTCCAGGCCAATGGCTTTGTTGATGTTCTGCAGCCACTTTTCGTTGGTAAGCAGGGGATACCCGTAGATCAAATCGATGCTCAGGTTCTCAAAGCCGGCATCCTGACTTCTCTTTACACAGGTTTCTGCCTCCGTTGCATTGTGCGCCCGGTTCATCCAGATCAGGTCCTCATTGAAGAACGACTGAATGCCTATACTGAAGCGATTGACCGGAAGCTGGCGTAACTCAGCGATCTTCTTTGCATCCAAATCATCCGGATTGGCTTCTAAAGTAATTTCTGCGTCGCTGTCGATGGAGAAATGCTGTGTCAGGGTATTGAATATCTTCTGTAATGCCGCTGCGGGTAAAACGGAAGGTGTCCCACCGCCGAAGTAGATGCTGCCAATCTGCTGCCCGGCGAGCCTTTCTTTCTTCAGGATGATCTCTGTGCATATCGAGTCCGTCATTTCATCCAGGTATTTGAGCGAGGTGGAGAAATGGAAGTCGCAATACGTACAGGCTTTTTTACAAAAAGGGATGTGGATGTATATTCCTGCCATGATAGTATAGAGTGGTATCCTGAGGGGGAACCATTGGCAAAGGTAAGCGCAATTATGAGTTTCTTAACAGCAATGATGCCATCTTGACAATGGTTTGATTAGCAATGGTTCAATGTCAGCTCTTTTGCATTGCTTTCCTGAGTTTTCAGGATCTGTTCGACAACCGAACTTAATTTATCTAATGGGATGGTTAAATTACACCCGGGAGCGCCTTCAATAACATTGTCTGAATCAGGTTGTCCGAATAGATAATAGAATTTCTGACCCAATGCTGCCGATAAATGCCAGTAACATTGGTTGTGGTATACTTTATTTCGTCTGAATTCCAACACTGCCGTTTCACTGTTCATGAAAAAGGCGTTTGTTAAACCCGCACCATGGATGGATATCATTATTGACGCGCTGTTAGCCAGTTGTATTTGTTGTTCAATGTCTAAATCCTCAAAGTTTACGACCTCAAAATCGTATGCTTTCAGCAATCCAATAACCTGATCCTCATTTAACACCCTACGGTTGGCTGCTTTACGGCGGCTGATGTAGATCCTGCGGTTGGCCTGCAGGTTATCAGGTGCCAGAATTTTGCTTAGCCTGTTCCGCATCTGTTTGATCAGCACATCATGTACTCTGCCCGTTAAAACTACAGACGTGATGAATGTCAGATCAGGCACCTTAACAAACTTGCCGCTACCGATCCATTCAATCCTGCGGGGCTTTAAATTCAGATGATCCAATAGTTTAATGCCCGCATTCCGGATGTAAGGTGCATCAGGCAGCAATAGGGTATAGTGATGTAATTCCGCAGCCAACAGCATTAGGCGGGGCAAAAAATCATTTATCCAATGGTAATGATTGTCACTCCATTCATCAAAAGCGAGCAAGTATTTTTCGTCATTCCCAAGCTTCCTTTTGGGTTTCAAAATTACCTTTTTAAGATGTCTGAACCAGCCACGATTTTGGTAAACAGCTGGGGCTACCAATGATTTCTCCACCAATTTATAAGCCGAATTGTATAAATTCCCGGAGTAATTTACGTAGCAACCTTTAAAGGTTAGAAGTTCGACATCACGCGTCGTATAAGAGAACTCAGATTTGCAAAAGTCCAATTCCCCTTCTTTATAATTTTCAGGAAATTTTCTTTTGATAAGCTGTGATTGATATAAGATAAGCTGTGATTGATATAAAAGGAGGTTGCCCAAATGGATATCTATGTTTTGTAATGCTTAAGTTAAATTGAAGATCTACTGCAAACTTCCCACTTTTTCCCGGATTAATCGAGAAAAATACATTTTACCTGCAAAGAGATTGTTCAAACGATATCACGGGTTATGTTTTTGTTTGATGTTTAACAGCTTAATTTTCGGAATGAGTTGTGTTTACTTATCTGTTACTTTAACTATCAAGTGGCTATAAATTACTATTTTCAAAATCATTTTAGTTGTTATATTTGCTTATAGGGCAAACTATTGTGAGTCGGATTCGTAGCATACATTGCAGTTTGATCTTGTTGAATTCCAAAAATTGAAGCGTAGCTGCTTTTTTTTAGTCCGGCTTACTAAAACGTTTTTCGAACCAAAGCTAAGCAGCATATAATCTGCAATGCCGGACTACAATTGGACAAAGAAATAAATGCACAGTTGAATAATTTAAAATAGAAAACCAAGATTCAATCCAATGCTACAAAAAGCCAGGTTTACGGATAAGAAGTTTCTTATCACCCTTGTGTTCGTTACTTCCTTGTTCATGTTCTGGGGCATGGCATTTTCCCTGGGAGATGTACTGAATAAACATTTCCAGAACGTACTGAACGTCTCCAAGGCACAATCCGGGCTGGTACAATTTTCCATCTTCGGTGCTTACTTTTTTATGGGTATTCCTGCTGGCTTGTTCATGAAGCGCTTCGGTTATAAGAATGGGGTGCTCCTGGGGCTCTCCTTATTTGTGATCGGCTCCTTCCTGTTTGTTCCCGCAGCCAACGGGCAATCTTTCGGTTTGTTCCGGATTGCATTGTTCGTCATGGGTTGCGGGATGTCTACTTTGGAGACCGTGGCGCATCCATTCGTTGCCGCCCCTGGGCGACCAGCGGACCAGTGATCAGCGCATCAACTTTGCCCAGGCTTTCAACGCGCTGGGTACCATCATCGGTCCCACCATAGGCTCCCTGTTTATATTTCAGGGAGTCACCACAGAAGCTGGTGCCGGTTTGGATAAGATCAAAACCCTATACATCATCATCGG
>JARKUW010000099.1 GCA_029851965.1 Bacteroidota bacterium | reverse complement strand
AGAGACCTATCAGAGCACCTCTATATACCGGTTTTCGGTAACAGCTTAACCGTATCCTCCTGGAGAACAGGTCGACTTACAAAAAGCGGGATTCCCAATCGGAATCCCGCTTTTTTTATCACACTTTTATACAACTTAAAAAATAATTTAATAAGTTCTGAAATTAGTTATAACTAATTATTAAGTTTGATAAGGAAGTGACGATGAAGGCGATTATTGAAAAAAATCAGCTACTAAGGAACGGCATCATCAAACAACTGTATTACAAGGGCTCTCTGTCATTGACAGAGATTAGTAAACTCACGCAGAAAAGTTTGCCTCTTGTAACGAAAGTTGTTCAGCATCTGGTGAGTGGTGGGTATGTTATGGAGCAGGGACTCGCTCGTTCAACGGGTGGACGGAGAGCCTCGTTATTCTTACTCGATCCGCAGAAAAACAAGTATGTTATATCTGTGGCAATGGACCAGTTCATCAGCCGCATGGCCATCTATGATCTACAGAACTCAGTGAAATCAGATATTGCCACACTTGAACTCCCATTAGCAGATGCACCGGACGCGACAGACCAGCTTGTTGAATTTATCCGGGCGAACATTTCCGCTTCCGCACTCGACCATAAAGATCTGCTCGGAATCGGTATTGGAGTGCCAGGGTTCGTCAATGCAGAGCTGGGAATCAGTCACTCTTACCTGAAGACCAGCGATGGAAAGCCACTTGGGGATTATTTATCGGAGAAGCTTGAATTACCGGTTTTTCTGGACAACGACTCCAGTTTAATTGCCCTGGCGGAATTACGCTATGGTGCTGCTCAGGGTAAGCTCAATGTTATGGTTGCCAATGTCGGCTGGGGGACCGGGCTGGGGATGATTGTGAATGGACAGTTGTACCGGGGGAGCAGTGGCTATGCGGGGGAGTTCAGTCATATTCCGCTGTCTGATTCCGACAACCTTTGTTCCTGCGGCAAGCGCGGCTGCCTGGAGGTGGATACCTCTCTTCTGGTCATGACCAGTCGCGCCGTTGCAGCGATCAAGGCGGGAGCTGCGACCAGCATGCGGCAGGCAGTGGAACATACGAACAGGAACATCGCCGAAATTTTTCTGCAGGCTGCAAAGGAACATGATCCACTTGCGGTATCAATCCTCTCTGAAGCGGCTTTTATGATCGGAAAGGGACTGGCAACACTGATTCACATCATGAACCCGGAGTGTATTGTGTTAAGTGGCCGGGGTGCAGTTGCCGGGAAAGTGATGTTACCTCCGATTCAGCAAGCGCTAAACGAATTTTGCATACCCAGAATTGCAAACCAGACGACGATCGTTCTGTCGGAATTGGCCGAAAACGCGGAATTGCTTGCCGCGGCAAGCCTGGTTATAGAGCACATTGAATTTGAATAATTAACCCTAAAAATTTACCTCCTAATACTTAAACCTATGAAAAAGTTCTATTCCCGATGCTTAGGTATGTTATTGCTCACTTTGCTGACAATAACAGCTTACGCGCAAAGCACCGTCTCGGGTACGGTGAAAGACACGCAGGGAAACCCTATTCCTGCAGTGAGCATTTTAGTGAAAGGCACTACACAGGGTGTAAGTTCCGATGCAAATGGAAGATTTAGCATTGCGGCGACTGCGGGCAATGTGCTTGTTTTCCGTTACATCGGATTTAGTACCCAGGAAGTGACCGTTGGAACGGCAACCACCATCAACGTGGTGCTGCAGGATGAAAATACAAGCCTGAATGAGGTTGTAGTCACTGCACTGGGCATCCGCAGGGAAAAGAAGTCGTTGGGTTACGCTGTTCAGGAAGTCAAAGGGCAATCGCTTGTAGAAGCACGCGAACCCAATCTGGTGAACACATTATCTGGAAAAGTCTCTGGTTTACAGGTGACGAGATCCAGCAATGGTCCGGCAGGGTCCTCCAAGATCACGCTTCGGGGCAACAACTCCCTTACCGGCGACAATCAGCCACTCATCGTAGTCGACGGAGTACCCGTGAACAACTTCACAGGTTCAACCAACAACGATTATTACAACCCCTCTGTAGATTATGGTAATGGTCTCTCAGACATCAACTCGGAAGACATTGAAAGTGTTTCCGTGCTAAAAGGGCCATCAGCTTCCGCATTGTATGGATCAAGAGCTGGAAACGGTGTTATCCTGATCACCACGAAAAGCGGCCGTGCTCAAAAAGGACTGGGTATTAACGTTTCATCGACGTTTGGTATAGAAAGCATCTTTACGCGACCAAACATGCAAAACGACTATGGGCAGGGTGACCAGAATGGGTTCGACCCGACTGAAGGCTCCAGTTGGGGACCTAAAGTTACCGGCCAGATGGTCGAAAACTGGAGAGGCGAGCAGGAGTCACTGCGCGTTCATGATAACCTTAAAAATTATGTAGAGCAGGGATTCAACTCCAATCAAAGTGTCTCATTGCAGCAGCAGTACAAGTCCACTTCGGTTTATACCTCCTTTAACCGCCTTGACAACAGGAGTCTGATTCCGGGTGCAAAATTGCAGCGGACAAACCTGCTGGCCAGGGCCATCAGTAGATTTGGAGCAGATGACCGCTGGACTGTGGATACTAAAATTCAGTACAGCAACTCAAATGCACAAAACAGGCCAGCAGGAGGGTACAACCTGAATAACGTTTTCTCAACGCTGTACATGTTTCCAAGGTCATTAGACATCAGGCAGCTGAATCCTTCGGTTGACCCCGTAACTAGAAATATGATCTGGTACAGCAGTACCAGTTCTCAGCTGAATCCATACTGGGCTAAAGACTACAACCTGAACCAGGATGTGCGTGACCGGTACTTGTTAAACGGATCGTTGAAATACGAGTTCAATAGCTGGTTGAATGCGGAATTTAAAGCGGGTGCGGATATGTACAGCACAACAACAGAGAATAAGCTTTATGCAGGAAGTCCTTCGAACAGCACCGGAACATACAGCCTAGGAAAACAAACTTTCACTGAAACAAATATCAGCTTTTTGCTTTCCGGACAAAAAGACAATGTTTTTGACCGCCTGGGTGGAGGATTTACGGTAGGTGGTAACCTGATGTCTCAGGAAAATAGCGGATTGAGCAGCAATTCCGGACAGCTTGTTGTACCAAACCTGTTCTCTTTAAATAATGGTGTGAATAACCCTACTGTGGACCAGTTGTATAATCAGAAGAAAATCAATTCTGTTTACGGAACATTGGGGGTGAACTGGGATGGTTACCTGTTCCTGGATGGAACGTTCCGGAACGACTGGAGCTCGACTTTGAGCCCGGACAACCGCTCGTATTTCTATCCTTCAGTGAACCTGTCATTCGTTATCTCTGACATGCTGACGAAAATGGGCAAAACTTTGCCGGGATGGTTGACCTATGCGAAAATCAGAGGATCTGCGGCTTCAGTGGGTAACGATTTACCAGCTTACCAACTGTATAATACCTTCAATATTGGCAAAGATCCGAACGGGAATACCACCGGGTCAAGAAACGGGACGTTGTTTGATCCGAACGTAAGAAATGAGCTGATCAAATCTTACGAAGCAGGTGCGGAGATCAGGTTGTTCAATAGCCGTGTTGGACTGGATTTTGCGGTTTATAAATCCAATGCAACCAACCAGTTGATCAATATTCCGTTGGATCCGCTTAGTGGATATAGTGCGATGAAGATAAACAGTGGAAATATCCAGAACACAGGTATAGAGATCACCCTGGATGGCCGTATTTTGCAAAGTCAAACCGGACTAAACTGGGATATGGGTGTGAATTTCTCCCGCAATAACAACACCGTAAAGTCTATTAAAGAAGGTATTCCGTTGTATCGCCTCGGCGGCTTTGACGATGTGACTGTATTTGCAGCAGAAAACGCGAAGTACGGCGAAATCTATGGCAGTACATTTAAGCGGGTGAACGATGCCTCCAGTCCTTACAACGGGCAGTTGCTTCTTGATGCCAACGGCTTACCGCAAAGAGGTGAACAGAACGTTCGTCTGGGTAACCAGCAGGCCAATGCTTTGCTGGGTATAACAAACAGCTTTTCTTACAAAGGCTTTAACCTGTCGTTTTTAATTGACGGCCGTTTCGGTGGAAAGATGTTTTCATCCACGCTGGCCCTGATGCAGCGCAACGGTACTTCCGATAAAACAGTTGTAAATGGTTTACGTGATAATATGGTGTCCAATGGCGTTCTTCTGAATTCCTCGAATGAGTATGTGCCGAATACACTGGAGGTAACGCCGCAACAATACTGGACAGCAGTGGCGGGCGTGGGTAACCTGGGTATCACCGAGGCAAATATCTATGATGCTTCGAACATCCGTATCCGGAACGTCAACTTGTCTTATAACTTCTCTCCGGCATTGTTGGGGAAAACACCGATTCAGCGCGCAAAAATCGGCGTGTCTTGTAATAACGTATGGTTGATTTCCAGCCACATGAACGGGCTGGATCCAGAATCTGTGTTTGCGACAAATACCAATGCAACAGGTTTTGAGAACTCGGCAGCGCCCACTACCCGTACATTCTCTTTCAATTTAACTCTAGGTTTTTAATCTTATCAGTCATCTGATCATGAAACATATTATAAAAAAATCATGCATGCTGATTACGGCGACCCTGTTGCTGGCATCATGTAAAAAATTCGATGAAATAAACGTAAACCCCGTTGCTGCCAATGAAGAGCAGGTACAGGTGGAATATTTTATCAACGGTTCAATTGTAGGTGCACAAATGAACCCGGATGTAGCAGAGCGCTCTTTTGTTCTGTACTGGAAACCGGCAGGCCGGCAGGCTGCTGATGTAGATGGCGGGACAATTTCCATCGGCGACTACAACGATCAATGGACAGAAGCGTACTACAATCAGGTATCCGGATGGTTAAATTCCATCAATACCGGTATTCAGATCGGCGATAAGCAAATTGCAGATGGCACAGCCAAACCGTATACCGCTAACCTGATCCAGGTGGCAAGAATCTGGAGAGCTTATCTGATGAGCGAGATGTCGGACAACTTTGGGCCGATCCCCGTTAATGCTTTTAATGGCGTGAATCCGGAGTTCAATGATGTTAAAACTGTATACTATTTTATGCTTAGCGAGCTGGCGGATGCAACATCAAAGCTGGATCTGACAGTAACAAATCCATCCGGTTTGGATAAGCAGGATCCAGCCTTTGGCTACAACTATGCGAAGTGGCGGAAATATGGGAACTCCATGCGTATGCGCCTGGCGATGCGTTTGTCTGAGGTTGATCCGGCAAAAGCACAGTCTGAATTCGAAGCGGTCATGGCAAGTGCTGGTCCGACCAACGATTTCATCATCAATCAGGATGACAGCTTCCAGGTTCAGGAGAAAGACGGCTGGAGCGACCTTACCGGCGTGATGACCCGCTCATGGGATACCCAGCCGCTGTCCGCTACGTTGAACAATCTTTTCGTCGGACTGGGCGGTATCAAGACTGCGGAGATACTGGACGAGAAGTTCCGGAATTACATTAAGCCGTCAAACTGGCTGGGGCAGCGTTTTCCGGATCAGTTTACCACAAAAACCAACGATCCGGCAGCAGGATACTGGTTTAATGGCCTGCCGGAAATCATGGATCCACGCGCGTATGTATTGTTCAGTATTCCAGGTGATCTGGAAAATCCGAACTATCCAGACCAGAATGGTGATTATGACACCATTACAAAACGGTTCCTGAGAAATACTAATGGCGATAATGTCAAAGAAATAGATGCAAAATATACCTGGAATGCGAAGACTGACGGTGCGTGGGGACCTAAAGATCCGATGAACCAACCTGTAAACTATGGTGGTACGATGCCACGGTTAAATATGCAGTTCCGTACCAGTACGCAGAAAAGATTGTTTTTCGGCCCCTGGGAAACTTACTTCCTGATGGCTGAAGCTGCGGAACGTGGCTGGACTACACCAGTAACCGGGCAGACTGCGTATGAAACAGCAATCCGGAAAAGTTTTGAATACAACAATGTTAATCTGGGTTCTTATTTAACTTCTGAAACATACAACCGTGTGGGAACATCTGTGAGCTGGACGCATACCACTGAGCCAAGCAGCCGCGTGATGGAGTACGAGGACGGAATGACTGGTGCCAGAACTAGCATAACTGTAAGTTACCCGAAGAATGATCTTTATAAAAATGGTGCGGTTAAGAACGATCACCTGAATAAGATCATCACACAAAAGTTTATCGCGCAGACGCCGTGGTTGCCTTTGGAAACCTGGAGTGACCACAGGCGTTTGGGCTTACCATTTTTTGAAAACCCAGCTGTTGAGATTCCAATTCAAACCTTGCCTGCTTTGACAACAGCAAATTATATGACGAGTAATGTAAAGTTTTTCCCACAGCGGCTTAGATTTCCCTCAACATTAAGGAATACCAATGCGCAAGGCTACAATCAGGCGCTGATAGATCTCGGCGGTGCTGACGAAGTGCTCACACCGCTATGGTGGGCCCAGAAATAGACGAAGAAGGGGGATGTTTACAGCATCCCCTTTTTTATTGCGGAAATCAGGTTAATGAAAAAACTGCAAGTGCTCGCGCACTGCAAGACATTTTGGTTGGAATGTTGTTGTTGAATACACAGAATGAAAATCAATGTACACTGATGAAAAGAATCCTGCTTTTAACCCAAGGTTTCTACAACCTCGTCACTGGCGTGTGGCCGCTGTTACATGTGGATAGCTTTATGGCGGTAACTGGCCCGAAGGTAGATGTTTGGCTCGTGAAGATGGTGGCTTTACTGAACGTATCGATTGGCGTGTCAATATTGTCGGGGCTTCGGACTAAGCAGCCCACGCTGATCTTAGCATTTTGTACGGCGCTCAGTTTTTTTCTCATCGATACTTATTATGCGCTTGTCGGGCGTATATGGTACGTTTACCTGGTAGACGCGGCAATTCAGCTTGCTTTTCTTCTGTCCATCATTATTGTTTTTCTTAGGCAAGAACCGGACATCAACAAGAAATGACACGATTATACCTTGGAGAAGAATTATTCGTTTTATATGCTATGGTGCTGAAAACAACAAGGTTTTAGGGCTGTTAATGGTTGTAGATTTAAAAAGAGACACTATGATTCAAATGGTAATTGATCCGAGCCTCGTTGTCGACTTTGATTTCACAAGGCCGGAAGTAAACAGGACACTGAAAAACTTACAACCTGTCGTATACAAAGACGGTGCTGCTTACAACTGTCTGCTTGGACCCGATCTGGAACGCGGGATTTTAGGAACGGGGGCGACCCCGGAAGAGGCAATATACCAGTGGGAAAAGAATCTTCAGCAGCGAATACAGGAGCCGGCCGAGGACGATGAAGTCGCTGAGTTTGTGATTGACACTTTAAGAATGACGAAAGACGATGTTTGGTAAAGTGGTCAGCCCCAGTAGACAACAGTAAGTCTAAGTGATAATTTGATGATTTATTTACACCGATTTAACACTAAGCGTTCTTGTTTGTAGCATTTTTTGGCTGAAATTTCAGTTTTAAGTATAAAATATCGGTTAAGCACATCATTTCGCCTCTTAATTTTTGTTTTCACAATGAAATACTCCGGTATTGGAGTTGGGATTTCGGTTTGGCGCTGTGAATCATGATGTTTTAGGGTCAGTTTTACAGTTTTTGGCGGTTTAGTTTGTTAGTAGGGATGATTAATTAGTGTTTTTCAAACTTTTCTGTTAAAAAATGTTAAAAAAAAGCTTGTGTATTTTGTACACTAATAAAATTGATGTATATTTGAATCAACAAAGAATTGAACAGTAAAACATTAAAATGAAGATTTAAAATTGTTCCTGATCGAAGCGCGTAGGGAAGGCCTACTCGAGCTATGGGAACTATAAAGAAAAAACCCGTTCATACAGGTTTATATTTGGTTAGAATAGGGTTGCGTCTGGATGGAGCACCCTTTCTTTTTTTAAAAATAGTATTAATTTTCCAATCTTCTAATTTTCCTTCAGTTTTATTTCGCGTTATCCCGAAGTCTTCTTTAAGCATCCTGATCCCCACTAAATTTTGGTTCCATAATTGCATGCAATCTTTTGTGTAGATGATTGGTATTTCCAGTGCATGATTACCGGGAAGAAAAGTGCTGGAGGTATGATTCGGGGCGGTGCAGTTCAATTATCTGTGAAATGTCAACAAACCGAAAAAGTCAATAAGTGTATTTTGTACACTATTAGAAAGGTTGTATATTTGAGATGTAAATCACGGACGCTAAATAATTAGCGACATTCGGGATTATTAAAAGATATATACGTTTTCCTGTCAGGGTGGTGACATTAACCCCTTGCGGAAATTTAAAGAAAAACCCGTTCATACAGGTTTATATTTGGTT
>JARKUW010000023.1 GCA_029851965.1 Bacteroidota bacterium | reverse complement strand
CAGTTGGACCGCCGCTTTCGAGCTAATTTGTAACTAAACCGATGATGCTGTGTAAAGCGGCATCATTGATGATGTCTAAATTAATAGATTTAATAATTATCAATCTTATACAAAATGAGAACAGAAAGAAGATCCGTACTAAAGAAATTATTTGCTTCCGTAGTAGGTGTTACGGGCTTAGGCTTGGTATCAAATGCAAAAGCATTTGAATCTGCACCGGAAAAAGAAGCAGGGAATGTTACTAATTTCCAAGATGTGCCCTTGTTTTCAGGTCATACCAAACATGGTAACTTGGTTTATATTGCAGGAAAAGGAGCGCATACAGACCCTTTTGATATAAAATCACATACTGAAATTGTGTTGAAAGAACTGGAGAAAGAGCTTAAACTTGCGGGTTCATCGATGGAGAAAGTATTAAAGGTTACGGTATACTTAAATGATATCGCGGACTATAAAGGTATGAATGAAGTTTATAAAGGGCGTTTTGGAAAGAAACCTCCTGTTCGTACCACAATCGCGGTAGCTAAAGGTGGTGTACCGGGGGATTCCCTTGTAGAGATGGACGCCATCGCTTACATTTAATATCTAGCATATTGTGCGATTGCACACGGATATAAACGAGCCTGATCATGTCAATGATCAGGCTCGTTGTCTTTTGAGTCATTGCTTTACTATTTGAAAAAATGTCTTATCGGTGAATACACAATCCGAACAGCGAAAAGTTTCAGGTGGGTTTATTGCTCTTTACAATTTTAGTCTGATGCCGGCACGATTTAGCGTTCGGGTTATAATTACACAAAGCAGCGCGATTCCAAGGGATTTTAGCAGTCCGACTGCACCATCCAGCATAAAAGCGGGGAATGAAAATCCAGTAGCCCGAAAAGTGGCATACAGCAGATAGGGAATGAGGTAGCATAGTAATGTGTCTGTTCCGGCAGGTTTTATTAAGCTAAACCAGTTTGATTTCTGCTTTACATCTGTAATCCAATACATCATTAAAAATGCGGCTAATGTAATCGCGCTGCAAATAAAAAGCCAGGCCGGAGTTGCAGCCAATTTTGATATACCCCAGTAAGGACGGGTGAGTAGGGAAAGGCCAATGAGCACGACAATTGCAGAGATGAATATTATGGTCATTTTCTTATTGTCGTTACGTTCCCTGTAGTGTCTGAATGCATAGGAACTGAGTACGCCACCCAGGGTCAGTGCGGTTAAGGTCCCTCCGCTAATGGCATTTGGGATAAAGGACAAAGAGCTGGCTGTTGCGGGATTCTGGCTGAGCATACTAAGAAGGCTGAAAAGCAGCCAGGTTCCGGAAAGAATGTACATGTTGTTTCTTGAGAATACAACGATCAATGCGCTTGCAAGATACGACCAACCGATCAGGCCGAGAATTCCCCACCATTGGGGTGCAAATCGAATGATATTTCCATTCTCATCTCCCCGGTATATTATTGCTAAGTACAGTAGCGTTGCAATACCCAGTGCTTTTGCCCAAAAGATTAGGAGGTTATTGATGCCTGCAGAATAGGTATTCCAGATCAGGATGAAACAGATGCAGCACAGAGGGTTCCAAAGCCAGGCCGGGATATTCATTGCCTGAGCATTGATGGTTTCTCCATTGACCAGAAACACACCCATGGTAAGCAGTGCGATGGTCCGCAGGATGACGTGTTGAACAAGCTGTCCATTGGTGTCTCCCTTTTTTCTTCTGTTGCTGATCGCAAACGGCAGGGAGAGGCCTACTATAAAGAGAAATGCCGGGAAAACAATATCTGCGAGGCCCATACCGTCCACACCAGGTGCGACATGCTCCAGCCACTCCGGAATGTTCTTCAAAGACCACAGGTCGTTGACAAAAATCATCAGCACCATTGTGAATGCACGTAAGATATCGATCGAAGCGATGCGGTTTGTTGCGCCTGGTTTAGAAGTTGGTCGCAACAAAGGTGGTTTTTGTGTAAGGTTAATTTTTGTCATTGTTTTTGTTGCTGATTTAATATTGGAGCTCGTCACGATTATTTATGGTAGTTTCTGATGAATGGTGTTCAATAGATATGCTTTTGGGTCATTGAAGTATTCCCAAAAGAATATACCTGCCAAACGATGTTTTTTGATGTACTTCATCTTCTTGCGCAACGATTTCTCGTCATCGTAGGTGACAAAGATCTTATTTGTTTTATTAAATAGATAAGGTGCTTTCGCCTTTCTGTCCCAATAACGTTTGTACCCTTTTTTGTTGACTACGGAATCTTTGAGCATGGTATATCCACCTCCGATTCCCGGATCTATCGCAACACCCGATGCTTTCAATTGGGCTAATCCGTTGTTTGCTGCTGCCTGAACTGCTGTTGGTTTTCCATAGAAGGCAGCACCAAGCCCAATTTTGCCTGCGGGTACACCTGCTGAAATGAAATTGGAAACCGACTGATGAGCTGAATAGCCTGAGCCTGTGCGGTCTGCCGGATACAGGTTGGTATGGTGTCCGGATGTCCCGTTTGCGCCCGAATAGTCATAGGTCATTATAAAGACGTAGTCGAGAATCTTTCCCACCTTCTCCATTTCGGTATGATCAATAAAGGATTTTGATCCGCCTACTGCCGCCGTGAGTTCATACTTCTTGTTTGTTTCTTTTCCCAGGAGATCAAGCTGACGACGCATTTCCTCGAACATACGTGTGTAATTTTGCTTGTCTTCCGGGCGGTATATGTTTCCCTCTTCTCCAGGTATCCCCGGGTATTCCCAGTCGATATCGATACCATCAAGATTGTACTTCCGGATAATGTCTACACTTGTTTCGGCGAAGAGTTTCCTGGACGAGGGTGTCAGTACTGCGTCAGAGAAGTTTTCACTCCAGGCCCATCCACCTATTGAAATCAATATTTTAAGCTTTGGGTTAATTTGTTTAAGTGCATTTAAATTTTTAAAGTTTGTGGAGTCTGTTTCGAGATTGGTTAAAATGGCCATGCTGTCTTGAACATTGACAAACGCGTAGTTTATGTGGGTAAGCTTTTCCGCTTGTATGTCAGCCGTGTGCACAATTCCGCGATAGCCGCCCACGTATCCATTTACGACAAAGGGCACTTTCTGGTGTT
This sequence comes from Bacteroidota bacterium, assembly GCA_029851965.1. Taxonomy (GTDB): domain Bacteria; phylum Bacteroidota; class Bacteroidia; order Sphingobacteriales; family Sphingobacteriaceae; genus Pedobacter. The sequence continues at coordinate 9,264 of JARKUW010000023.1, read as the reverse complement.
TTTGCGCCAAACTGGAACTCAATTGAATGAAACAGGTTAGAAGCGTAATTAATATTGTTTTTGTTGTTTTAAGAAACATTATCATGAATTTAAAAGAAGTCTTATTTTGTTATTATATACAGAATTGGTGCCCGAGGCATCTTCCTTTCACTTTTGATAAGGGAGCCCAATTATGAAATTGCGTAAGTTTTGTTTTAAAAAAAAGTAAAATATTAAATATTTATCTTGATATTTAATCAGTTAACAACTTAATGTATTGAATGCGCCACCACAAGTGGTTTAGTGACCAAATATGACTACCGGGTTTACTTGCTTAATATGCAGATTAAATCTGTGTACGATCATGTTTTTTGCCTAAAAACATCAGTTTACTTCCATTTTATCAGCCGAATGCATGAATATTTCACGAGTTTTCACTAATTCTTCAAGTATTGTGCGAAAAACGGTGAATTTAAATAGTTATTATCGGGGATATTGCTCGTTTTTGCTGTTTAATTTTCGTTTTTAATAAAAAAAATTACAAAGTTTTGTATTTGTAATTTTTTTGTGATAGTTTAGTTTTTAACAAACCCTTAAAATTTTAATTCCATGAAAAAACTTTACACGCTTTTAGCGTTATTTCAACTTTGTTGGTTTTGCGCATTTGCGCAGGACATAACAGTTTCGGGAACGGTGGTCGATCAAACAAACGAACCTCTTCCGGCTGTAAGCATCAAGGTCTCTGGATCTACACGCGGCACATTGACAAATGCAGATGGTAAATACACCATCAGCGTTCCTTCAAATTCAAGCATTACCTTTTCTTCGATAGGCTTTGTAGCCCAAACGCTACAAGTTAATGGAAGAAGTACGATTAACGTTACGTTACAGTCGGATTCCAAGTCTTTGGATGCGGTTGTCGTTACAGCATTGGGGCTTACCAGAACTAAGAAAAGTTTAACCTATAATGCGACAACAGTTTCTACGGAAGACCTGAACCGCGTACAAGGTGCGAACGTTTTGAATTCTCTAGCAGGTAAGGCGGCTGGGGTAGTTGTTACTCAGGGAAGTGGTGGTCCTGGGTCCGCGCCACGTATTGTCCTGCGTGGAAATAAGTCGATTTCTGGTAACAACCAGCCATTATATGTGGTAGATGGTATACCTGTCGGTGGTTTTGCGGATTACAATCCGGAAGATATTGAGAGTTTGCAAGTGCTTCAGGGTGCTTCTGCTGCCGCTTTATACGGTAGCCAGGCTGCGAATGGTGTTATCTTGATCACAACAAAAAAAGGGAAGCTGGGAGCTCCTGTCGTGAGTTTCACATCGACGGCAACATTTGACAAACCTACGGCCTTACCGGAGATTCAAACAGAATATGGAAACGGAATCGGTGGTGTTGCTCCAACCACACCTCTTAACGACAGTTGGGGTCCTAAAATTACAAACGGCAGCGATGCGCACATTAAAGACTTCTTTCAAACGGGATCTAACTATATCAATAGTTTGTCCATCAGCAGCGGAACAGAACAAAACAAAGTTTACTTTTCTTACGGTAATACGGCGTCTGAATCTATGCTTCCGGGATATAAATACAACAGGAACAACATGACAGTTCGCGGTAGTTCCCAACTTTTTGACAACAAAATCGTTGTTGAAGGTGGTATCAATTACATCAAGTCAAAAACTAAGAACAGAAATGAGTCTTCCTGGTACAATAGCCCAATGTTCGGTTTGTATTTATTCCCAATGGGCGTAGACATTTCTCAATATGCAGCCAATGGTGGAACAGTGTACAATCCAACCAGAGGATTCAACGTACAGAATTGGCCATACATTAAAAATGAGCACAGTTCAAATCAAAATCCGTACTGGATCTTAAATCACATCCAACGCGATGAGTTGAATGATCGGGTAAATGCAAATGGATCCATCAAGTACAATATTAATTCATGGCTGAATTTAACTGGAAGAACCACGGTAAACAGAAGCACTTATGATAACGAACAACGTTATGGTGCAAGTGGTGACCCAACTTCTATTGGGGTAAACGGCTCGTACAGGAAAGATGTGCAGATTTCACAAGATATCTATACGGACGTATTGTTAAGTGCCAACAAGGCACTGACGAAAGATGTAACCTTAAACGCGACTGCCGGTTTCAGTAATACAATTTTAACTTACAGTGCAACAAGCAACCGAACTAATGGAGCTGATAACACTTTATATTATGCTGATTATTTTGCTTTACAAGGCCTTACTGGTAATTACATCTCAGAAAGTGACTATACCAAGCAGATCTCCAGAGCTGTATTTGCTACTGCAACATTCGGCTACAAGGATCGGTTATTTTTAGACTTGACTGGAAGAAACGAGTGGTCCTCGACTACTGATGATCCATTCTTTTACCCTTCAGCTGGTCTAGCTTATATCTTGAAGAACTCTGGATCAACTGATATCTTGTCATTTGCAAAGATCAGAGCAACTTATGCGAACGTAGGTAACCAGTTGCCTTTTGGAAATGCGGCGAGAAACTCCAATTACACAGTTAACCCGAATGAAAGTGTTAACGGAAGGGAATCGCTTCCATTCTTTAGTGGTACAGATACAGTGAGTCTGAAACCTGAGCGGACCAAGTCTTATGAGATTGGTGCTGAATTGCGATTTTTCAAAGACAAACTGAGCGTGAACGTCACCTATTATGATGGTACCACAGAAGATCAGGTGTTTGCGATTACTGCTCCTACCGGAGCGGGTGCAACCAATTTCTACATCAATGGAGGAACCATTCAAAACAGAGGTATCGAAGCTTCAGTTAGCTACAACGCTAAATTTGGTGATATAACCTGGATTCCTGGCTTAAACTTCACACGGAATACCAACAGAATTAAATCGTTAAGTGATTTGCTGACTTCCGAACAATTCGTACTCCAAGGCGGTAACAGGCTTACCAACTTGTTTTTGATTCGTCCAGGGAGTGAGTTGTTGAATGGCAGAGAGTACGGAAGTTATGGAGATCTTTATGGTAAAACATATCAGTACAATCCAGATGGAAGCCTGATTGTGAATGATGCTGGGCTACCGGTGTTGTCTGAACAAGCAGACCAGTATATTGGAAACTCAAACCCGGATTTCTTGTTAAACTTTAACAACCAGTTCAACTACAAAAACTTCAACTTGGCGTTCCTTGTAGATAGTCGGTTCGGTGGTCTCGTATCCTCTTCAACCCAGCAATGGTTGGATTACAAAGGATTGTCGCCAAGAACTGCTGAAGCACGTAATAATGGAGGTGTAATGGTAAACGGTAGGTTAGTTGATGCGGAGGCTTATTATGGCGCGATTTCTGCGCGGGCTGATGCAGGTGCAGCAGGAACGGAGTACACATATAGCCAAACTAACATTCGCTTAAGAGAACTTTCAATCGGATATACGTTGCCTGCTTTTAGCAAAACCATTAAAAGCCTGAATATTTCACTTGTAGGACGGAACTTGTTCTTCTTCCATAAAAAAGCACCTTTCGATCCTGAATTGGCGTTAAGCACAGACAACAATTCACTTGGATTTGAATCATTCCAGCTTCCATCTGCAAGATCATTCGGTCTTACCCTTAGAGCAAATCTGTAAACTATTAAAAAGTAGAAAAATGAAAAAATATATAAATAAGACGAATTACAAGCTGCTATTTATGTGCTTGGTAATTTTCACAGCTTCTTCTTGTACTAAAGACTTTGAGGGGTTGAATGTAAACCAGAAAGATATTTCCGATGAGGATTTAAAAAAGGACGGTGCTGAGGCAGCCTTCTTGCTTCCTGTCATGATGGCTAATATTGTAAGTACGAGCACTGCGGAACAAACACAACAAAATCTGCAGGCGGAGTCTTACGCAGGGTATCTGGAAGCGCCGAGTAACTTCCTGGGAAATGTAAATACGACCACTTACGTTACCAGAGGCATCTGGCCTGGTTCATATACCGTGACAACAAACGGCGTGATGAACAACTGGCTGACTATGAAGCGTAAAGGGTTTGATGTGAAATATCCCGATCTATACGCCATTGCATTAATTATGAAGGCTGCAGCTGGTCAAAGATTGGTAGATACTTTCGGACCATATCCATATTCTAAATATGGTGATTCGGCTGAACCGCCATTTGATTCACCTGAGGATGCATATAAAGCGATATTTGCCGACTTGAATACTGCTGTAACTTCTTTACTTGCGGCGGAAGCAGCAGATCCAAATGCCGACGTAACCCGCTTTAAAAAGTGGGATCCATCAACATTAAAAGGTGAGTTTACAAACTGGATCAAACTTGCGAATACAATAAGGTTAAGAATGGCCGTAAGAATTTCGGTTGTTGATCCCGTCCAAGGGAAAACGCAAGCAGAATTGGCAGTTCTCCCAGCTAATGGGGGTGTCCTCAATTCAGCAACTGGATCTTTCTCCGTAGCTCCTTCCAGTGGTGTAAATCCTCATTTTACAATGAGTACTGCATGGTCCGATACACGAATTTCAGCAGCCGTGGTTACGTACTTGCAAGGTTTTGGTGATCCACGCCTACCAGCCTACGTGCTTCCTGCCAAAGACCCGGTCTTAGCCGGATCCTTTAGAGGAATCAGGCCAGGTGTCGACAGACCGACCAAGTCGATTTATGAGAACTACTCTCAGTATAATGTAAAGTCTGAGACACCGATGAAAGTTGTGGATGTAGCGGAAAGCTATTTCTTGAAAGCAGAGGCTGTGTTAAGAGGCTGGAATATGGGTGGCGGGACAGCACAATCTCTTTACGAGGAAGGTGTAAAAGCTTCTATAGCTGCAAATGGGGTTGGTGGTGCTGATGAATATCTTCAAAGCACCAGTACACAGTTGCCTTATGTAGATCCAAAACGTCCGGATTACAACAGTCCGCCATTAACCACCAACGTGGTGAAATGGGATGAGGCTGCGCCTTTCGAAACAAAGCTTGAGAAGATCATTACTCAGAAATGGATTGCGGTATTCCCTGAAGGTACAGAGGGCTGGTCTGAATTCAGACGTACAGGGTATCCAAAACAATATCATATTATGGCGCCTCAAAATCCGGTACTTCCTTTAGGAACGTTCATTAAACGTCTGACTTACCCTACAAGTGTAGTTACATCAAGTCAGAACGCTTACAATGCGGCAGTAGCATCTTTCCTTGGCGGTAAGGAAGATGAGGCTACGAAGTTCTACTGGATGAAATAGAAACATTATAGCAATTTAAGTTGATAATTAAGACCTGCCATTTTTGTATGGCAGGTCTTTAATCGTTTTGGGAAGCTCCTTTTTTACTTAGCAGCTTCAATTCCTTACCCTAACAATGAAAAGAATGTCAGTGAAACCTTTTTTTATTCTGATCCTATCCCTTTTATCGACGCAAGTGTTCGCTCAACTGAGCGACTCTGCATTAGCTCCCTTACTTCAGGCACCACGTGCCTATTCTGCAATGAAAACCAACCAGGAAATGGTGATAGACGGGAAAGACTCAGAAAGTACCTGGTCAAAAGCACCGTGGTCGGAAACCTTTGTTGATATCGAAGGCAAACCGGGGCAAGAGGACCCTTACAAAACCCGCTATAAGCTTCTTTGGGATGATAATTATGTTTATGTCTACGTAAAGATGGTAGAGACGGATATCTGGGCGAAATTGAAAGAACACGACCAGGTGATTTTTCAGGACAATGCCCTTGAAATATTCATGGATCCGGATGGTGACGCTCATCAGTATATGGAGTTTCAGATCAATGCCTTTGAGGCCATTTGGGATCTCATGCTGACTAAGCCATACCGGAATGGAGGGCAACCCATTAGTGGCTGGGATATTAAAGGAATAAAGAAGGCGGTTCTAATCGACGGCACGTTAAATGATCCATCGGACAAGGATAAATACTGGTCTATCGAACTTGCCTTCCCGCTAAATGCGCTGAATTTAGGTGGTCGTAAACCAAACATTGCGGGTGCACGGTGGAAGATGAATTTTTCCAGAGTTCAGCATGAGATGGAAGTTAAGAATGGTGTCTATGAATATAAGAAAGATCTAAAAGACAGACCTCTTCAGCCCGCTTATTACGTGTGGACTCCTCAAGGGTTAATTAGCTTACACTACCCTGAACGCTTTGGGTATGTTACGTTTGATGATGGTAAATCGAATCCGTCTGCCAACGCGAAATTGGATGAGTTGAGGTTAATTCTGTGGAAGTACTACTATCTTCAGCAGGATTACAGGGAGAGAAATGGTCGTTATGCTACAAGTCTGGAAAATTTGAAGAAGGACTTCTCTAAAGTAACCTTCCAGGATATTGAAGGACTAAAATTGTTGGGTACTCCATTGCAATTTACCATACAAATAGAAGAAAAAGCATCTGCTAAAATGCTATCCATTGATCATGAAGGAAGATTGCTTGAGCGTAGTATGAATATGGTGATCCGGAAGTAACAAATTCGAGTATTTTGCCGGGTCATCTTCAATAAATGACTGATTTAGCCTAACTTATGTTTTATTAAATAAACACATAAATTCTATGCGTAGAACTAATCTTTTCTCATTACTCGCCCTCCTCTTTTGTTTTGGAAGTGCGAATTCACAAACCCCTGCTGCAGCACAACCCTACAGCATTGTAATTAAAGGTGGTCATGTAATTGACCCGAAAAATAGTATTGATGAACTCATGGATGTCGCTGTAAGCGATGGTAAAGTTGTTAAGTTAGCCAAGAACATCGATGGTAAACAAGGTAGGCAGGTTGTAAATGCCAAGGGGCTTTACGTTACCCCGGGGCTTGTTGATATACATGTTCACTTCTTCTGGGGAACAGACCTGGGTGGTACCTATCGGAACGGCCCGAATAGCCTTCCTGCGGATGGTTTCACATTCCCAGCTGGCGTGACCACGGTTGTGGATGCGGGAACATCGGGTTGGAAAACATTTGAAACCTTTAAAAAGCAAACCGTTGATCTTTCGGAAACACGTGTACTGTCTATGCTCAATATCGTAGGCGAAGGTATGGCAGGTGGTAAGTACGAAGGAAATTTAGACGAAATGGATCCGGCTAAGACGGCGGAAATGGCGAAAAAGTATCCGGACATAATCGTTGGTGTGAAACTCGCCCACTTTAACGGTCATACCTGGGAGCCAACCGACAGAGCGCTTGAGGCAGGTCGACTAGCGAACATTCCAATAATGGTAGATTTTGGTGGTGCGAGCCCTTTCCTTCCGCTGGATTCTTTATTTAATGTGAAGTTCCGCCCGGGAGACATCTATACCCATGCATTTGGCGGAAATCCGGAGGTGGGAATTACCAGCACACGTGGAAGAGAATCTATTGTTAATATCAAGAACAACACGGTTAAGCCTTACGTCATTCAGGCCCGTAAAAAGGGGGTAGTCTTTGACCTTGGCTTCGGAGGATCCAGCTTCCTGTTTTCACAAGGAGCGCCAGCTATAAAAAGCGGATTTTATCCGACCTCAATTAGTACAGACCTTCACACTGGAAGTATGAACAACGCAATGAAGAGCATGCCTAACATCATGTCGATCATGATGGCGCTCGGAATGCCCTTTAAAGATGTAATTACAGCAAGTACCTGGAGTCCTGCAAAGGAAATCAAAAGAGAAGATCTAGGCAACCTCTCCGTTGGTGCGGTAGCTGATATCGCCATATTTAACCTTCGCGACGGAAACTTCGGCTTCTATGCGCGGGACGGAAAAGTGCAAGGGAAGAAACGGTTGGAAACGGAGATGACAATTAGGGGTGGAAAAATCGTGTACAATTTAAATGCTATAGCTGATCCAAATATTCTGGAGAATCCACCACGCAGACCGCAGGCAGCAAAGAAAACATCCGCAGAATAGTCTCGATGTGACATTGGTTATTGAATGGCTCAAAATGCCTCGACCATGTTGAAGTATTAATACAATATATCTGGAATAAAGGAGCCCGGAAGCAGGATTATATGTCCATACTCCCGGGCTCTTATTTTTATGATAAAAAAGGGACTGAAAGCGCTGGCCTTTAGTCCCTTTTACATTCCATAGCTTTAATCAGCTCACGCCAACGCTCTGAATTGATCTATGATTTACCTGCTGGTTTTTGTTTCAACGAGAGAATATACTTCACCATCTTATCCGCGTCTGTAGATGACAGGGTGGGATGTGCAATCATCGGGATGGTGCCCCAAGCTCCACTGCCACCGTTGATGATCTTCTTAGACAGCCCGGCGATATTGGTCTCATTCAGTGTGTACTTATCTGCAACGCTGGAGTATGATGGACCTATCATCTTATTGTCGATGCTATGGCAGGCCATGCAATCTGATTTTGCAATCAGTGCTTTTCCTTCAGCGATGTCTGCTGCAGTTGCCAGTGGCTTTGCTGCGGCTGCAGCCGGGGTCTTCTTTTTAACTGTTGCGGGCTTTTTAGTTTGTGCTGCTGCGCTAAAGTTGTAGGCAGAAGCAATCACCATGATCCCCGATAAAATTACTTTCAATTTCATATTCTATAATACGTTTACGTTTTATTTGTTTGAATTCGACATCATCCATTCACGACCAGGTTCATCTACACGGAAATACTCCATATTTCCCTGATCCTGGACAGTAACGTACATCGTTCTTCCGTCTTTTCCGCCAAAAGCGACGTTCGTCGGTTTCTTTCCCGCCAATGCAATCTCCTGCAATACTTTCCCTTCCGGAGATACCTTAACAATCGTGCCCTTTCCGAATCTTGTTTGATAAATATTCCCTTTGCTGTCACACCGCATGCCATCCATTCCGAAGTTCGGAAATTCAATGAGCAGTCGTTTGTTGCTGACATCTCCAGTTGGAGAGAGATCATACGCCCAAATTTTCAGCTTTTCATTGACATATAGTGTTTTTTCATCCGGGCTTAGATCGATTCCGTTTACAGTCGCCATGCTATCCAGTAACGTTGCTTTGCCGTCCAAATCTATTCTCCAGAATCTTCCTGTACCTGCTTTCCAGTTTGGATCGCTGGCGTATAGCCGGCCGCTTTTGTCAATAGCAATATCATTTGGCTGGCTCATTCTTGGCTCATGGGCAAATACACTGATGTTCCGGGTGCTCATGTCTACCTTTAACACATTGTGGTTTGTGTAATCTGCGATCAACATATCCCCGCGACTGTCGAATCGAATTCCGTTGCCTATACTTCCATTAGGCAGTTCAACGAAAACCGTGGCCTCTCCTTCTGGAGTTATCTTTCCAATCGTCCCATTGTGGTGAAAATTCACTGCGTAAACATTACCCTCCC
>JARKUW010000019.1 GCA_029851965.1 Bacteroidota bacterium | reverse complement strand
CGGTAACCTTGACCCCGATACTTCCGAGGAGATTGTGATGTTGTTGAAGCAGATCAGTCAGGGTGGCACAGCCGTGTTAATGGCTACGCACGATTACCACATCATCCGCACCTTCCCTTCACGAATTATCAAATGTGAAAGCGGTGTGGTCCATGAAGATGCAACCATCGGCTAAGACCAAAGCTGACATAATTATTTCTTTTCAGCCATAATGAACAGCTTATTTTAAGAAGGCTGACAGCATGGCTGATAATCTTTCATTGGCAAACCTTTTGAGTTTACCACCAAAAATTCTATTCTACCATGTTTAGCAAGAAGAAAAAGAACGATAACGAGACCACGAATATGGAAAATAATGCCGAAGCGCAAGTAACGAACGAAGAAACTACTGCGGCGCAAAATGCAGCAGCAGAACAAGGCGGCGCAGAATCCGGAGCTGAAGAAACGAATACCGAAGCTACACCTGAACTGTCTGTAGAAGAAAAACTTAAACAGGAAAATGCTGCGTTGAATGACAAGTATTTGAGACTGTTTGCTGAGTTTGACAACTATAAACGCCGTACGCAAAAAGAACGTATTGAGTTACTGCAAACTGCTGGAAAAGACGTTATTGTATCCCTCCTTACTATTCTGGATGATTTTGACCGCGCAAATAAAGCTGCAGAGACTGCAGTTGAAGTTGGGCCGATTAAAGAAGGTGTACAATTGGTACACAATAAACTCATGAGCGTTTTAGGTCAGAAAGGCCTGAAGGTTATGGAGAGTATCAACACACCATTTGATACAGATTTGCATGAGGCCATTACAAAAGTTCCTGCTCCAAGTGAAGAACTGAAGGGCAAAGTAATAGATGAACTTGAAAAGGGATATACTTTGAATGAAAAAGTAATCCGTTTTGCAAAAGTTGTTGTAGGTAGTTAAGATTATGAGCAAGAGAGATTATTATGATATTCTTGGCGTTTCCAAGAGTTCTTCGGCAGACGAGATAAAGAAGGCCTACCGGAAGCTTGCCATTAAATATCACCCGGATAAAAACCCGAACGATAAATCCGCAGAGGATAAGTTCAAGGAAGCTGCAGAGGCATATGAAGTGCTGAGCAACCCGGAAAAGAAACAAAGGTACGACCATTATGGCCATGCCGGTGTAGGATCATCTGCCGCAAGCGGTGGAGGCTATGGCGGTGGCGGCATGAACATGGAAGATATCTTCAGCCAGTTTGGAGACATCTTCGGTGGTGGCGGTGGCAGCCCGTTTGAAAGCTTCTTCGGCGGACAGCAGCAGTCACGCGGCGGGCGCCGTGTAGCTAAAGGTTCGAACCTTAGAATTAAAGTAAAGCTGACCCTGGAGGAAATTGCCAACGGTGCAGAGAAAAAGATAAAAGTAAACAAACAGGTTACCTGTAAGACCTGTGATGGAAGTGGCGCTAAAGACCGTAACTCTGTAAGTACTTGTAGTACTTGTGGTGGTAGCGGCGCGGTAAGAAGGGTGACCAACACCATTCTTGGCCAAATGCAAACTTCTTCTACCTGCCCAACCTGTAATGGTAGCGGTAGTCAGATTACCAACAAATGTAATTCATGCCATGGCGAGGGTACCGTGAGAGGCGAAGAAACCATCTCGATCAATATCCCTGCAGGTGTGAGCGACGGCATGCAGTTGAGCATGAGCGGCAAAGGTAATGCTGGTCCGAATGGCGGTATCCCAGGTGATTTAATCATCCTGATTGAAGAGATTCCACATGAGACCCTTAAACGTGAAGGCAATAACATCGTTTATGACCTGCACCTAAGCATCATTGATGCGGCTTTAGGCCTTAGCGCTGAAGTACCAACCATTGACGGTAAAGCAAAGATTAAAATTGAGCCGGGTACACAGAGCGGCAAACTGCTGCGCTTAAAAGGAAAAGGCATTCCTGAAATTAACTCTTACCAACGTGGTGATGAGATTATTCACGTGAACATCTGGACACCGAAAACGTTGAGCAGCGAAGAAAGAGAGCTACTGGAAAAATTGAGAAGCTCGCCAAACTTTAAACCGCAGCCAGGTAAAAATGATAAAAGCTTCTTCGAGAAGATGAAAGAATATTTCGAATAATTGATTTTTTTATTTTTAAAAGCCACCCTCGGGTGGCTTTTTTTTGCCCTGGGGTGTAACTTTTACGCCATCTTACCTACTAAGTAAGTATATCTAAATTAATAAGATGCTTAGCGTAAGAAACATTGTAAAACAGTATGCCAGCCACCGGGCGCTCGACGAGGTAAGCCTCGAAGTGCCGGAGGGTAAAATCTTCGGCCTGTTGGGTCCGAACGGTGCAGGCAAGACATCCCTGATCAGGATCATCACTCAAATCACCGGACCAGACAGCGGTGAAGTATTTTTTAATGGGCAGCGGCTCAATGCGAACCATATCGCACAGATTGGCTATTTACCGGAAGAACGTGGGTTATACAAGAAGATGGAGATCGGTGAACAGGTGCTTTACCTTGCGAAACTGAAAGGGTTAAGCACCCCGGAAGCCACTAAGCGGATTAAATACTGGTTTGAAAAGCTGGAGATGCAGGACTGGTGGAACAAGAAAGTGGAAGACCTGAGTAAGGGTATGCAGCAGAAGGTGCAGTTCGTGGCCACAGTACTGCATCAACCTGAACTGATTATTCTGGATGAGCCGTTCTCGGGGTTTGATCCGGTAAATGCAGACATTATTAAGAATGAGATCCTGGAGCTGAACAAGAAAGGCGCTACATTTATCTTCTCTACACACCGCATGGAGTCGGTGGAAGAGCTTTGCGATCACATTGCGTTGATACATCACTCGAAGAAGATTCTGGATGGCTCTGTGGGTGACATTAAGTCTACCTACCGCAGCAATACTTACTGGGTAGAATATGAAGGACAGTACAACCTGAACCAGGCTGACCCCATCTTTGCCGTGCTGGATACTCAACAACTCGGTAACACCACCAGGATCAAGATTCAACTTCGGCCGGGCCAGACCGCCAACCAGGTGCTTATCGCATTGCTGCCTCATGTAAGCATTCAACGCCTGGATGAAGTTATCCCAACTATGAACGACATATTTATTGACAAAGTTAAAAACGTAAACTAATGGCGACAAACAAGACCTTACTCATCATTGAGCGTGAATACATGTCAAGGGTAAAGAAGAAGTCGTTCATTGTAATGACACTTTTGGGCCCGGTAATCATCGCCTTATTTTACGGATTAATCATCTATTTTTCTATCCAGGGTGTTACAGGCACTTCAAATAAAATCGCCGTTGTAAATGACAATAAGACCATTACAGAGCGGCTAAAATCGACTAAAAACACCCAGTACGAATATGTGTCTAAGCCTATTGAAGACATGAAGAAGTCGGTAAAGACCTCCGGTTACGACTATATCCTGTACATACCTGAGTTTCCGTTGGATAAACCCGAGGGTATACAATTACTTGGGGAGAAACAAGCTGGACTGAGTTTAAGTGGAAAGGTTTCGGATCACATTGAAGAAATGATTCGAAATCAAAAGCTTAAAGAATCCGGACTGAAACAAACAGACCTGGACAATCTAAAATCATCTGTAGACATCAGTACCAAGAAGATTAACGAGACTGGTGCAGATGAAGATTCCAGTGCCGGTGCAAGCACGATCATTGCATACGTTGCCGGCATCCTCATGTTTATGTTCATCATGTTGTATGGTATCCAGGTGATGCGCGGTGTTATTGAAGAAAAAACGAGCCGTATCATTGAGGTTATGATCTCCTCTGTGAAGCCGTTTCAGTTGATGCTTGGTAAGATCGTCGGGATTGCGCTTGTCGGTTTAACACAGTTCGTGTTATGGATCGTGTTAACCTTCGCCATCTCCACGGCTGTGGTGAAGATTTTTGTGTCGGACAAAGACATGAAACAAACCACCATGGTACAAAACGATGGTAGCAGTGTCAGCACGCCCGCAGCAGCACAGGACAATCCGATTGGAGACATCCAAAAAAGCATGGCTAACCTTAACGTCGGTAAAATTGTGGTGGTATTCCTCTTCTTTTTTATTGGTGGATACTTGTTTTACAGTGCACTTTACGCAGCCATCGGCTCTGCTGTAGACAACGAAACAGAGACGCAGCAGTTCATGATGCCTGTGATGATGCCGCTGTTTCTAGGCTATGCATTGTCTTTAAGCGTGGTTACAAACGACCCTTACGGTTCTATTGCTTTCTGGCTGTCGATGATTCCTTTTACCTCCCCTATTGCCATGATGGTTAGGCTCCCTTATGGCGTGCCGGACTGGCAGCTCGCTTTATCCATGTTCATTCTTGTGGCAGGTTTTATTGGCACGGTTTGGGTTGCATCGAAAATCTACCGTGTTGGTATCTTGATGTATGGCAAAAAGACAAACTTCAAAGAGATGGTAAAGTGGTTTACCTATAAAAATTAATACATGAAAGCAGCCGTTATAGATCTTGGTACAAATACTTTTCACCTAATTATCGCCGATTTGGCAAAAGGTGGCGCAGTGATCTATAAAACAACGGTGCCGATAAAACTGGGCGAAGGTCGGATAAATGAAAACATGATCATTCCGGAAGCCTTTGAACGTGGGCTACAGGCACTGGAAGCTTTCGCAGCAACCATTAAAACACATGAGGTGGATGTAGTAAAAGCTACAGCCACCTCTGCTGTAAGAAGCGCTGCCAATGGTGAGGACTTTGTCCATGCCGCCAGGGAAAGAGCGGGCATTGAGATTAAGGTGATTGACGGCGATGCCGAAGCTGGGCTGATTTACAAAGGCGTGCAAGCAACGGGGCTGATCGATACAACCAGCCTGGTAATGGATATTGGCGGCGGCAGCACGGAATTCATCATCTGCAGCCCGCAGGAAGTTCTCTGGAAAAGAAGCTATGATATCGGTGCCGCACGGCTGATGCAGGCTTACTTCAAATCAGATCCCATCAGTACTACGGAAATCGAAGCAATATCTCGCCATGTGGAAGCCAGCACTACTGAACTTATAGCGCAATGTAAAGTCTACAAGCCGGCCAAGTTAATTGGCTCTGCAGGTGCTTTTGAATCTTTTGCAGGCATGTTGATGATTCAGAACAACAAGCCTGCAAAAGATATAGCGTCTGGGGTAATCGATTATGATCAATACTTACAGCTTTCAGCTCGACTGATTGCCTCAACGCATGAACAGCGGATGCAAATGGATGCTTTGCCGCCGGTAAGGGTAGACATGATTGTTATTGCAGCTTTGCTGCTAAACTTTGTGCTGGAGCAAACGGGTATTAAAGTGCTGAACCTATCTACTAACGACCTGAAAATGGGTGTGCTGGCCCAACTCCAGGAAGACTACAACTTAGACAGCTCTCTATAAAGTTTCTCCGTCGGTAAGCCCATCACGTTGGTATAAGAGCCAACGATCTTCTCCACGCCAATCATGCCAATCCAATCCTGCACGCCGTATGATCCGGCTTTATCGAAAGGGTTATAGTGATTCACATAGTAGTTGATCTGCGTGATGTTTAAGGGTCTGAAGTAAACTTCTGTAGCGTCATAAAAGGTGTTCAGTTCTCCTTTGTAGGCGAGGCTCACGCCGGTAAACACCTCGTGCATATTTCCGGAAAGTTTGGATATCATTTCCACAGCATGCGCAGCATCTGTGGGCTTACCAAGGATTTCATTCTGAAAGGAAACAATGGTATCAGCCGTAATCACGATTGCTTTAAGTTCATCTGGTAGAAAGGCTTTCGCTTTCTGCTCGCTGATATACTGCGCGACCTGAT
>JARKUW010000006.1 GCA_029851965.1 Bacteroidota bacterium | reverse complement strand
GGTGGAATATGTAACAGGTCTGGATTGCCGGGTTGGCTATCCAAATGAGCACCTATCGAAATTCGAAGAGATGCCAAAGACGATTTATGACGACCTGAAAAGCCCGATGTATGCGACCAGTGTCGGACTGCTGATCAAAGGAATTCAGAAGGCAGAAGAGCTGGTAGAAGAGCTGAAACAACCAGGGGTCTTTGTGGAAAAGCCAAAGGAAGCTAAAGAGAAAGTGAAGCGCAGCGGAACCGGATTATTCGATAAATTGCTGGCGAAAACCAAGGATTTCATTAAGGATGATATGAATGTGAGTGACGACGATTACATTAAATAGCGCTCAGTTATCCACAAACGAGGAGTTTTCCACATTATTAACAATTGTGGAAAAGGGGTGTTAAAAAAGTGTTAATATTACAAAGAGAGATGAACAGGTAATACCTATTTTTAAATGACTGATTCATAAAGATATGCAATTCGAAATGTTAAAAGATAAATCATCAATCATCAAGGTTATTGGTGTTGGTGGTGGTGGTAACGCGGTAAACCATATGTACCGCTCGGGAATAACAGGTGTTGACTTTATCATCTGTAACACGGATGCACAGGCATTGGAGTCGAGTCCTATTCCAAACAAAGTTCAGTTGGGCGCAAGTTTAACAGAAGGGATGGGCGCAGGTTCGATACCTGAAGTTGGTAAAAACTCTGCAATTGAAAATATAGACGACATCAAAACGATGTTGGGAAGTACCACCAAAATGCTGTTCATCACGGCAGGAATGGGTGGAGGTACCGGAACAGGTGCAAGTCCGATTATCGCACAAGCGGCTAAGGAACTTGACATCTTAACGGTCGCGATCATAACTACACCGTTCTCCTTTGAGGGAAAGCGTCGTAAGATGCAGGCGGAAGATGGTCTTGATGAACTGAAAAAATATGTAGATTCTTACCTGGTCATCTCTAACGACAGGTTGCGTGAGATCTTCGGAAACTTAACATTGGGTTCTGCTTTCGCGCAGGCAGATGATATCTTAACCACTGCCGCCAAAGGTATTGCGGAGATCATTACTGTACCGGGATACATCAACGTGGATTTTAAAGATGTACGCACGGTGATGAAGGACTCTGGTGTTTCCATCATGGGCAGTTACTCTGCCAGTGGGGAAAACCGCGCATTAACTGCTGTTGAGGGAGCGCTTGCCTCGCCATTGTTGAAAGACAATGAGATTGAGGGTGCGAGATATATCCTTTTAAACATCAGCTCTGGTGTTAGTGAAGTGACCATGGATGAAGTGGCCATCATTACGGACTACATCCAGGACAAGGCTGGTCTTTCGGCTGACCTGATCTGGGGTAACTGTATTGACGAGAATCTGGAAGATAAATTATCGGTAACGATCATTGCAACCGGATTCCAGACTTCAGAGCAGCGCGTTCAGGAAAGAAAGAACGTGAAGAAGATCTCTTTGCTTACTCCGGAAGAGGCACCTTTGGTGAAGCCGGTGGAGCCTGTTAACTCATTCATTGCGCCAAGACAGGAAGCACCATCATACGAGCCTGTATTGAAAGCAAATGATTTGAAGCAGCCGGATCTGTTCGCGGATTCTATGAACCCGGGTAAAGGCAGAAAATCAGAAGAATCGGAAAATAACATCATCAGGCATACCTTACTTGAAGAAGATAAATATGCGTCAGAACACCAGTCTGAGCCTGGATTTGAGTTTGAAGTAAAGGTATCAGAAACCAACTTTACCTTTGACAACCCTGTTTCTGACTTCGGGTCGAATCAGAATGGAAAACAGGAGGATGTTTACCAGGCGGGTGCCGATGACGACAAGACGGATGAGTCGATGGAAGATCAGCTTAAGAAATCGAAAGAAAGAATTCTTCGCCTGAAAGACCTCAGCATGAAATTGCGTACGACGAACGGATTGCAGGAAATGGAAAATGAGCCGGCTTATAAACGTAAGCAAATGCAGCTTCAGCAAGTTCAGCATTCATCTGAATCACAGGTTTCCAGATTTACCCTGAGCAACGATGAGGATGGAACGACTGAAATCAGACCGAACAACTCATTTTTACACGATAACGTTGATTAATCTTAATCATACCATATCGAAAAGCCTTAACGATATCTTCGTTAAGGCTTTTTGGTTTTCTGCTTTTGATGCGGATTCATCTATTGAGGTCCGATTATTGTAAATCAAGGTTATAAACCTTAAATTTGCAAAAAATAAAATAACCTTAAAAACATATTACATTGGATATTTTTGAAAAGATAACGAAGCATATGGGGCCACTGGGGCAACACCAGAAATGGTCTCATGGATATTTTTCCTTTCCTAAGTTGGAAGGGGATCTGGGACCACATATGACTTTTCGTGGTAAGGAGCATTTGGTGTGGAGCTTGAATAATTATCTGGGGTTGGCCAACCATCCGGAGGTACGTGAAGCGGATATAAAGGGCGCTGCTGATTTCGGTATGGCTTACCCGATGGGTGCCCGGATGATGTCTGGAAATACAAAATATCACGAACAACTCGAGGCTGAGCTGGCTGAATTTGTTGGTAAGCAGGATGCTTTTCTTTTGAATTACGGCTACCAGGGTATGGTGTCTATTATAGACGCACTTGTAGACAGGAACGATGTAATTGTTTACGACGGCGAGTCGCATGCCTGTATTATAGATGGTCTGCGCTTGCATATGGGCAAACGTTTTGTCTATCAGCACAATGATATCGACAGTGCGAAGAAGCAGCTTGAGCGTGCTTCTAAACTGGTTGAACAAAGTGGCGGCGGTATCCTTGTTATCACTGAAGGTGTATTTGGCATGTCGGGTGCACAGGGTAAGTTGAAAGAACTGATTGAACTTAAAAAAGAATTCAATTTTCGCTTGCTTATTGACGATGCACATGGTTTTGGGACGATGGGTAAAACCGGAGCCGGAACCCATGAAGAGCAGGATTGCATAGACGGTGTGGATGTCTATTTTGGAACTTTCGCAAAATCAATGGCCGGGATCGGTGCGTTTGTAGCGTCTACAGAGGAGATTACCAACTTCCTGCGTTACAATATGCGCTCGCAGACTTTTGCCAAGGCCTTACCGATGCCAATGGTAATAGGTTTATTAAAAAGGCTTGAACTGCTTAAGAACAACCCTGAACTTCGGGAAAACCTTTGGAATATTGCGCTTAGCCTGCAAAAGGGTCTGCGTGAACGCGGATTCAACCTGGGTGTGACCAACACGATGGTGACACCGGTTTTTCTTAAGGGAGAGCTCGCGGAAGCGACGGCATTGACTATGGATATGCGTGAAAATTACGGCATTTTCTGTTCAATCGTTATTTATCCGGTCATTCCAAAGGGGCTTATTGAACTTCGTCTGATCCCGACGGCGGTACATACGCTGGAAGATGTTCAGCGTACGCTGGATGCCTTTTCTGAAATTTCTGAGAAATTGAAAAATGGTTACTATCTGGACAACAAGTTCTCTGTAGCCTAATTAAAATATTCATTTAAAAGGCCCGGTCAGGGGTGGACAGCAGCCGCGAAGTCGTCGACTTTCAGGATGTTTTCCATATCTGAGCGGGCCTTTTTTCGTTTTGCTGCATTTTCCAGCTGGGCTGTTAAGATGTCAATGGTTTTGGTCGCGAAATAAAATGTTGGAAAACTGATATATAGTGAGTTGAAAATTTTTTTAATCAACGAAAGATATTATTTTAGTATACAACAAACCAATACAGACACTAAAAATTTATTGAGATGGCAAAGAGTGAAAAGTATGAGCAACTAAAGGATTTGGTTGGCAACCTGGAAGCAGATGCTGAAAAGTTCTACACCAAGTCTAACAGCGCCGCGGGAACGCGGCTTAGGAAAGGCTTGCAAGACCTTAAAAACCTGGCACAGGAGATTCGGCTGGAAGTTCAGTCTGAAAAAAATGCAGTTTCTAAATAACTGCATTAAAAAACCCGGGTCTGTTTGATCCGGGTTTTTTGTTGAGCAAAGAATTCTTTACTGTGTTGCAGAAAAATTTAAGTGTCGTTAAGCTAAGATCAGGTCAAGTTGCTCGATGATTTTAGCTTCCAAAGCCGGAGTAGCCTTTACCAATGGTAAACGAACGTCGTCACCACATACCTTCAGGTATTTCAAAGCAGACTTTACGCCAGCGGGGTTCCCTTCTGCAAACATCAGCCTGGTAAATTCAATTAAAGCAAGGTGAAGCGGCAAAGCCGCTGAAAATTCCCCCTTAAGCGCTCTTCTGATCACTTCTGACAGCTGGAATGGAACTGCATTGCCAATGACAGAAATAACGCCAACGGCTCCTATTGAAATCATCGGTACTGCGACGGGATCATCTCCGGAAATTAACATAAAGTCTGCCGGTTTATCACGCATGATCTGGTTGAACTGATCGAAGCTACCGGAGGCTTCTTTCGTGCCGATAATATTGCTGAAATCGTGGGCAAGGCGACAGGTAGTCTCCGGACTCATGTTGCTGGCCGTTCTTCCGGGAACATTGTACAGCATGACAGGTAGTGCGCTTGATTCACTGATTGCCTTGTAGTGCTGGTATATTCCTTCCTGAGTGGGTTTATTGTAGTTGGGGCTTGCAGAGAGAATGGCATCGTAGCCATGATGTTCAAATGCCTTCACACTTGCAGATACAGCGGCTGTGTCGTTTCCGCCGATGCCTGCAACAAGTGGTAAACGTCCGTTGTTGATCTCTGCTGTAAAGGCCCAGATGCGTTCTTTCTCGTCATGCGTTAGTGTTGAGGCTTCTCCGGTGGTTCCAAGTGAAACCAGATAGTCCACCTTGCCATCGATCAAAAAATTAATCAGTTTTTTCAACCCGTCGTAATCGACTGTTTTATCCTGGTTAAAAGGCGTTACGATTGCTACGCCGGTTCCATGAAATTTATTCATTATCAATTTATTTCAACATATCTAATAAGTCGCCTTGTGTAATCAGCGCGACATTTAATTTTTTGGCCTTCTCCAGTTTGGAGGGGCCCATATTATCTCCGGCAAGAAGGTAGTTTAGTTTGGCTGAAATCCCGCTCAGGATCTTTCCTCCATTCGCTTCTATGAGGTCTTTTAGCTCGTCACGGCTTATGCCATCAAAAACGCCTGAAATTACAAATGTTTTTCCGGTTAATTTCTCACTTTGGAGGGTAATTGTATTTTCTATGGCTTCAAACTGCAATCCATACGAACGAAGCAGGTTAATTTGTTGAATATGCTCTGGTTTGCCAAAATAATCTACGATACTTTCTGCAATCCGCTGTCCTATTTCATC
>JARKUW010000294.1 GCA_029851965.1 Bacteroidota bacterium | reverse complement strand
GTCCGCTGTTTCGTTTAAGCTATAGTGTAGATCAGGGTTTTCAACCGGGTGTCGGCCTGGTGTATGAAAAACAAGGATTCCGTAAGGTGCCTTATGCATTTCGCAATGAATTCTGGGTGAACTATTCGACAGGCAGGGGGGCGTTCCACATTACGTACTCCGGTGATTTCAAGGAGGTGCTGGGGAAGAATGACCTGAAGATCGATGTGAACGTACTCGGACCGAATAACCAGAGCAACTTCTTTGGCCTGGGCAACGAAAGCGTCTTTGTGAACCGTGGAAGACGGGAGATCTCCTATTACCGGAATCATTATGATTATTTAACCGCGGATCTTAAGTTAAAGCGTGGACTTGGACCGCACCTGACGGTGGAGGGAGGACTGGCCACTGAATATTACAGGAGCAGCTTTTCGGCAAACGATCGTCGTTTTCTCCAGGAATATAATTCCAATAACCCTTTGGAAGGCGTTTTTGACGATCGATTTTATGCTGGCTTAATTGGCATAGTGACCTATGACAGCCGGAATGATGCGGCGATGCCTGCCAAAGGGATTTACTGGAGAACCTCCGTTACCGGAAAACAGCAGATCGGCAGGCAGGAAGACACCTATGGCAGCATACAAACGGAATTCAGGTTTTATTTAAATCCGGGAAATTCCGGGTTTGTAATTGCAAACAGGCTAGGTGGTGGGACGACGATAGGCGCGCCTACATTCTATCAGCGGATGCAATTGGGCGGCGTTCGCAATTTACGGGGCTTTCACAGCAACCGGTTTACGGGCAGAACGGCGGCATATTACAACATTGATCTCCGGATGAAGCTTTTTAATTTTACGTCTTACATCACCCCGGGGGCTGTTGGTCTGATTGCGTTCAACGATATTGGGCGTGTTTGGGAACCGGGAACATCTTCCAACACCTGGCATGATGGCTATGGAGGTGGTTTGTATGTGACGCCGGCGGAGCTGATACTCATACAGGGAGCCGTCGGATTTTCGAAAGAAGGGGCCTTGCCGTACATCTCCATTGGCTTTTCCTTCTAGGTAATTCTGGCGCAGGACCTTCGTTTTGCAGTCCTCCGAGTGCAAACTATCCGGGCACACAGGTGTTAATAACAATAGAGAAAATAATTATGCGCAAAAATATAGTAGTTATCGGAGGGGGATTTGCCGGAATAAATTTGGCGAAATCACTGGGTAATGATCCCAATTTTAGCGTGACGCTTGTCGACAAAAACAACTATAACTTTTTTCCCCCTTTAATTTACCAGGTAGCGACCGCTTACCTGGAACCCTCCAGTATCAGCTATCCCTTCCGGAAGCTGTTTGCAAGGAAGAACAATCTCCATTTCAGACTTGGATCCTTGAAGAAAGTGGTTCCGGAATCGAATAAAGTTATTTTAAACAATGGGGAGCTTTCTTACGATATTCTTGTGTTTGCCACCGGGGCGGAGACAAATTACTTTGGTAATGAAAATATCAAGAAGAATGCAATTCCGATGAAGACACTGAGCGATGCGATAGCCATGCGGAACATTCTGCTGATGAGAATGGAGCAGGCATCGATATCCAAAGATCCGGAGGAAATCAGGAAGCTTCTGACCTTGGTTATTGCAGGCGGAGGGCCGACAGGCGTGGAAATCTCCGGCATGTTTGCGGAGATGAAACGTGGTATTCTCCGCAGGGACTATCCGGAACTCAAGGACAAGGGGGGAAATATATACCTCGTGGACGGCGGTAAAGCCGTGCTTTCACCGATGAGTGAGAAGTCGCAGCAAAATACAGGAAAGGTGCTCCAGGATCTCGGCGTAACGCTGATTATGAGCACCCATGTCAATGACTTTTCAGACGATACCGTTGTGCTGTCTGATGGTGCAAAAATCAGTTCCAAAAATCTGATCTGGGCGGCAGGCGTAACTGCCAGGGTTTTCGAAGGTATTCCCCCGGAATGGTATGGAAGGGGGAAAAGATTGCTGGTGGATGAGCACAATAAGGTGATCGCCTCGGATAACATCTATGCCATCGGCGATACCTGCCTGCAAACAACAGACGCTGATTTTCCTTCCGGGCATCCACAGGTGGCGCAGGTGGCAATTCAGCAGGGGAAGGTACTTGCCAGGAATTTGAAACGTCTGGTGAAGGGGGAGGCATTGAGCGCTTTTAACTACCATGACCGGGGATCTATGGCGATAATAGGCTACGCGAAGGCAGTTGTGGACCTGCCGAAGCCGAAACTTCACCTGAATGGCTTTATTGCCTGGCTTGCCTGGTTATTCATCCACCTGCTGTCGCTGATTACCTACCGGAACCGTGCACGTACATTCTGGAACTGGACGGTTGCTTACTTCTCTAAGGATCAGTCGTTGCGCATGATTATTCGTCCGGTTGATGATGAAGATAAGTTGTAACCATACATTTAAATGAGGTTTTATGCGAAAACTTGGAATATTCCTGTTGTTGTTTGGGGTGCTGTTTACGGCCGAAGCGCAAAGTTCAGATCCTGCTGCGGAGGAGAAAGCGGTCGCTGCGCTGGTTGAGCGATTGCGTTTGGCGATGGTAAGCGGGAGCCGTACAGAGCTGGAGCCGCTCGTATCCGAAGAATTAAGCTATGCACATTCCGATGGACGTGTGCAGCGCCGCGAAGAACTTGTAAGGGATATTGCAACGAAAAAGTCTGACTTTGTCAGGATTGATTTAAAGAAGCAGTTTATAACGGTCAGTGGCAGTACCGCTGTTGTACAGCATGTGCTTATTGCAGATACAAATGATGGAGGTAAAGCGGGGCATGTGTCGCTTGGCGTCGTGTTGATCTGGAACAAGGAAAGGGGTGCCTGGAAACTCCTCGCCAGGCGGGCATTTAAAGTACCTGAATCGTTGTAAGGAAGTAAATGAACAAAATTATTTGAACTTGAACGAATAAATATATCTTTGCGCCAGTATACCCGGGTGGCGAAATTGGTAGACGCACCATCTTGAGGGGGTGGCGCTTGAAAAGGCGTGGCAGTTCGAATCTGCTTCCGGGTACAGTTTTCCTTTCTTAAGTGCTGGCGACGAGTCCTTTCGCTTGTACGTAGCCCTCAGGGCGTGACAATCTTCGTCTGGAGAATGGACTGTTCCACTTCAAAAATTACTTCGATTCCAAATTCATCATAGGGTGTCGACCACGTCCGTATATTATCGTGTGCGTCTTCCAAGGCCTGTTCTGCGACTTGTTTTGCATAGGCCTTCATCATTTTTAACACGGTGATCTTGTTTTCCCTGGTCCATTCCAGTGATGTTGCTTCCAGCATATCTTGTGCTGTCGTTGTTGTTTTTGCCATAATTAGTCGCCTGCGGTTGGTTAGCTAGGTATTACGGGCGAAAATCTTACGAAAGAGCGATAAGAATTGTCTACCAATAAGGTAAAATCAGGGATGATGACTTAAACGAATATAATACGAAAGTTTAAACAATAGATACAATATGTTAAAATATTTTTCAGCTAACCATGCTGATCTTGTGTCAGTTGAGTCCGTTCTGACCGGCCCCTTGAAGCAGAAAGATTTTGGGGTCTGTGTAAGTGGACTAAGGACATTTCTTAAGCCGGCCTTTACGCTTCAAATGTATCATTGAAGCGCTTCCGCTTTGTAGCCGGCTTTTTCAAGAGAATGGACGATTTCCTGATTGTCCAGATCGCTGTCTGTATTTACAGTTAGGATTTTGTCGGCGGTCTGAAGGTCAACTTCCCAGCTTTCTACTTTTGCCAGACCATTCAGGTGTGGGGTTACTGCAGCTATACAATTCCCGCATTTTATGTTTGTTTTGAATTTCAATGCTTTCATGTTGATGTTCGTTAAAGTTTATAGTCAGTTAAGTTTGGCCACCCTGAGCCTAAGGCTGTTGCTGACTACGGATACGGAACTTAATGCCATAGCTGCACCAGCGATCATTGGATTAAGTAAGAATCCATTAATGGGGTACAATATACCGGCTGCAATTGGAATGCCAATCAGATTGTAGATAAAGGCCCAGAACAAATTCTGACGAATGGTCTGGACGGTCTTTTTGGACAATTTCAAGGCTTTAACCACTTGCCGTAAATCGGACGAGACAAGGGTGATTTTAGCGACGTCGATGGCGATGTCTGATCCCTTAGCCATAGCGATCGACAGATTTGCCTGTGCAAGTGCCTGGCTGTCGTTAATGCCGTCGCCGATCATCGCTACGATTTTGCCTTCGGTTTGAAGACTTTTGATGAAGTCGGCCTTATCAGTTGGGAGTAAGTCTGCCTTGAACTTTCTAATTCCGGTTTCCCTTGCAACAGCTTCAGCGGTCTCGCGATTATCGCCGGTTAACATGTATACGGAGATTCCTGATTTCTCAAACGCCGCAACAGCATCGGCGGAGCCTTCTTTTACCTGGTCAGCTATACCGACAACGGCCAGCACCCTGTTCTGATTTGCAAAAAATATGACGGTTCTTGCCTGTACTTGCATGTTTTTGACTTGTAGATGCAGGTCATCGCTGACGGGGAGATCCTGCGCTTCAATCCATTTTGGGCTACCTGCCAAGTAGGTCTGGCCTTCGAACTTTCCGCGTACACCTCTGCCAGTAACGCTTTCGAAGCTCTGGAAGGTTATTGCTTCCTTCGCTTGAAAAGCAAAGTGTTTCACTACGGCTTCAGCGAGGGGGTGTTCGGATTGGGCTTCTAAGCCTGCCAGGATTTTCTCCATCATCTCCCTTGACGCTCCCGCTTCCTGTGTCCAGATGACTTCCGTGACTTGCGGTGTTCCCTGAGTGATGGTACCGGTTTTATCCAGAACTATGGTGTCGACCTGGTGGCCGGCCTCCAGCGCTTCCGCATCTTTGATCAGAATGCCGTTTTCGGCACCCTTGCCTATGCCGACCATGATTGCTGTCGGCGTGGCCAGACCCAGCGCACATGGACACGCGATAATTAAGACGGTCACCATGGCAATTAATCCTTTCGTAACCCCATTGTCGCCGCCCAAAAAGAACCAGATCAGCAAGGTGATCAGGGCAAGAAGCAGGATAACTGGTACGAAGATTCCCGAGACTTTGTCCACGAGCTTCTGAACGGGCGCCTTTGATCCCTGGGCATCCTGAACGAGCTTAACGATCTGAGCAAGGAATGTATGTTCTCCAACTTTTTCTGCCTCAAACCGGAAACTACCTTTTTGATTGATGGTTCCGGCAAAAACGTGATCGCCGGGGCTTTTTAACACTGCAACAGGCTCACCGGAAATCATACTCTCGTCTACATACGAGCTGCCCGATGTGAGTTTTCCGTCGACAGGAATTTTTTCACCTGGCCGTATCAATATGATATCGCCCGTTATTACCTCTTCAATCCGGATCTCCCGTGTGCCACCGTCCGTAACGACAAATGCGGTTTTAGGTTGTAAGCCGAGCAGGTTTTTAATGGCGGAACTGGTTTGTGATTTCGCGCGCTCCTCCAGGAGCTTTCCCAGCATGATGAACACGATGATCACTGCGGCTGCTTCAAAATAGACCGTGGGTACAATTCCCTTAGAACGGAGATACTCCGGGAAAAGGGTGTTGAAAACACTGAAAATGTAAGCTGATCCGGTGCTTAGCGCCACCAGCGAATCCATATTTGCGGATGAATGCCTTGCCTGTTTGAAGGCATTTATAAAGAATACATTCCCAAATCCGAATAGAACCGGAGTGGAAAGGGCGAGCATAATGTAATTCGCGTAGGGAATGTGCATGAAGAACATTCCGACCACAACAATGGGTAGTGTAAGTGCCGCGGCAAAAATACACCGTCTCTTCAATGACTGATAGGCTTTTTGTCTGTGTTCTTCCTGTTTTTCACCTGCATTTTCGATGTCTATGATCAGATCATATCCTATTTTCTGAAGTGCCTGTTGAATTTGAGCCGGCTGGATAACTGTGGGATTAAATGCCACTTTAAGGCGCTGGGTGGCGTAGTTCACCTCCGCGCTTTTGATGCCCGGCAGGGTGGAAGTCATACTTTCCACGCTGACGGCACAGCCTGCGCAGGACATTCCAGAAACGGGTAATGTAAGGCTGACAAGTTTTTCTTGTGAACTCATGGCTTATGATAATGTTAAATCTTTATACAATACAAAGGTACACGATCCGCAGGCGGGTTTGCTTATAGGATTTATTGGAAAAGTTGTAAGATTACGATCATGGATATTTCGCTGCATGGAACGACGATCCGCATTTATTGTGTGAAATATCTTACCCAGGTGTTTTGGTTTGCTAAAAAATATTTACGGAATCTTTGTAGTACTTCTACGGATTTTAAATACTGTAAAACTACGATCACGGCCTCTGACGCTATGCTGAGCAGGTTGAGTTACCCATACGCATTTTTACAGGGCATCGCCTTTGTTGCTCGGATTAAAACTTTTTCTTAACGTTAAATAAAAATCTTATGGAAACCTGTACAGATAACCTGGAACTGCTCAGCAGCGAACATGTATATGACCACTTCGGAGTTAGGAATGTAGAAACTGGAGGCTGGGATCCCTTAGACGACGAAGATGAACCGGATGAGGAGGAGACAATTGAAGAGATCAACATCGATGATGATGATGTTTTCGATGACGAGGAGGATACCGATGACTTTGACCTGGATCAAACTTAAATAACCAATCTAAATTAACGCCTTATGAAAAGAAGGATCGCATGTATCAGTGCGCAGGCTTCACCATTGAGCTCAGCAGGTGATGCGGATAGCCGCAAGCAAAGTATATTTGTGTCTGAACTCGCCGGCGAGCTACTGAAGTTCGGTTACGAGATTGATGTTTTTACACGATCGGAAGGTGGAGCGCCATGCGAGGTTGTTTTGTATAAGCCCGGTATCCGGATAATACAGGTGAAAGCGGGGCCCACGGGAAGTTGTGTGATGGAGTCCTTACTTCCCTATATGGATGAATTCTCCGCTTCAGTAAGCGATTTTATTTCGCGGCAAAACTTCCGTTATGATCTGGTTCATGCAAGTTTTTTTCTGTCAGGGCTTGTCGCACTGGAACTTAAGAAACGATTCCATATTCCTTTTGTAATCACTTTCCATTCACTAGGTCATCTGTTAAAAGCATCTAACAGCCAGGACCCGTCCACTTTGAGCAGGATCGCAATTGAGGAGCACATCGTAAGAAGAGCTGACGGAATTGTTGCCGGATCTATGGAGGATAAGAAAGATCTGATCCAGTCGTATAAGGCCAACGCCAGAAAAACTTTTGTAATACCGTATGGGTTCAACCCGGGGGAGCATGTTTTTGTTGATAAGACGGTTGCCCGGGAATCATTAGGGCTAAACACAAATGAGAAAATCATATTGCTGACAGGACCGTTGGATAACAGAAGCGGGGCCGCAACTGCAATAAAATCTATTGCATTGCTGAACGGCGACAAAGGTGTTCACCGGCTTGTTGTTGTACCATCGGGGCATAGCGATGCCAGCTTTGAATCATCTGCTGAGCTGGACCGGTTGAAAGACCTTGCAGACACACTCGGCGTATCCGGGCAAGTGACGTTTGTAAATCTGCAGGAACCGGAGCAATTAAATCAATATTATTCGGCCGCCGATTTGTTTGTTTCCGCACCGCGGCAAAGTTCATATGGCGGGAATCTTTTAGAAGCTATGGCTTGTGGTACCCCTGTGATTGCTATGGATGATGGTACCCTGCAGTCCAGTGTGCTGGATGGGAAATCTGGCTTTGTAATTCCCGAGGGGAACCCTGATGCACTCGCGGACCGTATTGGTCTTATGCTTAGCAATGCGGCATTACTCCACCAAATGAGCAGGAACGCTGTGCGCCACGTCAATTCGTGTTTCACCTGGGCAATTATTGCCAACCACGTACACAACTTGTATGAGTACGTTCTACTAAATCACTCGCATCGAAACAATGTTACAAAACCAGTGCAGATTAAAGTTTTGAATAGCACATTACCTGTGCTGAACATGTACCTGCGAAGAAACATTGAATCCACCTATGGCCGTTAATTTTTGTGACGTACAGTATTTATACCGGTATGCGGGTATTTACCTCCGAAGAAAACCTCCATACGGTTTTTAAGCTGTTAAAGCATGATTATGACTGCCGCGCCGAAGCCCCTGATGGTTTGAGCCCCCAAATTGAATATATATTTTTTGTAAGTTTGGCCGATAG
>JARKUW010000291.1 GCA_029851965.1 Bacteroidota bacterium | reverse complement strand
TAGGGATGGGCTTGCCTTACAGCTCCTCCTACCCTGCACTTAGTGAAGAGAAAAAGAACGAATGCTTGCGTGCAGGCGAAGCCATTAAGGTTTTGTTAGCACGTAACATCCTGCCTTCAGACATCATGACCGAAAAGGCGTTCCACAACGCGATTGTCACCGTAATGGTCCTGGGCGGAAGTACCAACGCAGTCCTGCATCTTATTGCAATGGCAAAGTCTGTAGGACTGCGCCTGAAACTTGAAGACTTCCAGCACATCAGTGATAATACACCAGTACTGGCAGACTTAAAACCAAGTGGACAATACCTTATGGAGGATGTACACCGCATTGGTGGTATACCAGCGGTTTTAAAATATTTGCTTAAAGTCGGTTTGATTCATGGCGACTGCTTAACCGTAACGGGTAAAACATTAGCGGAAAACGTGGCCGATGCTGTTGAGCTCGACTTTGAACAGCAGAAAGTGATTTTACCAATTGAACACCCAATTAAAGCGACCGGGCATTTACAAATGCTTTACGGTAACCTGGAACAACTTGGTGCTGTGGCAAAAATCAGCGGAAAAGAAGGTGAACGTTTTGAAGGTCCAGCAAGGGTGTTCAACGGCGAAAAGCAACTTATTGAAGGTATATCCAGCGGCAGGGTTCATCAGGGTGACGTTGTGGTGATCCGCCAGGTAGGGCCGAAAGGCGCACCGGGCATGCCGGAAATGTTAAAACCGACATCGGCCATTATCGGTGCGGGACTAGGAAAATCAGTGGCACTGATTACCGACGGCCGCTTCTCTGGTGGTACGCATGGCTTTGTAGTGGGTCACATCACACCGGAGGCTTGGGACGGTGGAAATATCGGCCTGGTAGAAGACAATGATATCATCCGCATTGATGCGATAAACAATACCATAGACGTGCTGGTGTCCGATGAGACGCTCGCCGCGCGTCGCGCTAACTGGAAGCAGTTGCCGCCTCCCGTTAAACAAGGGGTACTTTATAAATATCTGAAACAGGTAAGCAATGCCAGTGAAGGCTGCGTAACTGATGCCTATACCGATTAATCTGCACATAATACCGAAGAACATGGAATTATCAATTGAAGAAACAATCAGAACGGCAGTGCCGAAAGAACTTAAAACCGTAAGTGGCTCAGTAGCACTGCTTGAAGGCTTGATCGCCGAGGGCACCGAGGTGGTCTTTGGCTATCCTGGAGGTGCCATCATGCCGATTTATGATGCCTTATACGACTTCAAAGCGCGGCTGCAGCACATTCTGGTTCGCCATGAGCAAGGCGCCACGCATGCTGCACAGGGATTTGCAAGAACATCAGGCAAGGTTGGTGTTGTGTTCGCAACCAGCGGACCCGGTGCAACGAACCTGGTGACCGGTCTTGCTGACGCACAGATTGATAGTACGCCGCTGGTTTGTATTACCGGGCAGGTTTTCAGTCACCTTCTTGGTACCGATGCCTTTCAGGAAACGGATGTCATAAACATCACCACGCCGGTAACGAAGTGGAACTACCAGGTAACGGATGCCAATGAAATTCCAGCAGTGTTGGCGAAGGCGTTCTACATTGCCAAGAGCGGCCGGCCCGGACCGGTGTTGATCGACATCACCAAGGATGCACAGATTCAGAAAATAGACTACGAGGGCTACACCCCTTGCAACCATATCCGCAGCTACAGGCCGAAGCCTAACATCCGCATGGCTTACATCGAGGAGGCCGCAGCGATGATCAATGCCGCCAAAAAACCATTTATCCTGTTTGGACAAGGTGTGTTACTCGGTGGTGCCGAGAAGGAGTTTCAGGCATTTGTAGAAAAAAGTGGAATCCCCGCTGCATGGACCATTCTAGGTGCCGGTGCGATACCATCCGACCACCCGCTGAATGTGGGGATGCTTGGTATGCATGGCAATTATGGTCCGAATGTGCAGACCAACTCCTGTGACGTGCTAATTGCCATTGGGATGCGATTTGATGATCGGGTAACCGGCAGATTAGATAAGTACGCTACCCAGGCAAAAGTGATCCACCTGGATATAGATCCTGCGGAGATTGACAAGAATGTTAAAGCGGACGTGCCGGTTTGGGGCGACTGCAAAGATACCCTCCCACTTTTAACCGCACGGGTTGAGGCGCGTCAGCATAACGACTGGCGTGCAGAATTCGCAGTGTTTGAGAAAATTGAACAGGAAGAACTGATCAGCAAGGAGCTGGAGCCAGGTAGTGGTGAACTCACCATGGGTGAGGTAATTCATCAATTAAATCAACTCACCAAAGGAGAAGCAATTATCGTAAGCGATGTTGGTCAGCACCAGATGGTCGCTTGCCGATATGCGAAGCTAAACAACACCCGCAGTAATGTGACCAGTGGTGGTTTGGGCACGATGGGCTTCGGACTTCCAGCAGCAATTGGTGCCAAATTCGGCAGGCCCGACCGTACGGTGGTCGCTGTAATTGGTGATGGTGGATTTCAGATGACCCTGCAGGAGCTTGGCACGATCATGCAAAGTGGCGTGGACGTGAAGATCATGATTTTGAACAATCAATTCCTGGGCATGGTACGCCAATGGCAGCAATTGTTCAATGAGAAACGATACTCCTTTGTAGACATCACCAGTCCGGACTTTATCAAACTTGCGGAATCGTACTACATAGCTGGAAAGAAAGTCACCGAACGCGAAGAACTGATTCCGGCTTTAACGCAAATGCTGGAACATAAAGGATCCTTTGTACTGGAGGTGATGGTAGAAAAAGAACTTAACGTATTTCCAATGGTGCCGCAAGGCTGCAGTGTAAGTGAAATCAGACTTAAATAATCAGACATGAAAGACGCAGAATTCACAGATAAAAAGCAGGAATACACCATCTCGGTTTATACAGAAAATCAGGTCGGACTGCTAAACCGCATTGCGATCATCTTCTCCAGAAGGAAGATCAACATTGAAAGCTTAAATGTCTCCCCCTCCGAGATCCAGCATATCCACCGCTTCAACATCGTTGTAAATGAAACGCCAGACACCGTTCGTAAGGTGGCAAGGCAGATCGAGAAGCAGGTAGAAGTATTGAAGGTGTATTTCAACACCAACGATGATATCATCTGGCAGGAAATGGCACTTTATAAAGTGCCGACTGATGTTATTGCGGAGAAGGTATACGTGGAGCGCTTACTTCGCGAGAACGGTGCCCGGGCAGTGGTGATCCGTAAAGACTATACCGTCTTTGAAACCACCGGACACCGGGAAGAAACGGATAAGCTTATTGAGGTGCTTCAGCCATATGGATTGATAGAGTTCGTGCGAAGCGCCAGAGTGGCCATCATTAAGAACAGCCAGGGCTTCAATGAAAAACTACGAGAGTTTGAGCGTGAAGAGCCCGGCCAAGATGTGGTAGAGCTTGAACACTCGGATACCAAGCGTGATGTATTCACCATGTAGAACACCTGAAAGGCAATTTTAGAAAGACAATATATAGATTAACCAAACCTTATAAAACCAAAATTATGGCAGTATTAAATTTCGGCGGTAAAGACGAAAATGTAGTAACACGTGATGAATTTCCATTGGAAAGAGCGCAGGAAGTCCTGAAAAATGAAACGGTGGCCATCATTGGCTATGGCGTACAAGGACCAGGTCAGGCGCTTAATCAGAAAGACAATGGCATCAATGTTATTGTAGGCCAGCGTAAAGAATCTAAAACCTGGGATAAGGCCATTGCCGACGGATTTGTACCCGGAGAAACTTTATTTGAAATTGAAGAAGCACTGGAGCGCGGAACCATCATTTGCTACCTGTTGAGCGATGCCGCACAAATCGAATTATGGCCGACAGTTCAAAAACACCTTACCCCTGGCAAGGCATTATATTTCTCACACGGTTTCGGAATCACTTTCAACGAGCAAACCGGCATCGTGCCACCTGCAGATGTAGATGTATTTCTGGTGGCCCCGAAAGGTTCAGGCACTTCCCTGCGCCGGATGTTTTTACAGGGTCGCGGACTAAACTCCAGCTACGCGATTTTCCAGGATGCAACAGGGAAAGCATATGAAAGAGTTGTTGCCCTCGGCATTGCAGTTGGTAGCGGCTACCTGTTTGAGACAGACTTCAAGAAAGAGGTTTTTAGTGATTTAACTGGCGAGCGCGGAACATTGATGGGTTGTATTCAGGGCATCTTTGCTGCACAATATGACGTGCTGCGCGCTAATGGCCACTCCCCTTCTGAAGCCTTCAATGAAACCGTTGAAGAACTTACACAAAGCTTAATGCCACTGGTTGCTGAAAACGGAATGGACTGGATGTATGCAAACTGCTCAACCACTGCTCAACGTGGTGCACTGGATTGGTGGAAGAAATTCCGTGACGCGACCAAACCTGTTTTTGAAGAGCTCTATGAAAGTGTTGCCACGGGCAAGGAATCTCAAAGATCAATTGACAGCAACAGTCAGCCGGACTACCGCGAGAAGCTTAATGCAGAACTCGCTGAATTAAGGGATAGTGAATTGTGGCAAGCCGGTAAGACCGTACGCAGCCTACGCCCAGAAAATCAGCCAGCAGAGAAAGAATTAGAAGCATAAATATTATACCCACATGGGAAAGACGCTAGTAGAAAAAATATGGGATGCCCACGTTGTCAAACGCGACGAGGGCTATCCTGATATTTTGTATATCGACACACATTTTATACATGAGGTAACCAGTCCTCAGGCATTTGACGGACTCCGAAAGCGAGGCTTACCCGTGTTCAGACCTGCGCAAACCATTGCTACGGCAGACCACAATGTGCCAACACTAAACCAGCATCTGCCGATTCAGGAAACATTATCGCGCTATCAGGTGGATATGCTAACGAAGAATTGTGCTGAATTTGGCGTAGAATTATATGGACTGGGCCATCCTTTCCAGGGGATTGTCCACGTTATTGGCCCGGAGTTGGGTATCACCCTCCCTGGGGCAACCATCGTGTGCGGAGATAGTCATACTTCCACCCACGGCGCATTCGGTGCGATAGCATTTGGTATCGGCACCTCTCAGGTAGAGCAGGTACTCGCCACGCAGTGCCTTTTGCAGCAACCGCCTAAAACGATGCGCATTACCGTTGATGGCACGCTAGGCCCAGGTGTGAGTGCAAAGGATATCATTCTGTACATCATTGCAAAGATTTCCGCCGCAGGCGGTACCGGGTATTTCATTGAATATGCTGGTTCAACGATCCGCAGTTTGAGTATGGAATCCAGAATGACCATCTGTAACATGAGCATTGAGATGGGTGCCAGAGGTGGTCTGATTGCGCCGGACGAAACGACTTTCGAATACATCAAGGGTCGCGAGTTCGCGCCAAAAGGTGCAGCATGGGACAAAGCACTGGCACAATGGAACACGCTTTACAGCGATTTCGATGCCCTATTCGATGCGGAACTGACGTTTGATGCTGCAGACATAGAACCAATGATCACGTATGGAACAAACCCCGGCATGGGCATTGGCATCAGTCAGTTTGTACCATCTACAAATAGCCAGGAACTTTCTGAACGTCCATCGTACCAGAAGGCGCTGAACTATATGGGCATTGAAGATGACAGCGCTTTGTTAGGAAAAGAGATCGACTATGTTTTTATCGGAAGCTGTACCAACTCCAGAATGGAAGATCTAAGGGCTGTTGCGGACTTTGTGAAAGGTCGGCAGAAAGCACCGAATGTTATTGCATGGATTGTTCCTGGTTCAAAGCAAATAGAACAACAGGCCATCGCCGAAGGCTTGGACCAGGTGTTTGAAGCCGCAGGGTTTCAATTGCGGGAACCAGGATGCAGTGCCTGCCTAGGGATGAATGAAGATAAAATCCCGGCGGGAAAATACTGCGTTTCCACATCCAACCGGAACTTCGAAGGCCGTCAGGGCCCGAATTCCAGGACCTTCCTGGCCAGTCCGCTTACCGCTGCCGCAGCCGCCATAACAGGGCGCATTACAGACGTACGTTCATTGCTAACCGAAAACATTTACGCTTAAGATGAAGAAATTTACAACCCTAACCACCCAGGTGGTACCCCTTCCTATTGAGAACGTGGATACCGATCAGATCATTCCGGCAAGGTTTCTAAAGGCAACTACGCGTGAAGGCTTCGGTGAAAATCTATTCTGCGACTGGCGTTATGATGCTTCTGGCAGTCCCCGGCCAGACTTCGTTCTGAACAATTCTATATACAGCGGAAAAGCGCTTATTGCCGGAAAAAACTTTGGCTGTGGTAGCAGCAGGGAGCATGCGGCCTGGGCATTGCAGGACTACGGTTTTGATGTTGTGATCAGCAGCTTCTTTGCAGATATCTTCAAAGGAAATGCTTTGAATAATGGTTTACTGCCGATCCAGCTTTCCGATGGCTTCGTACAGCGGATTTTCTTAGCTGCTGAAACTGATCCTCAGGCGCAGGTGACCGTTGATCTGGAAGCACAAACGGTGACGATTGAAACCACTAAAGAATATGAATCTTTTGAGATCAACCCTTATAAGAAGTCCTGCCTGATCAACGGCTATGATGACATTGATTTCATCTTAAACCAACGCGCAGCAGTGGAACAATTTGAGCAACAAAAAGCAGTCGTCTAATGGAGGTATTTGTCAGGATTGAGCACTTCAGTATAAAGATCAGAAACCGGACAATCCTGTCTGATCTATCTTGGCAGATTTTCAAAGGAGAGCATTGGCTATTGAATGGACCAAGTGGTTCAGGAAAAACTTTGCTCGCGAAAGCCCTTGCTGAGCGGGCCACCTTGAATGGCATACAGACCTTGTTTGTGCCGCAGTGGTTTACATTTAAAGACAAGCAAGGTGCATCAAACTTCTACTTCCAGCAACGTTTCAACAGCGCTGACGCGGAGAATACCATCACGGTTTGGGAAACCATACTTGAATATTTGAATAGAATTCAGCAGTCTGTCGATAATGCAGAGACGCTGCTGAAAACTTTTAAGCTTTCTGAAAGAAAGCATGCACCCATTATACAGCTTTCCAGCGGGGAACATAAGAAATTGCAGCTGCTGAAGGCTTTGCTTTACCGCCCAAAGCTGTTGATACTCGACAATCCATACACAGGTCTGGATGTGCAAACGCGAGCCAGCTTAAACGAGCAACTGGATCTGGCCTGTGGGGCAGGGATGCAATTGTTAATTGTGAGCAATGACGCTGTTGTCCCGCGCTGTATCAATCGTTTTGCTTCCATCATCGATGGAAAACTCGTGACGAGTGAGACTGCCTTTCAAGTG
The DNA here is from genome assembly GCA_029851965.1 of Bacteroidota bacterium. GTDB lineage: Bacteria > Bacteroidota > Bacteroidia > Sphingobacteriales > Sphingobacteriaceae > Pedobacter. The sequence goes on along the minus strand of JARKUW010000291.1, from coordinate 11 downwards.
AAGGTTCAGAC
>JARKUW010000093.1 GCA_029851965.1 Bacteroidota bacterium | reverse complement strand
ATATTGATCATGAACTCATTATCTGCAAGAAACACCGGATTTCCATCTTTATCCATGCCAATGTGCTGTTGTTTCCTTTTTAAAAATTCTTCAAGCTTCTTCTTATCTGTAGAGGTCACCCAATTGGAACGTCCGTAGCTTAAAGTACGGAAATGTGCTTTCGCGCCATACTCATGCTCTAAACGGAACGCAATCACCTCGAACTGAAGTTCGCCCACGGCACCAATGATCTTCCGGTTGCCAGGCTGTTGTACAAATAGCTGCGCAACACCTTCTTCTGTGAGCTGCTGTATGCCTTTCTCCAGCTGTTTCGTTCTTAGCGGATCACGATTCTCTACTTCCTTAAATATCTCCGGAGAGAAGCTCGGAATGCCCTTAAATTGAAGTTTCTCTCCTTCTGTTAGGGTATCTCCGATTTTGAAGTTTCCACTGTCGTACAATCCGACAACGTCACCCGGCCAGGCCTCCTCTACAATACTCTTCTCATTGGCCATGAAATCCATCGGATTGGAAAACTTGAGCTTCTTATCCTGCCTCGTGTGATAGTAGAACTTATTCCGCTCAAACTTGCCGGAACATATTCTTAGAAAGGCGATACGGTCCCGGTGTTTGGGGTCGAGATTGGCGTGTATTTTGAATACAAATCCACTGAAGTTCTTCTCGTCCACGCTGACCACGCGCTCTTCTGCTTCCCTGCTTCTCGGGCTTGGCGCAATTTCCACGAAGGTATCCAACAGCTCTTTGATACCGAAATTGTTAATGGCGCTGCCGAAGAATACCGGTGCAAGAAGTCCCTCGCGGTACATGCTGTTGTCGATCGTACCATAAACCCCTTCTACCAATTCCAGGTCGGTTTTCAAGCCGTCGAGTTCGTTTGGCTTCAAAAACTGGGTTAGTTTTTGGTCGTCAAGGTCGTTCACTTCGATAACCGGCTCAGAGATCTTACTCTTATCCGATTCAAAGAGGTTAAGGTGCTTGTTGTATATGCTGTAAACGCCTTTGAAGGTATGTCCTTGTCCAATCGGCCAGGAAAGGGGGCAAAGGCTGATGTTCAGTTTGTTTTCAATTTCATCAAGCAAATCGAAGGCATCCTTACCTTCGCGGTCCATTTTATTGATGAAAATGATGACCGGCGTGTTTCGCATCCGGCAAACGCCCATCAGTTTTTCCGTTTGTTCCTCGACACCTTTCACACAGTCTACAACAAGAATTACACTATCCACCGCAGAAAGGGTTCTGTACGTGTCTTCGGCGAAGTCCTTGTGCCCGGGAGTATCCAGGATATTGATGCGCTTGTCCTTATACTCGAAACCCATCACCGAAGTGGCCACGGAGATACCACGCTGCTTTTCAATCTCCATGAAATCGGAGGTGTTGCTTTGGTTGGCTTTGTTTCGCTTTACCGCACCGGCGGTGTTGATGGCGCCCCCGAAAAGCAGGAACTTTTCTGTTAATGTGGTTTTACCGGCATCGGGGTGACTTATGATGGCAAATGTTTTTCTTTTTTCTATTTCTGGGTGGATCATAAAGGATTACGCCTGTTTTTGAATAAGGCTGCAAAGATAACTATAATATAAATAAGAAAAACCGGCACTAAGGCCGGTTTTATAATGATAAGGTGCTATGTTAACCTCTTCCGCCGCCGCGGCTTGCTCTGCTGGTACCTGATCTTTCAGCACCATTGCTGCCCATCGCACGGGCTTCCGAGGAGCGCTGTGGCGCTTGTACGCGTTCTGTACGTTGTGGGGTAGACATCTGCTGTTGACGTACCTGTCTTTGCTGCACTTCACGCTGTTGTCTTTGTTGCGACTCGCGTTGTTGATTCTGCTGCGCCTCCCGCTGTAGTCTTTGGGATTCACGTTGAGTTCTTTGCAGCGCCTCACGTTGTTGATCACGTGCTTCTACTTGCTTTTGCGCCTCGCGTTGCTTAACCAATTGTGCCTCCTGCTGTTGTCTTTGCTGCGCGTCGCGTTGCTGTCTTTGTTGTGCCTCACGTACTTGGTTTTGCGCATCACGTTGCTGGTTTTGAGCTTCACCGCGTTGTACCGGGCTCCGCTGAACTCCATTACCTTGTTCACGTTGTGCGCGGGCTGTTGCCAATGCTTTCTGCTCACTTCCAGTGTTACGATCACGGGTGTTCCGGTCCAGCGTAACACGCTCTGAAGACACGCGGTTTTCATTGTCACGACCTGAAGGCCTGTTCATGTTCTCATTGCGAGGCTGCCCAGCATCCCTGCGGCCATCATTTCTAGCAAGTGCATCTCTTTGTACCACTGTTCTTGGTGCTGCATTTTTGTTGTCTGCACCTCTCGCAGGGCGAGGATTGTAGATGTTTACAGTAGTGTTAGAAATGCTGTTTCTGCCTGGACGGCTGTTTCTATTGATGTTGTATACCGTCACATCACGGTTGGTTACGCGTCTGATCTCCTCTCTTCTAGGACCGGTGTAATAGGTGTTCCTGTTGTTCACATACACGTTGTTGATGATTACGGTATTGTTGATGTAACGTGCATTTCTATAGGAACGGTATCTTGGAAAACGGTCTATGTATATCCTGGTCTGCGGTACGAATACCCACCAGAAGCTCGGTACGTTAAATCCAACGCTGATGCTTGGCCCTAATGGTGCCCAGCCGTATTGGCCGCCACCACTTCGCCAGTTCACCCATGCAGGTCCCCAGGTGGTATCCGGAATCCACATCCACTGGTTGTAACGGTCTGTCACCCAGCGGCCATAGTGAAATGGCGCCCAGCCCCAGTCGTATTCAGATACCCAGGTGTTCCCATATTCGGTCATCACCCAGCGGCCATTGGTGTAATACGGCCTAAACTCCCGCTGATCTACATCAGGCCGCCATACATAACCGTACTGCGGATCCTGAATCCAGGTGCCGTAAGGGGAAAGCTCATCGTAGAAAGTCTGTAACGAGATGTCCTCGTCCTGTGCAAACACTTTCTGGGTCATTCCGGTGAGGAGCAACATAAGCCCCAGCACAATCGCCGGCAGTTTAATCATGTGTTTCATTGTATTTGGATTTGTGTGTGTTGTTAACCTAAAACTATTGGTATGAGTGGGTGTGCACCTTAATGGTTTAATTATGCATGCATAATAACATTTAAATTACATTAGAACCCTAATCAGCGTCGTGATCTGGTGTTTAAAAATTAAAAAACTATTCAATATAATGATTATTAGATGATCAAACAATTACAAAGGTTGCATGTGACATAAAGATTATTCTAAAAATTCCAGAATTCGCTTTACAACTATTTATTTCGACCTTTGTAATCTAATTTTCCATTATGCAAAGAGGAGTTCTTTTTCTTATACCTGTACCGCTGGCAGAAAATGCGGCGACCAAAACTTTCACTGCCTACAACATTGAGGTGATCAATTCAATCAACACGTACATCGTAGAGAATGAGAAAACCGCCCGTAAATTTTTGAAAGAAGCAGGTATTAAGATCCCACAAAGTGAACTTGTGATTCATGATTACGGGAAGCACAAAAGGGGGAATTCGCTGGTGCCTTTCTTTAAGGAGCTGATGACTGGCAAAGATGTTGGTCTGATGAGCGAAGCCGGTTGTCCGGGTGTAGCGTATCCAGGTGCAGAGGTTGTTGCCGAAGCACACAAACGTGGGATTAAAGTTGTGCCACTTTCCGGGCCGAACTCTATTTTGCTGGCGCTGATGGCATCAGGCTTTAATGGCCAAAGCTTCACCTTCCATGGCTATATACCCATTGATAAAGTAGAAAGAGGCAAGAGAATTAAGGAGCTGGAACAACTCGCGGAGAAAAACCGTCAGACGCAGATCTTCATTGAAACGCCGTTCCGTAACAACCACCTGTTTGATGATATTTTGAAGAATACCGCTGCGCAGACGTTACTTTGTGTGGCCTGCAACCTGACTGCAGAAGACGAGTTTGTTAAAACACAAACCATCGGGCAGTGGAAACAGGAGAAAATTGACCTGCACAAAAAGCCTACGATATTTCTGATTTACCGTGAACACCAACGCTAATCGAGCTTACTGAATATTATATAGCCGCCTGAGCCCTGAAGCTCAGGCGCTTTTGTTTATGAGTAAAGGGGGCTTTAAGTATTAAAGTTAAAAGCCCTTATTCGCATCACCAAAGTTGTTCATTGCAGGTCATTAAAGGGCTGGTAGAGATTTGTCGTTTTCTAACGAGACGTATTCATTACAGTGCAGAAAGGGCGTGGCAGAGATTTGTCGTTTTCCTTACAGGAAGTGTTCATCGCAAAGCAGCAGAAAATACCTCACATAACTACTGTTGCTTTCATCATCACAAAATGTGTTTTTTATAAGCCAAAAAGGGCCTGACACATATAATGTGTTTCATCAGGAAAGGTGGTGATGGCAAGGCAGAAAAGACCCGCAATAAACGTGAACACACAGCAAAAATCCCTAAGTACCTAGCGGTACATATTCTTGCCTTCAATAAACTCCAGTACGCTGTCTGGCAGGAAGTACTGTACGTTTTTACCCTCCTTAATCGCATTCCTGATGAAAGTGGATGAAATCTCCATGTTCGGGGTATCCGTCACGCGAATTGCCGGATGACCGTCCCACTCACTGATATCCGCCCCAGGGCGGGGATAAACGTAAATCGTATGATTGGCCAGCAGGACTTCGTAATTCTTCCACTTTTTCAAAGAAGCAAGGTTATCCGCACCCATGATCAGCGAGAACTCGCGACCAGGGTACTTCTCCTTCAGATATGCCAGCGTATCCACCGTATAGGAGGGTTGTGGCAAGCCAAACTCAATGTTGCTCACCTTCAGGTGCTCCGAATTTTCAGTCGCAAGCCTGGTCATCTCCAGCCGGTCGTACATATTGGTCAGCTTCCGCTTATCCTTCAGCGGATTGTGCGGGGAGACCACCATCCATACTTCATCCAAGTCGGTAAAATTCGCCATGTAGCTGGCGATGATCAGGTGCCCGGTATGCACCGGATTGAAAGAACCAAAGAATAAACCTACGTTCATCTGTTAGAATGGCTATTTGCTGATAAAGTCCGCTACAAGCTGCTCCGCTTCTT
>JARKUW010000261.1 GCA_029851965.1 Bacteroidota bacterium | reverse complement strand
ACTTAACAGGTATCCGGATGGTGATTGTACGGTTTGCTGCACTGGCGGAGTTTGCAATTTCCCGTATTCAATTTGTTCAAAGGGCCCGTCAAGTTTGTCCAGAATGCGGTCAAATTGTACACCCATTTGAAAGGCAAGCGTCCAGCCGGCTGCATCATACGGACGTACCGGCGGACCTCCCGGATACTGAAAGTCATTGGGGTGATCTTGCGGCTCAAACATATCCAGTACATGCGGGCGAAAAGCCTGATTGGTACGAACTACATATGATCCTGCAGGATACGACTTTCCGCCAACGCTAAACGTAGATTTCGCTCGCTCAATGCGTATGCCCGACTTAATCAGGGAATTAATGAACTTCACTGCGGTGGGAAAATCTTTCTGATCTGCCGGAATGATGTACCCCCTTGGATCCCTGAAAGCAGGATCATTAAACACGGTATTGTAGTATTTAAGCGGCACACCCTTCACCTCCCATGGGTTGTCGTCATCAACGTCGCTCTTCGCAGAAGCGTTGTCCTTTTTATAGGCATCCTCCAGCAATGCTACCTTTTTAGGTTGAAGCGTCCAGGTGTCCTGATTACCTCTCTGGATGGAATTCTTTCCCATCGTGTAGATATTGTACAAGAGCTTATCTCCAAGCCGGCTTGCGTAGTCCAGTATACCGTAATTGAGTGAAACGGAATAGTCGATAGATCTTCTGAACTTCCATTCTTGTGGTGTAACCGGAAACGGCGTCGCATTGTTCGGAATCAGGCGATTTGGCACCAGTGGAATTGAAGATGGTGTTGGATTACCCGTGATCTCCGTTAATATTCCGACCATATTGTGAAAGTAAGGCGTCGTTCTTAAGCCCCCGTTCCACCAGGTAGAAAATTGAGAACCACTTAGCCTGGTATACCCTGGTTTGCTTTCTACATGCAGCCTGTTGATCATCGAAGCTGCTACGCCGTCAATGCTGGTCACCAGCAGCGGATCAAAAACAAAGTTGAAGGGATCGCGATACGGAGGGCCGGCAACGACAGCACCTGCAGGTGACGTTTGATGGTGATTGTAAATGATCTGAGGCATCCATTCGATGTATTGTTCCCGGGATATATTGGTGCTTTCCTTCATGTTCATCATATAGAAATCCCGGTTATTGTCGTGACCGATGTACTTCTGATACAATCTTGGAATCATCATGTTGCGCTTGGCGATATCCTTGTCTTTCATGTACCAGTCCGCTACGAGCTCCTGTCCATCTGGATTGACGATCGTCAGCAGAATGATGACATCATCCAGAATGCGCCTGGTTTCCTCATCATTGCGGCTCAACAGCTGATAGTACAACTCGATGAGCTGCTGTGAACCAACCGTTTCCGTCGCATGAAGTCCACCATCTATCCAGACAATCGGTTTGCCTTCAAGAGAGAGCTTCTTCGCCTCTTCATCAGTCAGGCCTTCCGCCCTTGCGAGCTTCTGCGAGATCTCCTTATACCGGCCTACCTTCCTGAGGTTCGCAGGTGAGGAGACAACCATCAAATATTGTTTTCTGCCCTCTTCGGTGTTACCCATTTCTTTTAAGGAGACGCGGTCTGATTGCGAAGCCAGTTTCTTAAAGTAAGCTTCGGTCTGCGTGTAGTTGGCGAGCATGTAATCATCGCCAATGTTAAATCCAAAGTGTTCTTTTGGGGATGTCACTTTTTGCGCGAAAGCAGTAGAAGCCAGGCACAGCCACAACACAAGGCATGTTCTAAAGACTGATTTAATCATAGTAATTTATATTGGATGAACAGATATATGAATTAAAGAAAATATTTTTACTAAAGCGCCGTATTGTAGAGCGATTCGTCATTCGGAATTGGCCACAGGTAGTTCGGATTTTCCGGGTTGATCTGTGGAATTGGCGAGGATCCAATCGGAGTTTTTGCCGGCACAGGTAACCGCAGACGCATCAGGTCTGAATTCCGGATGCCTTCGCCTAAGAACTCGATATGACGTTCATGAACAATCTTGTTAACGAGCTCATTTTTGTCCGTTGCGGTAATTACGGCTGCCGCATCTGATCGTTGCCTGACGGCATTCACCAGGGCAAGTGCTCTCGGGTCAACACCATTTACGTTGGCCAGTGCTTCTGCCAGGTTTAGCAGCACCTCCGCATATCTGATCACTGGAATGTAATCCGTAAAAGGGGAACCTGTCGAATACTTTGTAGACCATAACCTCCCCTTGTTGACGCCTGAAGCCGTGGTAAAAATCAATGCCCTCCTTTTATCTGCAGGACTCCAGTCCGGCGCAGCCACCACGCCGCTTTCGAAAAGATAATAATCCCCGGTACCAGTTTTTCCAAGACCCGTAGCATTTGCCCCATCAGGTAGATACGCATTACCCAGGGATGTCCCGGGTGCATCGTTACTGGTAAACGGCATGGAAAAGACCGACTCTGCCGAGGTGTATGGCGCCTTGAATACGGTTGTTACATCCGGCTGAAGTTCATTTGCGACCCCTGCCTGTGCAACAAACGGAGCAGCCACAGGAACCATTTTATTTGCTTCGGTGATCACCTTATCATATTGCGCCATGCTTAAATACACCTTCGTCTTTGCAGCAATCGCTGTGTTTTTGTGTGCACGTGTCGTATTTACAGCTGCAGAGCTATATTTTTCCGGAAGATTGGCTTCCGCAAAATCGAGGTCACTGATCACCTGTGCATAGACCTCTGCTACCGTACTTCTTGCCAGGTTGTAGTCTGACAAACCCTTGTTCGCTGTTAAGCGCAGCGGTAATCCCGGGCTGGCCCCTTGATCTTTAGTATACGGCTCTGCATACAGCTGAAGCAGGTAATAGTAAGCAAGGCCCCTCAGTAGCCGCGCTTCAGCTACATAGTTTTTGTTCAGTTCCGCGCCCACAACTTCTCCGCCTTTAGCACCCATTCCTTCGAGAAAAACATTACATCCGTTAATGATCTGGTAGCCTTGTGCCCATACTGAAGAGACATCAGACGTGCCGGGATCTACGGTCATCATATAGGAAAGTGCCCCCCTCGTCGGATTCAAGTTTGTAGCAACGAAATCTCCAGCTCTTGCTTCGCTGTAATAAATGTAGCCCGTTCCCCAAAAGCCTGTCCCCTTAAATGTGGCATATAAGCCGTTAACCTGATTCGCTATCCGCTCGGGCGTATCAAACGCATTGACGTCTGATATAAGTGTCGTGGGAATAGGATTCAGCTTCTCTTTGTTACAGGAAATCAGAATGACCATAATTCCCAGAATCGCGATATTGATATTTCTTAATTTCATAGCTAAGCAGTTGTTATCGTGTGAATTAAAATCCGACCTGAACACCCAGAGTAAACGTCCGTGCATTTGGCGTCATGTTCTTATCAAAGCCCTGAGTTGCTGATGTGTTCCCTGTACTCGTTACCTCAGGGTCTGAGCCAGGATAATCTGTCAGAATAGCGAGATTCTGTCCGCTCAGATATATTCTTGCACTTTCTATTTTCAACTTGTTGGTTATAGACTTACCAATTGCATAGCCAAGCGTAAGGTTCTTTAACCGGACGAAGTCGCTGCTGTAAACATTTGCCGTAATTGGAATCGAATAGCCCCAGGAGGTGATGTCTCCATCCTGGACCCGCGGAACATCCGTGACGTCTCCAGGCTTCTGCCAGCGATCAAGAACCTTTACCGAGTTGTTTTGAAACCGGTAGTCCATTAAAGATGCTTGCGTAGCGAAATACATGTTTCCGCCGGTCTGGAAGGTGATCATCGCGTCGAGGTCAAATCCTTTGTAACGGAAGGTATTGGAAAGTCCACCATAAAACTTCGGGTTGGTGTTTTTATAAATGACGCCGTCTTCTGATGTGGTAACGGACCTTGCAAGACTACCGTCTTCATATTCCCATTGAGAGCGACCAGCATCAGGAACCTGCTGATACAAAACTTTACGGCCGTTCCCGTCAAGGAACACACGCCGTCCGGTTGCTGGATCTACTCCTTCGGTCCGGATCGCATAGATCATTCCGACCGGATAACCCGGTAGCGAGATTGACACCTGCCCGGAAGAGCCCCCTACATCATTAAACAGCAAGCTGGTCACCCCAGGGGCAAGGGAGGTGATCTCATTCTTGTTGTAAGAAATGTTGAAGGAACTGTTCCAGGAAAAATTATCTTTCTGAATGATAGCGCCATTCAGGGAAACTTCAATCCCCTTGTTGTACATACTACCAACGTTCGCAAGAACTGAGTTCTGAACCGTGCCTGGCAGTCCTGCAGACGAAGGCGTTGGTACGCCGAAGATTAGGCCGTCGATGTTGTTTTTGTAATAAGAAATGTCCGCGGTTAACCGGTAATTGAACATGCTGAAGTTTATCCCCAGATCTGTCTTTTTACTCGTTTCCCATTGCAGATCCTTATTTCCTGCGGCAGAATAATATAACCCCGGAAGTCCGCCATACAGATTAGCACTATAGGTTGATAAACTTGCAAAATCACCGATTCCCGAAAGGTTACCGACTTTTCCATAACTCGCCCTCAGCTTAAACGAATTGAAGACACTGTTTAAGCCTGATCCTTGCCAAAAGTTCTCCCGGGCAATTTCCCAGGCACCTGAGAAGCCCCAGAAATCACCCCGCTTGTTGTTAAGCCCCAACACTGAGGATTCATCCCGTCTGAAATTGGCAGAAGCGAAGTATTTACCACTGTAGTTATATTGGAACCTGGAAAAAAGTGAACTGAGGTAATTGTAATACTTCTGGTTGGCTGTATTACTGACAATAACGTTCCCGAACCCACCCTGCAAATTCGTGTAGTAAGGATCGGATTGGTTGGTCCTGTTCAGCCCAAACTGATCTCCCTGAGATGTTTGTTGTTCCTGTCCAAGCAACAAGTCGAGTGAATGATCACCGAAGTTCTTTGCAAATGTGGCCGTATTCGTCCAGACCTCCGTTTCTCTTTTTGCAGATATTCCTGTGGCACTTCCGTTCGTGCTTGATGCCTCATTGGTGCGGGGATCGAAATAGCGATTCGTACGGCTATCCATATTATTCACGCCGTACAGGGTTCTTAGCGTAAGCCATTGTAGCGGATGGATTTCCGCAAATACATTTGCCTGGATGTAGTTGTTCGCAGTATTGTCATCATTTGCACTCAGGGATAGTACCGGATTGGTATACCCCAGCCGTTTAGTGGACGTTAAATGGCCTTCATTGTCCATCACGCCCACGTTCGGACCGATCACGTTGAACGAACCATCGCGGTTATACGGACCAACTATAGGTGCAGTGATGAAACCCAGGCGATAAGCAACGGAGTTCGAGGATACAGAACTCACCCCTGTACCCGTAGAGAGAATCGCTGTAGTAATGTCACTCGTGTAGTTTGTTTTCGAACCGATCTTCAGCCAGTTGTTAACCTTATGCTCGATATTGTAGCTTATGGATTTCCGGTTGTAATCATTACCTCTTAGAATCCCCTCACGATCTGTATATCCGACAGAGAAATAGTATTTTGTGTTCTCATTGGCACCGGAAACACTTACGTTATGGTTTTGAGAATTGCCCGTACGGAAAATATAGTCGTACCACCTGGTGTCGATCACCTTGCCATCCGGGCCGATCGAAGTCCCATAGAAGTTATTGACCGGGTCGTATGTGCCGGCATTTCGTAGGCCCTCGTTTTTAATCTCCAGATACTGTTCCGCATTGAGCACTTCCGCCAACCGGGCAGCCCTACTCATACCATAATAACCATTGTAGGCCACCTTTGCCTTACCTTTTTTGCCGGACTTGGTTGTAACGAAAACCACACCATTAGCAGCCCTGCTGCCGTAAATACTGGTGGCAGCGGCATCTTTGGCAATGTCTATGCTTTCAATGTCGGAGGTGTTTATTGATGCCAGTGGATTGTTTGCCGCATTACCCCCGACACTGACGTCGTCGGTAAATATTGGAACGCCATCTACCACGACCAGTGGATAAGAACTCAGGGATAACGAATTTGTTCCCCGGATCCTGAAAACCGGTGCCTGGTTCACAACGCCTTCGTTGGCCGTCATATTCACGCCGGTGGCACGTCCGTTTAAAGCACTCTCAAAACTCGCTACAGGTTTATCTTCCAAAATGCTACCCTTCACATTTGATAGACTTCCGGTTGTTTCGGACTTCTTCTGAGTCCCATATCCGATGACCACAACCTCATTCAGGTCTGATTTTTCGGGCTCAAGGCTAATGGTCAACGTTGCCGCAGCCTTCAGCTCTCTAGGCTGATAACCGACATAAGAAATAACAAGGATCGCCTGAGCATCTACCCCTTTTAGAACAAAATTTCCATTGGCGTCTGTCATGGTTGCCTGACTCACACCTTTTACCTTAATAGACGCACCGGGAAGCGGGAGGCCTTTTTCATCCCGTACCTGTCCTTTTATGTCCAACGGCGGCACAGCTTTCATGGTGCTTTTCTTAGGCGTAATCAGGATGGTCTTATTCTTTACCAGGTAGCTTAAGGGCTGGTTTCTAATGGATAGTTCCAGCGCCTTCTCCAGCGATACATTTTTGACTTCAACAGTTACCGCGTTCGCGGTCTCCAGCAAATCCGAATTGTACAGCATACTGAAGCCACTTTGCTTGCGGATTTCCGAAAGTACTTTCTTTAGGGGGACATTTTTTTCAGACAGCGTTAAAATCTGACTTTTGGCATTTACTTGTAGGAAGGCACAACTCATGAGGACAATGCCGACCGTTTTAACTAGAGTGGCATTCGGTTGAAATCGAAAAGGAACATCGTAATTCATACACTAAATCATTTACGTTTGAAATTGAAATTACTGGCGGTAGTAACGGAAAGGAGTCTGCTTCCGCAATCGTTCGTTCTGGTATTCGTTAATTTTCACATAGGCATAGGGTTTAAATAAGCTATCTATTAATTCACGACCTTTAGTCTGACACGGCCGGTTTCTGGTATGGTATCGATTTTGAATTTGATGTTGCCCGTGAGCTCAAGCATATTAATGACTTCAGCTAACGGTACATTTCTCGGGATAAAGGCCTGGTATCGGGTATGCGGAACATGCGCGTAGTTGATGTCCAGATCGTACCAGCGTTCCAGTTGCTTAAGAATATCAGCGAGCAGGTCATTATTAAACACGAATCTTCCGTGCTTCCAGGCCATAACCTCATCCATGCTTACTTCAGATACGGTGGTGCCCTGAGCAGTGAGTACCGACTGTTCTCCCGGACTTAGCACGACGACTGCATTGGAACTCAGGTTTTTTATGCGGACACTTCCTTCCAGAAGCGTCGTCTTCACCGATGGATCCTCGTGGTATGCCTGAACATTAAAGTGTGTACCCAGAACCGTTATTTCCTGGTTTCTACCGGAATTGTTTCTGGAAACGACTTTAAAGGACTGCTTAATTGAATTTACCTTGTGGGATGCGACTTCGAAATACGCCTCCCCTGTTAACTCGACAGTTCTTTCGTTGTCAGAAAAGCGAGTCGGGAACCGCAGTGATGACGCGGCATTGAGCCAGACTTTCGTCCCATCAGCAAGGTTAATCTGGTACTGTCCACCCGGTGGGGTACTGATCATGTGGAATTGAGGTACTCCGGCTCGCTTGCTTTTTGACAGGGAATTTTCATCTTCCAACGAATACATGAGTTGTCCGTCAGCTTTCTTGACAATGCTGAGTCCCGACACGGCAGCGATGTTGCCCGTCGAATGCGCCTCGAGGTCTATGGTCCGCCCGTCGGACAAAGTTAGCAGGGCCTTGCTGGAAACCCCGGTCGACTTTGGCGGAAGCTTTTCAACTACGCTTTGCATTTGTGGTTTCGAAGTCTGCCCTGAAGGAATTTTAATGAAGTAATAGCCGAAAGATAAGAGCAGAATTAAAACGGCAGCAATCCGGCAAGCCGCCTTTAGCATATATGTAATGTTGTTTGTGACTAAATGCTCCTGATTTGGATGTAGGATGTTCTGCAGGATTTGGTCTGCATGATCTTCCGAGAACACCGGGGGACCAGGTTCAAAGACCTCCCATTCTTCAAGAAACAAGGCTTCAATTTCCGCCGCATTTAGCGGATCATTCAATGCAGATAGAAGTTCATTCCGCTCTTCATTACTGATTGAGTCGACTTTGTATTTATTGAAAAGATGATGCAAACGCGCCAATATGAAGTTATTTAAGTAATAAAGCCTATATATTAAGCTCATTCACCAATAAAGAC
>JARKUW010000240.1 GCA_029851965.1 Bacteroidota bacterium | reverse complement strand
TCTATCTGGTGCAAATCCTTCCTGGCGCGCTCACATCCCGGAAGATGCCTGGCCAGCTTGCGCTGCCCTAGATACGCTAAGATCTGCCTGGCAAAACTCGTAAATTTTAACTGGTTTAAACCAGGACAAAGCAAAATCTTGTTAATGTTACACGCAAACGGCGCGATCATTTGCAAGCAACGATGTAGGTAACATAACGTTTAATGCCGTTATTTGTGATTTGTTTCAACAACTTAAATCTTGCAAATATGATCATTCTGGAAAATGAAAACATACGGGCAACCTTTGCAGCGAAGGGCGCCGAGCTTCAATCCTTGAAACACAAACAGCACAAGCTGGAATACATCTGGGACGGAAATCCGCAATTCTGGGCCAAGCACAGTCCGGTCTTATTCCCCATTGTTGGCGCACTTAAGAACAATGCTTACCACTACAAGGGACACCGGTATGAACTCTCCAGGCATGGTTTTGCCCGGGACCAGGAGTTTGCAGTAGAAAAAATAAGTGCGACAGAACTCGTTTTTACACTGTTGCATTCGGAAGCGACGCTGAAGGTGTATCCCTTCGAATTTACGTTGCGGTTAAGGTATACGTTAAACGACGAAGGTCTTTCCTGCCGCTATGAAGTGTATAATCCCGGTGAAAGCGTCATGCTGTTCTCTGTTGGCGGTCATCCGGCCTTTGCGACACCTGTGGATGACCACACGGGATATACCGACTATTCGCTTCACTTCAACCGGGATACAGAATTGTCTTACCACAAAATACAGGACAACCTGATCTCCGATGAAACCGTGCAGCTTGCTTTAGTAAACAGCACGTTGCCCCTCCGCCATGACTTGTTTTACGAGGATGCTCTGGTATTTAAAACGTTGAAAAGCGATCAGGTCAGCTTGCGCAATGAGATCACCGGTGCAGGCATAGCTTTCCATTTCGAGGGCTTTCCGTACTTCGGAATATGGGCAGCTAAAGACGCCGACTTTGTTTGTCTGGAGCCATGGTGCGGAATTGCGGATGGCGTAGCACACAACCAGGAACTTGAAGACAAAGAGGGAATTCATCGTCTGGAGGCCGGGGAAAGCTGGTCGAGAATGTGGAGTGTAAAGATCATTTTACCAAATCCGGCCGGATAGTTCATTTAATATTGCTTTATTTTGGCCCTCCATTATTCCACATGATGCACTTAATATAAAACATGAAGAAATATCTACTGCTATTAACCGCTGTTGGCTGTACGCTGGCGGCAAGCGGACAGGAAATCCCTTCCGTGACGACCAAAGATTATGCTCGCGCGGAAAGCTTCCTGATCTACAACACCCAGCCCTTAGTCTACAACGCAAGTGTACGTCCGAACTGGCTTAAAGGCGACCGCTTTTGGTACGTGACGAACGCGCTAAATGGCAAAGAATTTATCCTTGTGGATCCGGCGAAGAAAACCCGGGCGACCGCTTTTGACCATGCAAAACTTGCAGCCGCGCTTACAAAGGCATCCGGCACCAGCTACGAGGCCGGAAAACTTCCTTTTGAGGCGATTACCTTTTCGCCTGATGAGCGTTCAATTTCTTTCGATGTGCAGGGTAAAATCTGGAACTACGATCTAAAAACCGCTGTACTGGTACCAGGCACGGCTGATGCAAAGGTCAAGGCTACATCACCGGCTCCCCGCCGCGGAGCGCTCGAGGTGACATCGCCTGACGGACAACTTTCCGCCTTTATCAGAGACTACAACCTTTGGGTAAAAGAAATATTGACCGGGAAAGAAACACAACTGACAACTGACGGCATCAAGGATTATGGCTATGCAACGGATAATGCCGGCTGGAAAATGTCTGAAGGACCAATCTTGCGCTGGTCACCAGATTCTAAGAAGATCGCTACATTTAAACAAGATCAGCGGAAGGTCGGCGACATGTACCTGGTGTCAACGAATGTTGGAAAACCAACACTCACCGCATGGAAGTATCCACTGCCGGGCGACAAAGAGATCATCACCATCGAACGGGTTATTGTCACAGTCGACAATCCGGGAGTAATCCGGCTGCAGGTTCCTGCGGATCCACACCGTGCAACATTGAGTGACGACATCGCCAGCAGCGGGACGTTCGACGATGTAGACTGGAAAGCAGATGCTACCGAACTTGCATTTGTATCTACTTCAAGAGACCACAAACAGGAAAAATTCCGCATTGCAGATGCCGCTACCGGAAGTGTCCGGGAGGTGTTTGAAGAAGTTGTGCCCACGCAGTATGAGTCTGGAAGAGGAACAATCAACTGGAGATACCTGGCGAAGTCGAAAGAGATCATCTGGTATTCTGAGCGCGACAACTGGGGTCATTTGTACCTGTATGATGCATCCACGGGAAAGGTTAAAAATCAGATCACCAAGGGCGACTGGGTCGTTACGCAGCTGCTGAAGGTCGATGAAAAGAACAGAGTTCTTTATTTTCTTGCCGGAGGCCGTGAAGCAGGCAACCCTTACTTCGCGCACTTGTACAAGGTGGGCTTCGATGGGAAGGCGCTGACCTTGCTTACCCCCGAAGCTGGAAATCATCAGATTTCATTCTCTACCTCTGGAAATTACCTGGTAGACAGCTATTCTCAACCCGATGTTGCACCGGTTACGGTATTGCGTGACCTGAATGGAAAAGTGATCCGCACGCTGGAAAAGGCAGATGTATCTAAACTGGTCGCCGCCGGCTGGAAAGCACCAATGCCGGTGGCCCTGAAGGCACATGATGTAAAAACAGACATCTATGGTCTTGTATTTACGCCGACAAAAATGAATCCCGGTAAAAAATATCCGGTCGTGGATTATATCTATCCGGGACCACAAGGTGGAAGCGTCGGAAGCTGGTCTTTTTCACCTTCGAGAGGTGACCACCAGGCACTTGCCGAACTGGGCTTTATTGTGGTCGTCATAGAAGGCACCAGTAATCCTTCACGCTCAAAAAGCTTCCATGACATGAGCTACGGTGACATGTCGGAGAACACATTGCCAGACCAGATCACGGCCATCCGGCAACTATCCTCAAAATTCCCGATAGACACCAACCGCGTTGGCATATGGGGACACTCCGGAGGCGGATTTGCCACTGCTGCCGCCATGTTCCGGTATCCTGATTTCTTTAAAGTTGGAATCTCAGAGTCTGGAAACCACGACAACCGCAATTACGAGGACGATTGGGGCGAGCGCTACAATGGGTTGATTTCCAATGAAGCGTATGAAGCGCAGGCAAATCAGACGTATGCAAAGAATCTGAAAGGGAAACTGATGCTTGCACATGGAATGATGGACAACAATGTTCCGCCTTCAAACACATTACTGGTCGTAGATGCATTGATCAAAGCAAACAAAAACTTCGACCTGGTCGTATTTCCAGATAGTGCACATGGCTTCGGAGCATACTCTCCGTACATGATGCGCCGCCGTTGGGACTACTTCGTGAAGAACCTGCTCAATGCGGAACCACCGAAGGAATATGAACTAAAAGGCACACAACTGGCCAAGTAGACATGTTTACCCGTACTTAAAGGTACGGGCGTAAACCATAAGAGAAGCCTGCAACTTACACGAGTTGCAGGCTTCTTTCTTTTAGGCTGTTTTCACGAAAAATATAGATTATTGCCGCTTTTGGGAGATATGCCCTTCTTTCCAGAAAATGGCGCTTCTGGTATTGGGGAAATTTTTGGTACTGACAAGCACTACAGTACTGTCGTTCTTCAGGAACAATGAACAGAAATAACGTCCTTCATTGATTGGCATGTCGGGGTAAGGAAAACTGATGTCACGGAAGTTTTTCGCCAGGCTGTTTCCAGCCATGACGGCGACTGAATTCTTCTTCCAGCCCTTGTAGCGGTCGATTTTACGACCCGCTTCTGTTTGCATGACGATGAGGGTTTCACCGGTCGAGAGTTGCACGAGCCCCGGTGCACCGCCCCAGACCGGATCTACCGCTCCATGCCAGCGCCGCCCATTCTGCACATTTCCCGGTTCTTTGTAATTCCAGTTTGCTTTCATGGAAGACCAGATGATCTCCGGAGAACGCTCATTCTCCACCGCCTCTACCGCAAAGACAATTCCTTTATTGTCGTTCAGTACCAGAGGAACGGGCATGCCATCACGCCGCCCCCCAGTGAAAGCAACCTTCCGGGGCCTGGACCAGTTCCTGCCCAGGCTTTTGGAGGAGATCATCAGCACTTGTTGTTCGTGCCTCCCCTTTGCCTTTTTTGTACTCAAAATCTCATTGGAGAAAAATACCTGGATCTCCCCGTCCGGAAGCTGTGCAATACCAGGTTCCCAGGAGCGTCCCCTGGCAACGATCTGCGCTGCGCCCCAATGATCTCCCCCATCTTCACTGTAGCGGATCTGCAGATTGTTGTGGAGACTGTCGTCTGGAATCCCACGCCCGGTGTAGGCCAGCATCAGGCGTTTGTCTTTCAACAACAACAATGCAGGCGTAGAGAAACCATAATATCTTTTCTGTTTGTTGTCCGGAACGATGATTTTTGGCGCCGCCCAGGTTTTCCCATTGTCGAAACTCTTGCGTATCGCGATGTTGTCCCACTCGTGTCCCTTTGCGCCACAGTGGTAGACCAGGATCAGCGTATCTCTGGAGAGACGGATGATCCTTCCGTATTCAGCAAAGTAGATCTCATGGGAGATTTGTTTTTCGTGTTTATCCCAGCTGATCTGAAGGCTCCTCAGGGTATCTGTAATTTCGGGATGGTCCGCTTCCTCAAAAGTCGGCTGAGATTGCTGTCGTGAGCCTGGATTTTTACAGGCCTGAAATATTGTTGCAGTTGCAAAAAAAGAATATAGAAGAACAACTCTTAATCTAAACATAAACGATTGAACCTTTGATTGAACTTAACAAAAATCCAACCAATACCGTGGGCTGGGCGAGCGGAATGCAGAACAGGTTTTCAGCAACGTAACCTCGCCCGATCCTGGCCAAACTTTACCCCCAGCTTACCCGCACCTTACCCGCCGTTTGTGCGGGTAAGGTGCGGGTAAGGTGCGCCTAA
>JARKUW010000236.1 GCA_029851965.1 Bacteroidota bacterium | reverse complement strand
AATCAAGAATAAAATCTGGGAGTAAAAAGCTAATTAAGGTGTGGTATCCGTCCTGCATGAAGTAAATAATCTAAGCCACCAAAGCTAAAAATTTAACACCTGCTCCACAAGTTTATGACTTGATCCTTAGCCAAGCGAATTTAAGCCGGAGACTCACTGGATTGCGCTAAAAGATAGGCTTATACCCCTTGGTACCTTGTTGGCCGTTGCGCAACTGCATAGCGGAAACAATCCGCTCCAGTCCCTGTTGAATCGCGGCAATCGGCAGCAAAGTCTGATGCCATGGTTTCCCCTTTATCGATTATGGAAAGCTACTGCCACCAGGGGGTATGCATACTTATTTGACAACCATTTCCTCGTACGAAGTCGGTGATAGTATAGCTGCCCTGATGTCTTGAACTGACGATTTAACCTTGTTTAACATTGGAGAACCTGCATAAGATATTCCTGAGGAAATTCCAATAAGGATTACCCCCGTTACGTCGCCGTTGTACGTCAATCCTCCAGAAACCGTATGGCGAGCTGCTCCCACTCCTGTTCCAGGGATACATTTGGCCGACTTTCTTTCGCTTTACTATACCAGTAATCGGCGTTCCAGATATCCCCTTCTTTACGATGGAGGTACGCATGTATTAAGGACGAATCGGGATCTGAGAGGTGGTCAACCTGGCTGTGCGCTGTACTCCAATCTCCTTTCCCATCATACCAGAGCGCCTTTAGCTGAATGGATAAATCGTGCGCGGGTTTATCGGCATTCAGGGACGCTTTAAATTGTTCTAGTGTGTTCATAGGCATTAACTGGCTCCCCGGCTTTCTTCATAAGTTGGCCCGTACATACCCGGCACCTTGTTTCCTGTAGCACGCAGGTAGACAATCATTTCTCCCCGGTGATGATACGTGTGATTGAATAGGAAGCTCCGTGCCACAACCCCACGGGGCAGGGGGCCTAGAACGACGCGATCACCAATTTTCATGGTCCAGCTGTCCTGTAACTTCTCATCTGAAACCGATATCAACGCAGCTCTGGCTTTCTCGACATTGGCTTCAAAAAAAGCCCTTGTTGCGTCAATGTCATTTGGATCACCACGTTCGACGTTATCTGCGGCCATATCATAGACGTCCTGGGTAAACGTCCCCACATACCAGTAGTAGATCGTGGCGATGTGCTGTGCGAGCTCCCCCATTGTCCATGAAGTTTCCGAAGGTTTATACTGGAGGTCTTTGGCTGGAATGGCCTCTAACAATCTGCGCGTGCTGTTTACTTCATGCTCAAATTCCTGAATCAAGTAGTGCCTTATCATAATGATCGTATTTATGACTAAATATAGCACAAATGAAATTATCCGTTCAAACAATCAGGAAGGTGATCTTAGGTCAACCCTGAATACTATCTTTGACAATAATAATCATGCACGATGGAAAACGCCAAGATATACCGAATGTCTTTTTCAAGTGTGTATCCGCTTTACATTAAGAAAGCGGAAAGGAAAGGACGAACGAAAGCCGAAGTAGATGAAATCATCTTTTGGCTTACAGGCTACGACCAGCACAGCTTAACGTGGCATCTTGAGGCGAAAACAGACTTTGAAACCTTCTTTGCACAGGCACCACAGCTGAATGCCAATGTCTCTAAAATCACGGGATTAATTTGCGGCTACCGGGTGGAAGAAATTGAAGATAAGTTGATGCAGAAAATTCGTTATCTGGATAAACTTGTCGATGAACTGGCGAAAGGAAAAGCAATGGATAAAATCTTGAGGAACTGAACCTCTCTTTATCTCTTTTAGCGCCAGCTCCATAATCTGAATCTACATTATAATATTACTGTCAAAATCCCTGGTAAGGAATTAAGTTGTTGGCTTATAAATTACTTTTGGCGCGTCAATGAGACCTATATTTCTAATTTTTCTATTCTTAACCTTACTATCGGCAGGACTAAGTATCCATGCAGCCGGGAATATTGTTACCAATGGAACATCTGGTTCTCAGGTTAAGATCGTCAAAAAAGTTGATCAGGTACCGTACACGGAGCACGGCCATCGCCACATTGCCATTAAGCGTGCAGGTCTGACTGAAGTTACAACGTCATTCCTTAGCGATGAAGATGACGATAACATGTCTGCCCGAAAATACCTGCTACCAGCGCTCTGCGCTTTGATCCTCTACTATGCAATTGTTTTTTGCCTCCATCGCATCTACTCCAGGGAACGGTTGCCCTTCTGCAATCACCTTTGCCAAACCGGCGCTTACAAGAATATCTTCCAGCGGTCTTTAAGACTTTGAGATTCCCAATTTTTCAGCTACCTGAGGCATGCTCCGCGTTATCCGGTGAATAGACAGGTCCTTTTCATTGTTAATGCACGGCAAACCCGTTTACTGAGCCCTGTGCATTACATCTCGTAGCTGACCCTCCATTCAGAAAACTCCCAATTCGAGCATCTAATTGCGTTAAATTTCAATACATCATGAAAAGAATTCTCATGCTCCCAGGCTTGCTTGCCTTGTTGTACCAAACTGGCTGTACACGAAAAAAAGAAGAAAAAGAAGAACCGGGTAAATATACCGTAACCGCTCCTGCTGTTGTTGATACATCTCTTACCAGGGAATACGTCTCGCAGATTCAGTCGGTTCGCAATATTGAACTCCGGGCACAGGAAAAAGGCTATTTGCAAAATATCTATGTAGATGAAGGTCAATCGGTTAAATCTGGTCAGTTGCTGTTCCGGATTATGCCGAAGATCTATGAGGCCGAGTTGTTGAAAGCCCAGGCAGAAGCAAAATCTGCAGAAATAGAATTACAGAATACAAAATTACTGGCAGACAAGAATGTCGTCTCCAAGAATGAAATGGCTATGGCTCAGGCCAGGTTGGATCAGGCAAGAGCTGAAACCACCCTTGCCCGGCTTCACCTGTCCTTCACAGAGATACGGGCGCCATTTGACGGAACGATCGACAGGATACCAAAGAAACTTGGTAGCCTGATCGACGACGGTGAATTGCTGACGAGCCTCTCAGACAATAGTCAGATGTTTGCCTACTTCAATGTCTCTGAGCCCGAATATCTGGACTATGAGACAAACACCAAAGGTCGTGGAGACAGCAAGGTAAATTTGCTTTTGGCCAACAACCAACCACTGCCTTATAAGGGTGAGGTGGAGACGATTGAAAGTGAGTTCAATAAGGAGACTGGAAACATTGCCTTTCGGGCCAGATTTCCCAATCCAGACAAGCTGCTAAAGAATGGTGAAACCGGTAAAATTCAAATGAACGTTCCACTTCGCCATGCGCTTGTCATTCCACAAAAGGCTACGTACGAAATTCAGGATAAGGTGTATGTCTTTGTCGTAGATAAAAACAACGTGGTTAAATCCAGAAACATCACTTTGAATGGTGAGATGCCGGACTTGTATGTAGTTGGAAGCGGACTCTCCGAGCGTGACAGGATACTGCTTGAAGGTGTGCAGAAGGTGAAAGATGATGATAGGATCAATTATGAGTTCGTGACGCCTCAGAATGCCATTTCCCACTTGCAATTGAAAGCAGAATAGTGATTTAATCCCTTAAACAAGTAAACCTAAAATGTTTAACAAATTTATTCACAGGCCTGTCCTGTCTATCGTAATATCGCTTATAATTGTTTTTCTGGGCGTGTTGGCGGTGGCCCACTTACCTGTAACACAATTTCCTTCCATCTCCCCGCCGAAGGTGAATATTACTGCCGAATATCCTGGCGCAAACAATGAATTACTGATCAAGTCGGTCGTCATTCCTTTGGAAAGAGCGATTAATGGAGTGCCAGGAATGAAATACATGGCATCAGATGCCGGCAATGATGGCGAAGCAACAATACAGGTGGTCTTTAACCTGGGTACAGACCCCAATCAAGCATCGGTCAATATCCAGAACCGCGTTGCTTCGGTTGTAAATAAGTTACCGCCGCTAGTGGTACGCGAAGGTGTAAAGGTAACCCGGGAGGAATCGAATATGCTGATGTATATTAACTTATACAGCAAGGACCCGCACATGGATCAGAAGTTTCTGTTCAACTTCGCGGACATCAATGTTTTGTCTGAACTCAAGCGGGTTGATGGTGTAGGCGTAGCGGATATTCTGGGTAACCGGGAGTACGCCATGCGTATTTGGTTGAAGCCAGACCGCATGCTGGCTTACAAAATTTCTGCGGAAGAGGTGCTGAAAGCACTGAATGAGCAGAGCCTGGAAGCCTCGCCGGGGAAAACAGGTGAAAGCTCAGGTAAAAGATCACAGGCTTTTGAGTATGTATTGAAATATCCGGGACGGTTTACAAACAAGGAGGGATATGAGAATATCATTCTACGATCCAGTTCGGACGGCGAGATCTTACGCCTGAAAGATGTTGCAACGGTTGAATTCGGCAGTTCGATGTATGACATCTACTCCAACCTGAATGGCCGCTCCTCTGCGGCAATTACGGTGAAGCAATCGTACGGTAGCAATGCCAGTCAGGTCATTAAGGATATCAAGGCAAAAATGGCAGAGATGAAGGCCAGTTCATTTCCAAAAGGCATGGATTATGAGATCAGTTATGATGTTTCCAAATTTCTGGACGCCTCGATCGATAAGGTCATCCATACGCTTGTTGAAGCCTTCATACTTGTTGGACTTGTGGTATTCCTTTTTCTTGGCGACTGGCGCTCCACTTTGATTCCCGCTATAGCGGTCCCCGTGTCACTGATCGGAACGTTTGTATTCATGCAGATTTTTGGAATTACCCTCAACCTCATCACCCTATTTGCATTGGTACTCGCCATAGGTGTGGTGGTGGATGATGCCATTGTGGTCATAGAAGCGGTACATGCAAATATGGAATTGAAACATCTCTCTGCACTTAAGGCGACAAAGCTGGCGATGCATGAGATCAGCGGAGCAATTATCGCGATCACCTTTCTGATGGCTGCAGTGTTTATCCCTGTTGCTTTCATGTCTGGTCCGGTTGGAATTTTCTATCGGCAGTTTTCCATAACGATGGCCACGGCAATCATTATATCAGGTCTGGTTGCACTTACCCTCACTCCTGCCCTTTGTGCGATGATATTGAAGAATACACACGGACAGAAGAAAAAGAAAAGAGGTCTGGACAAGTTCCTGGAGCAGTTCAATTCAGGTTTTAACCGTCTTTCAGAAAGGTATCAAACTTTGCTGGGTGCGATTGTAAACCGCAGGGCACTCACCATGGTTACTTTGCTCGCGTTCTGCGCTGGCATCTATTTTTTGAACAACAGCTTGCCATCGGGATTCATCCCGAATGAGGATCAGGGTATGTTTTACGCCATCATCCAGACGCCTCCTGGATCATCATTGGAAAGGACCAATCAGGTTGCTGAAAAGCTGCAGAAGCTGGCCGAAAACATAGAAGGTGTACAGTCGGTATCCTCTCTTGCCGGATACGAAGTGCTTACGGAGGGGACGGGTTCAAACTCAGGTACCTGTTTGATCAACCTCAAGAGCTGGGAAGAACGAAAGAACTCTGTTCAGGATGTCATTAAGGAGCTGGAGGAAAAGTCTTCAGCAATTACGGGTGCAACTATTGAATTTTTCCAGCCACCGGCTGTGCCGGGATATGGTGCAGCGGGTGGTTTTGAATTGCGACTGCTGGATAAGGCCGGAAGTGGTGATTACAAAAAAATGGAAACCGTGAGCAGGGACTTTGTCAAAGAACTTGGCAGGCGTCCGGAACTTTCTTCCGTATTTACATTCTATAGCGCCAGTTTTCCTCAGTACATGTTGAAAATCGATAACGATATCGCGCAGCAGAAAGGCGTAACAATTGAGAACGCGATGAATACGCTCTCTACCCTCGTCGGAAGTAATTACGAAACCAATTTCATAAAGTTCGACCGGCAGTATAAGGTCATGGTGCAGGCGTTGCCGCAATACCGCGCCCTGCCCGAAGACATTCTAAAGCTATATGTGAAAAACGACAGGGACGAGATGGTGCCTTTTTCGGCATTCATGAAAATGCAAAAGGTATACGGATTGTCTGAGATCACGCGGCACAACATGTACAATGCCTCGGAGATCAGTGGCTCGTCCGCCCCTGGTTACAGCAGCGGGGCGGCCATTAACGTCATTAATGAAGTGGCTAAGAAGGCGTTGCCAAGGGGCTTTGGGATTGATTGGGCAGGAATTTCCAAGGATGAAGTTGCCCGTGGCAACGAAGCCGTTTACATCTTTCTGATCTGCCTGGGTTTTGTATACCTTATTTTGGCCGCTCAGTTTGAAAGCTTCATTCTCCCGCTGGCCGTAATACTCTCTCTTCCTGCGGGTATTTTCGGGGCGTTTCTGCTGCTCCAGTTGCTGGGACTGGAGAATAATATATACGCCCAGGTCGCTATGGTGATGCTTATTGGATTGCTCGGGAAGAATGCAGTTTTGATCGTGGAGTTTGCGATTCAAAAACACGTGGCCGGCAAGACTGTCCTTCAGGCAGCAATGGAAGGGGCTGCCGTCAGGTTCCGTCCCATCTTGATGACCTCCTTCGCATTTATTGCGGGTTTGATTCCGTTGGTTTTCGCCTCGGGTCCAGGTGCTATAGGAAACCGGACCATTGGCACTGCTGCTGCCGGGGGGATGCTGTTCGGAACCGTGTTCGGGGTGCTCATCATTCCGGGACTGTATTTCATATTCGGCTCCATTGCGGCGAAATATGTGCTTATAAAAGATGAAGAAGAAAATCCTTTAACCGAAGAAATAGATTAAAATGTATAAAATTAAGAAAGCAATTGGCGGTATAGGGATTTGCCTGGCCATTGCAAGTTGTAAGGCGCCAGCGCTTACAGCCATCGCAGACAACAGGCAGGTACCAGACGCATTTGACAACAGCCGGGATACAACAAATAGTTCATCCCTGCAGTGGCGTAGCTTTTTTACGGACAAGAATCTGGTGAACCTCATTGACACCGCGCTAAAGAACAATCAGGAGTTGATGATCACCTTGCAGGATATCAGCATTGCCAAAAACGACATCCGGATCCGGCAAGGGCGACTCGCCCCGACAGTAGACGCCAGACTGGGTGCCGGAGTTGAAAAGGTGGGACGGTATACCAGCCAGGGTGCCGGCGATGCGTCAACAGAGATCGCCCCAGGCATTGAAGTGCCGGATCCGCTCACAGACCTCATGGCGTCAGTATCTGCAAATTGGGAGGTTGATATTTGGAAAAAGTTGCACAATGCAAAAAAGGCAGCACTGACCCGGTACTTGTCGACTGTTGAAGGTAAAAACTTCGTGCTGACCAACCTAATTGCTGAAGTCGCAGATTCATATTACGAGTTGGTGGCCCTTGACAATCAGCTGGAGATTGTTCAGCAGAACATTGCGCTGCAGAAGAATGCGCTGGAGATTGTAAAGATCCAGAAGCAGGCCACACGGGTGACGGAACTGGCGGTTCAAAAGTTTCAGGCCGAAGTACTAAAATCCCAAAGTCTGGAGTTTGATATCTTTCAGAAGATAAAGGAGTCCGAGAACAAGATCAACTTTTTATTGGGCAGATATCCGACAGAGATTCAACGGGACAAACACAGTTTCCTCGCATTGATGCCAACAGCGATAAACGCCGGAGTGCCTTCGCAACTGCTGGCCAACCGCCCGGACATTAAACAGGCAGAGCTCGATCTGGTTGCGGCCAGGCTTGACGTGAAGGTTGTGCGGGCGGAGTTCTACCCATCATTCTCAATTTCGGCAGCCTTTGGACTTCAGGCGTTTAAGCCCTCCTATCTGGTGAAATTTCCTGAATCTTTACTTTACTCCCTTGCTGGAGATTTAGCCGGGCCCCTGATCAACAAGAACGGTATAAAAGCGGAGTTCTACACCGCCAATGCACGACAACTACAAGCCATGTACAACTACGAGCGTACGATTCTGAATGCCTATATGGAAGTAAGCAATCAGCTATCCGGCATCAGCAACCTGCAAAAAAGTTATGATCTGAAGTCGAAGCAAGTGGATGCCTTAACCAAATCTATCGAGATTTCAAACGACCTGTTCCGGTCCGCACGAGCTGATTATCTGGAGGTTTTACTGACGCAGAGAGATGCGTTGGAATCCAAACTCGACCTGATAGAGACCAAAAAAGAACAGCTCAGCGCTTCCATTAATATGTACAAATATCTTGGAGGTGGCTGGAAATAAATAAAAAAACTCCCGGTTACGGATGTAGCAGGGAGTTTTTTAAGTATCGGTCGGTCCGTTTGGCAGCTATAAAGTATCTTAATGCTGCGGTTGCAATTCTCACGATACAGCCTGTTCATCTGCAATTTTCGTATTGGTATCGCGATTGCGCTACCGTTTACTTTCAATGTTGGGAAGAAAGCCGGTAAGCAGGCCAATTAACGGCAAGAAGGAACAAATATGAAATACATAAGCTATGCTGGTGCTATCCGCGAGGTTTCCGAGAAGCGCCGAGCCGATTCCTCCCATTCCAAAAGCAAAACCAAAGAAGAGTCCTGATACCAGTCCTACCTTTCCTGGAATTAACTCTTGAGCATAGACCAGGATCGCTGAGAAGGCAGATGCCAGGATGATGCCTATTGGTACAATGAGG
>JARKUW010000153.1 GCA_029851965.1 Bacteroidota bacterium | reverse complement strand
CAACGGTGTCCTTACCAAGCAGATAGGTATTGCTTTCGTAGTAATATTTGTCGAAATCTACGCCCAGGTTTTTGTAGCTCACAGCGAAGCCATCATATACCCAGCCGTTCATTTTGCTCCAGAGTGCTTTCACTTCGGGGTCGCCATTTTCCCAGGCCAGAAGCATGGATTGCGCCTCTTTAATCAGCGGCGCATTTTTCTTGGCTTCCTCTTCCGTCTGCCCTTCTGCTTTTAACGCATCTATTTCTTTCTTGTACTCTTTATCGAATATCACATAGTACTTTCCAACCAGGTGATCGCCTTTAATGCCGGAGCTTTCTGGCGTCTCCCCATTGCTCCATTTCTGCCATGCCAGCATCGACTTGCAAATATGGATACCACGGTCATTCACCAGGTTTACTTTATAAACTTCCGCACCATTCGCTTTCAATAATTCCGATACAGAATAACCTAAAAGGTTGTTGCGCACATGCCCAAGATGAAGTGGCTTGTTGGTATTTGGTGAGGAGTATTCGACCATAACCTTTTTCCCGCTTGAAGGGATGATGCCGAAGTCGGGTTTCAGCACTTCGGTGTTAAACAGGTTTAACCAGTACGCCTGGCTGATGCTCAGGTTAAGAAAACCCTTGATTACATTAAAGCCGGTAATTTCTTCCACGTTTTCCTGAAGGTAGGCACCAAGCTGGTTGGCCGTCACTTCGGGCGACTTCTTAGAAAATCTTACAATTGGGAACACCACGATGGTGAGCTGACCTTCGAATTCCGGACGGGTGTCCTGAAGCGTCAGTTGGTTTTCAGGTAGGTCCTGATTATATAATGCCTTCACTGCAGCAAACGTTGCAGTGCTAATATGTTGTTCTATATTCATAATTTAATCGTTTCTGAAAGCGTTGGTCACTTTCACTAATATTTCGAAGGCATGTTCCGCCATTTGGTTTTCCCGGTCGAGCGTTGGGTTAACCTCTACAATTTCAAAGCAGCAAACCTTAGGATTGGTCACCATCCTTGAAAGCATTATCCCTGCCTCCCGTTCTGTTAATCCACCTGTTACAGGCGTTCCTGTACCGCGGGAAGAAGTTGGGTCCAGCGCATCTACATCAAATGAGAGTAAGATGATGTCGCAGTGATCCAGGTACATCATGGTTTCAATCACCACACGTTCTACCCCCCTTTTTCGCACTTCCGCAGTGCTGAACATCTTCACGTTGTTCTTCCGCAGCAGGTAATCTTCCGGTTTTTCCGTGTCGCGCACAGATATCATCACCAGATCTTCGTACTTTATTTTCGGTGCAATATTACCTACATTTTTTAGCTGATACCAATAATTTATTGTTTCCTGGTCCAACTGGTTCACTTTGGAGTTCAAATTATCCTCATCAAGTGATATGGCGAGCGGCATGCCGTGCATGTTTCCAGAGGGTGTGGTATAGGGCGAGTGTATGTCTGCATGTGCATCAATCCAGATCAAACCAAGCCTGCTCTTCGGGTAGGCAGCTTTAATGCCCGCGATGGTCCCTGCAGCACAACTGTGGTCGCCGCCAAGCACAACCGGGAAATGCTTTTCGTTTAAAGTATCGCGCACCATGTCGCTGAGCCGTTCCGTCATCGTCAGAATGCCGGAGATCCGCTTTGCGTATGCACTCCCTGAACTTTCCAGTAATAAGTGATTTTCATTGGGCACCTCAACACAGGCGTGTTTCTTGAAAAAACGGCTCCCATAATCCAATGCCGCGATCTTTATGGCATCAACACCCAGACTCGCACCCCTTGTTCCGGCACCAATTTCTGACTTAACTTCAATGATTTTTAACGATTTAGTCATAAATTAAATACCCGTCTGTTTTATAATGCGTTTAGATTATCTTTGAGCCCAAAATAACTCATTTTATAGCCACCCTAAAAAAATATCGTTCAAAAATATAAAAAATGCAGAGTTACTCCGAATTTCTTGATCTAAGCGTTGGTTTTCCGCAAGAAGGCTACAGCGTTATAGACGACGAATTATATTTCCAGGATCTGAATTTGATGGAGATGATTGAAACCTACGGTACGCCGCTTCGTTTTACCTACCTCCCAATGATCAGCAAGAAGATCCAGCAAGCCAAGATCTTATTTCAAACCGCAATCATCAACAACAACTACCGCGGCGATTATAAATACTGTTACTGCACCAAAAGTTCCCACTTCCGCCACATCGTGGAAGAAGCCTTAAAGAACAACATTCACCTTGAAACATCTTCTGCATTTGACATGCCTATGATTGAGGCATTGGAGAAAAAAGGTGTACTTACTAAAGACATTACCGTAATCTGTAACGGATTTAAAACCTACCAATACAAACAGTATATCATCGATATGCTGCATGATGGTTACAAAAACATCATCCCGGTATTGGACAACAAGGAAGAATTTAACCTTTTTGATGATGAGGTGGAACTTGAATCACCTTGTAACCTGGGTATTCGTATCGCCGCTGAAGAGCAGCCGGATTCACAGTTCTATACTTCCCGTTTAGGCGTACGTATGGAAGACGTGATCGACTTCTACAACAACAAAATCTCTTCTAACCCGAACTTCAGGGTTAAATTATTACACTTCTTCATCAACTCTGGTATTACGGATTCACCTTACTACTGGAATGAGCTGGAGAAATATGTAACGCTATATTGCAAGTTCAAAAAAATTAATCCAGAGCTTGACACCTTGGATATCGGTGGTGGTATGCCTTTCAAAGACTCTTTGGTTTTTGATTTCGACTACGAATACATGGTGAATGAGATTGTGAAACGCATCAAGGAAATTTGTGCGGAACACGATGTTATGGAGCCGGATATTATTACCGAGTTTGGTAAATACACCGTAGCTGAAGCTTCAGGTATTTTATATAACGTGCTGGGCCGCAAGCAACAAAACGACCGTGAGAAGTGGTTAATGTTGGATGGTTCGTTCATTACAAACTTACCAGATGTTTGGGCATTGAACCAGAAATACATCCTTCTACCGATCAACAACTGGGATGCAGAATACGAGCGTGTAAACCTTGGCGGGATTACCTGCGACGGTCAGGATTACTATAATCAGGAAGCCCATATGAACTCCGTGTTTATGCCGAAAACGCGTAAAGTGCAGTACCTTGGCTTCTTCAACACTGGCGCTTACCAGGAAGTATTGAGCGGTTATGGTGGTATTCACCACTGTCTACTGCCAAGTCCTAAACATGTGATCATCCGTCGCAACCGCGATGAGACCTTCAACTTTGAAGTGTTTGGTGAAGAGCAAAACAGTAAACAAGTACTTAAAATCCTAGGTTACACCTAGGATTTTATTGAATCTATAAATTAACAAAGCCCGACTGATTGCTCAGCCGGGCTTTTCTATTTACCTTACTACTAACCGATCATTACGCAACAGTTATGGTCTTAGGTGCATTTTGAGATTCATCTTTCTTGCCGATGGTAATGTATAATACACCATCTGTGTAGGCTGCAGAAATCTGCTCCGCATCAACCGTTTCCGGTAACATAAATGATCTTGCAAATGAGCTAAAATCAAATTCTCTGCGGCTGAAATCTTTCTTCACTTCATCTTCAGCAGCTTTTTTCTCCACCCAAAGTGATAAAGTATCTTTCTTCACGTTAAGCTGAAAGTCTTCTTTTTTCAGTCCGGGTGCAGCAACTTCAATCACATAAGCTTCTGCGGATTCTGAAATGTTTACAGCAGGCATCTTTGTAACACTATAGTTCTTATTCAGTGCTTCACTGAACAATGAATCAAATACGTTGTTAAAATAAGGTGCGCTGTTTCTTGTTCTGTTGTTGAAATTTACTAGTGTCATATCTTGTTCTAATTAATTTTTTTATTTTTAAATACATTACCCATTATTCAACTCCCATACCAAAGCACAAAAACATGAATATTAAGACACTATGGCAGTCAAAAACAAATGAAGCAGACAGAATGGCCGAACACATCAATGACATTGATAGCTATAAGTATAAAACCGTCATTGAAACCAGGTTCGCTGATTTTGATATGATGGGCCATGTAAACAACTCCGTTTACTTCACCTATATGGAAATAGCGAGGGTGAAGTATTGGAAACATGCGATCAATTGGGACTGGAACAAGACGGGTGTGGTAATCGGACAGGCCGCATTGAAGTACATTGTGCCGATCTTCCCGGAAGATCAGATCCACATGTATGTGCGCACCTCCAGGATTGGGCGCAGCAGTTTTGATCTGGAGTATTTGTTGGTCAAG
Source organism: Bacteroidota bacterium (assembly GCA_029851965.1). Classification (GTDB taxonomy): domain Bacteria; phylum Bacteroidota; class Bacteroidia; order Sphingobacteriales; family Sphingobacteriaceae; genus Pedobacter. The sequence continues at coordinate 1,183 of JARKUW010000153.1, read as the reverse complement.
AAGAAAGACGGCAAAGAAATCGTTTGTAGCAAAGGTATGACGGCCTGCGTTGCTTATAATAATCAAAGCAAGCAGGCCACCCCCATTCCCGAGCGGGAAAGAAACAAAATGATCTTATTTGAACAGCTGGTTAGTGCAGAAGTCAGCCCGGAAGTTTAAAATATCTTTCCTGGATTGAGAATGCCTTTTGGATCAAACACCTGCTTGATACCACGCATGATGTTCAGGTTGATCTCTGCATACTTTAAGTGCATATAGTCTTTCTGCACCAGGCCAATGCCGTGCTCACCGGAAATGGTGCCACCCAACGCTGCGGTAAGTTCAAAGATTTCGGTGATGCCGAACTTCAGTTTATGCTTCCAATCTTCGTCGCTCATGCCTGCTTTGATGATGTTTACATGCAGGTTGCCGTCGCCGGCATGGCCATAGCAAACACTGTCGAAGCCATATTTACCGCCAATTTCTTTAATACCGCTGATCAGCTTAGGTAGGGCCGCTCTTGGCACCACAGTATCTTCTTCTTTATATACGGAGTTTGATTTTACAGATTCTGCCATGACCCTGCGCATCTTCCATAGCTCTTCTTTCTGTGCGGCGGTGTCTGCAAATAGTACCTCAAGACATCCATGTGCTTCAAGCACGTTATTTGCTTTTTCACAATCCTTAAAGATGGTGTCCATATCATCACCATCGAACTCGAGCATCAGGAAGGCATTCACGTTATCTTTAAGGTCGAACTGGATTCCATCATACTGGATCACCCACTCTACCCCTTTTCTTTCCATAAATTCCAGTGCGGAAGGCGTCATTCCAGCTCTGAACACCGCGGATACAGCAGCACATGCAGCTTCGTTTTCCGCAAATGAGGCCAGCATCAATACACTATGGCCAATCACAGGAATAAGCTTTGTTACGATTTTAGTCACCACGCCGAGTGTGCCTTCTGAACCAATCATCAATTGGGTAAGGTTGTAACCAGAGGCGTATTTGAGTGTGTTCGCACCTGTCCAGATAACTTGTCCGTCGGGCAGCACCACTTCCAGGTTTAGTATGTACTCTCTGATTGTGCCATACTTCACCACGCGAGGACCGCCGCTACCATGCGCAACATTACCGCCGATGAAACAACTGCCCTTACTGGATGGATCTACAGGATACCTTAAGCCAAATTCGCCTACGGCAT
>JARKUW010000139.1 GCA_029851965.1 Bacteroidota bacterium | reverse complement strand
TCTGCCTCTTTTGCTCAAAGCCTTAATGATGCAAAGAAAGCAATAGATGCTGAGCAATATCAAAAAGCTACTTCTATGCTAAAATCTCTGGTTAACTCGCAGAGTAATAAAGGAGAGAACTACTTTAATTTAGGTGAGGTGTACCTGCAAACGGACTACATTGATTCTGCCCGTGCCGTATTTACAAAAGGAGTAGCTGCGGATCCAAAAAATCCGTTGAATTATATTGGACTTGGAGAAGCAGATCTGTTGTCGAACAATGCAGCTTCAGCAAAAACGAATTTTGCTAAAGCAGTAGATGTAGCGAAAAGCAAAGATTATATCCCTCAGCTGTACATAGGAAAAGCATATCTGTCTGGCGACAAGCCTGACTTTGCTTCGGCATTGCCTTTCCTGCAAAAAGCTGATGAACTGGATAAAGATGATAAAGACGCAGAAACTTTTCTTGCGCTAGGTGATTACAATGCATATCAGAAAAAGAACTCTGAGGCTTTACAAAGCTACTTGCGCGCATTAAACATCAACCCGAATATCCTGCGTGCTAAGGTTCAGATCGGAAGGATGTACAAAGAATCAAGGGCATTTCCAGAAGCTGAAACAACACTAAAGGAAGTAATCGCCCAGGATCCTAACTACGGACCAGCATACCGTGAACTTTCCGAATTGTATAACCAATGGTCATTCGGTGCTCCGGATGCAGAAGCAAAATCTGCTTTAGCCATCGAGAACTACAAGAAGTACCTTGATTTAACGGATAAATCATACGATTCAAGAATCAGATATGCACAGATCTTGTTCTATGCACGTGACTTCAAACAATTGGAAGAAGAAACAAATGCATTGGCATCTATGGATCCAAACAGTCCTAAAAACCTGTTGGTTTCTCGTCTAAGAGGTTATTCTGCATTTGAAAACAAAAACTATCCTCAGGCTTTGGAGTATATGAACGACTTCTTCTCTAAAGTAAAGGACACCAGCAGAATTGTTGCAGATGACTACTTATACCTGGGTCAGGCACAGCTTCAGAACAAACAAGACAGCCTTGCAATCAAGAACATCATGAAAGCTGTTCAAATGGACTCTACTAAGGTTGAGGCTTTGGCTGACGTCGCTAAATCATACTATGATCAGAAGAACTGGCCAAAAGCTATCGAGACCTATACCTTGGTTAACAAGCTAAATCCAAATGGAAAAGGTTCATTGTACAACAACTTCTACCAAGGTATCTCTTTATACTTTGAATATGCTGCTGGGTTAACCGCGAAAACAAATCCGTCGAAAGATCTGTTGGTTCGTGCCGATACCTCATTCAAGCATGTTGCTAAAGTAGCGCCAACAACTACTGATGCGTACTTGTGGAGCGGAAGAGCATTGAATCTTTTGGAAGATGAAAACAATCCTCAAGGTGCAATGTTGCCATCGTACCAGACCTACATTGATTCTACTGAGGTAAGCAAAACACCACCGACTGCTGCGACTAAAAGAAACTTAGTAGAAGCTTACAATGTTGTTGCCGGCTTCGCTTCTTACAAAGCAGATAAAGAAAAAGCAAAATTGTATTGGGATAAAGCCTTGGCTATTGATCCTCAAAACGCAACTGCTTTAGCAGGAATCAAATCACTGACTGCACCAGCACCAAGGACAGCAGGAAAGAAATAGTTATAATTTAATGACTAAAAGAAAAGGCAGGGTTGTTATCCTGCCTTTTTCTTTTAATTTTGCAGCCATATCAATTTTCAATCAGATAGAAATTATGGAAACTCAAAGTGTACCAGTAGACTTTTTACCAATCATATTTCAGGTTATTGTAGCCTTAGGCTTTGTGGTTGTCACGCTTGTTGCAACGCACTACTTAGGTCCGAGCCGGAAGACTTCCGATAAGCTTTCTACATTCGAGGCTGGTATACAGGTTGTCGGTAATGCAAGGCAGCCGTTTTCCATCAAGTATTTTTTGGTGGCAATATTGTTCGTGCTGTTTGATGTGGAGGTTATTTTCATGTATCCATGGGCGGTAAATTTCAGGGAGCTGGGTTGGCCGGGCATGATCGAGATGTTCATTTTTATGGGTACATTATTGCTTGGATTTATTTATGTTATAAAGAAAAAAGCACTGGATTGGAACTAATTTAGATTGGTTCTAAATGCAGCCGGTGTAATTTGTTTGCTTTTAAAATATGTTAAATTTGTAGTTCATTCCGTTATAGGAATGAACTTTTTTTGTTTTCTCATGAGAGATATCAAGATAGTAGATGCCCCAGCGGGGATTGAAGGGTCTGGCTTTTTCGCCACCTCTTTTGATAAAGTGATTGGCTTGGCCCGGTCACACTCTTTATGGCCATTGCCGTTCGCAACGTCATGTTGCGGTATAGAATTCATGGCCACCATGGGTTCGCATTACGATTTTGGGCGTTTTGGTTCTGAGCGTTTAAGTTTTTCGCCTCGCCAGGCGGATTTGCTGATGGTGATGGGTACGATTGCGAAGAAGATGAGCCCTGTATTAAAGCAGGTTTATCTTCAGATGGCGGAACCAAGATGGGTTATGGCTGTTGGTGCCTGTGCTTCCAGCGGGGGTATATTCGATACCTACTCTGTGCTGCAGGGTATAGATGAAATTATTCCGGTTGACGTTTATGTTCCCGGATGCCCACCGCGCCCTGAGGCCATCCTGGATGGTTTCGGGAAAATTCAGGAATTGGTAAGAAATGAATCCGGCCGCAGAAGAGACTCCCCTCAATATAAAGAAATGTTGGCTTCATACGGAATATTATAATGGCTGAAGAGACAAATCACGAGTTAATAACGATCATTAGCGACAGGTTCGGTGAGAAAGTTAAAAGTGTAGAGGAACCTTATGGTTTGCTGACATTCGAGACGACCAAAGACGTCATCATCGATGTATTAAGATTCCTCAAGGAAGACAATAACTTCAATTACCTCACCGACATCACTGCTGTTCATTATCCGGAAAAAAACGCCCTTGCTGTGGTCTATCATGTATACAACATGGTAGGCAAGGTGAGAATTCGCGTTAAGGTGTTTCTTCATGAGCACGCGGTTGAGATCCCTACGGCCACTGTTCTCTGGAACGGGGCGAACTGGATGGAACGAGAGACCTATGATCTTTTCGGAGTTAAATTCGAGGGACATCCGGATCTGAGAAGGATCCTGAATATGGATGAACTAAATGTTCACCCGATGCTGAAGCAGTATCCCCTGGAAGATCCGAATCGAGTTGATAAAAAAGATGAATACTTTGGTAGATAAGCACAATGAATCATAATATACCAGTACTTACAGACAATGATCCTCAGGATGAGCTCGTAACCCTGAATTTGGGGCCGACGCATCCTGCGACACATGGTGTATTCCAGAATATACTTCAGTTGGATGGAGAGCGTATCGTTAGTGGGGTTTCGACCATTGGCTATATACACCGTGCCTTTGAAAAAATCGCCGAACACAGGCCATTTTATCAGATTACGCCGCTTACAGACCGGTTGAACTACTGTTCGTCGCCGATTAATAATATGGGCTGGCACATGACCGTAGAGAAGCTGTTAAACATCCAGATGCCCAAACGGGTAGACTACCTCCGGGTGATTGTAATGGAGCTTGCGCGTATATCTGACCACATCATCTGTAATACCATTATTGCACAGGATACAGGTGCGACAACCACGTTCTTATACTTGTTCCAGTTTAGAGAGCATATCTACGAGATCTATGAGGAAGTTTGCGGGGCACGTTTAACCACGAACATTGGTCGTATCGGGGGCTTTGAGCGTGACTTCAATGATATCGCTTTTGCGAAGATCAAAAAGTTTCTGAAGGAGTTTCCTGTCGCGTTGCGCGAATTTGAAAGCCTGCTTAACCGCAACAGGATCTTCATCGACCGTACGGCTGGCGTGGCTTGTGTGACTCCGGAGACAGCGCTGGATTACAGTTGGAGCGGTCCATTGTTGAGGGCGACTGGCGTGGACTATGATGTCCGGGTGAGTGAGCCTTATTCCTCTTATCAGGACTTTGATTTTGAAGTGCCTGTAGGTACGAATGGTGATATTTATGACCGCTACCTGGTGCGCAATGAAGAAATGTGGCAGAGTGTACGTCTTATTGAGCAAGCGATGGAGAAACTGAAAACTGAACCTGCGCATATTTTCCATGCGGATGTTCCGGATTTCTACCTGCCGCCGAAGGAACAGGTTTACAACAATATGGAAGCCTTGATTTACCACTTTAAAATTGTGATGGGGGAGATAGATGCGCCGAAGGCTGAAGTCTATCATGCTGTAGAAGGTGGAAATGGCGAACTGGGTTTCTATCTGATCAATGATGGTGGAAGAACACCTTACCGCCTCCATTTCAGAAGGCCAAGTTTTATTAATTATCAAATGTATGCACCCATGAGTCAAGGCATGTTACTTTCAGATGCCATTATCAACATGAGTAGCATGAATATAATTGCAGGAGAATTAGATGCTTAAAGTAGAAGAACAACAACCTGTAGCATTTTCATCAGATCTGATGAAGAAGTTTGATGAGATCGTTAGCAGGTATCCGGAGGGAAAGCAAAAGTCTGCATTGCTTCCTATCCTGCATGAGGTACAGGCAGAACAAGGCTGGCTAAGTGTTTCCGCAATGGATCGCGTTGCTTCTTTTTTAGGCCTGGAGAATATTGAGGTTTATGAAGTTGCATCCTTTTACAGCATGTACTTTTTGAAACCACAAGGTAAATATGTGCTTGAAGTATGCCGTACCGGGCCATGCTGTCTGGTTGGCGCCGAGAAGATAATGAAGCATATTGAAACATCGCTGGGCGTTAAAGAAAAAGAAGTTACTCCGGATGGGCTTTTTAGCTGGAGGGGCGTAGAATGCCTTGCTGCTTGTGGGTTTGGCCCGGTTCTTCAAATCGGTCCGGAATACACCTTTTATGAAAACCTGGATGAGCAAAAGGTTGATCAATTAATTCACGACTTACGAAATAAATAATGGCTCGTAAACTATTATTAGAACATATAAACGTACCAGGTATCCATACCTATGATGTCTATCGTCAGAAGGGTGGGTATCGTGCCGTTGAGAAAGCTTTGAAAATGACTCCCGATGAAGTTGTGGAGGAAGTGAAGAAGTCTGGATTGCGCGGACGTGGTGGTGCGGGTTTCCCTACAGGAATGAAATGGAGCTTTCTGGCCAAGCCGGAGGGTGTTCCCCGTTATCTTGTCTGCAATGCGGATGAGTCGGAGCCTGGTACTTTCAAAGACCGGTACCTGATGACGCACATTCCTCATGCCTTAATTGAGGGAATGATCGTGTCAAGTTTTGCGCTGGGCGCCAAGACATCGTACATTTATGTACGTGGTGAGATGATGCCGCAGATCCGGATTTTGGAACGTGCCATTGCAGAAGCGAAGAACGCAGGCTTTCTGGGGAAAAATATTTTAGGTTCCGGATATGATCTGGAACTCTATGTACAGCCGGGAGGTGGTGCTTATATATGCGGAGAAGAGACAGCATTGCTGGAATCTTTGGAAGGTAAACGTGGTAATCCCAGGATCAAGCCACCCTTTCCTGCCATTGCAGGCTTATATGGCCGTCCGACTGTAGTTAACAATGTGGAATCAATTGCCGCCACTGTACCCATCATCAACGATGGCGGTGAGGAATATGCCAAAATCGGCATTGGCAGGAGTACCGGAACAAAGCTGATTTCTGCTTCTGGCAATTTGGTACGGCCTGGGGTCTACGAGATCGAACTTGGGCTACCTGTTGAAGAATTCATCTATTCTGAGGAATATTGTGGTGGAATAGCCAATGGAAAGCGGCTAAAGGCCACCGTAGCGGGTGGATCATCTGTACCGATATTGCCAGCAAACCTGACGCTGAAACTGGCGAATGGAGAGCCAAGGCTGATGAGTTATGAATCTTTGTCGGAAGGCGGCTTTGCTACCGGAACGATGATGGGTTCAGGCGGTTTTATCGCTTTTGATGAAGACCAGTGTATCGTCAGAAATACCTGGAACTTCGCACGCTTTTATTCACATGAAAGTTGCGGTCAATGCTCACCTTGCAGAGAGGGAACCGGATGGATGGAGAAGATCCTTCACCGGATTGAATACGGCCAGGGCAAGGCAAGTGATATCGACCTGTTGGTAGATGTTTCCAGAAAAATAGAAGGTAACACAATTTGTCCGCTTGGTGATGCCGCCGCATGGCCGGTAGCAAGTTCCATCAGGCATTTCAGAGATGAATTTGAATGGCATGTGAATGAGCCGGTGAAAAGCCAGCAAACCAATTATGGGTTGGCAAATTACGCGGATCCGATCGCCAAAGCGGAAGTTACTATTTAATATAACGTAAAGGATATCATCAATAATGAGTGATAAAGTTAAGGTAACCATAGACGGGATAACAGTTGAAGTTGAACCCGGAACATCTATATTAAATGCGGCCAGACAGATCGGAGGAGATATTGTGCCACCTGCGATGTGCTATTATTCCAAGCTGGAAGGTAGTGGCGGGAAATGCCGGACCTGCATCGTTAAGGTGAGCAAGGGGTCTGAAAAGGATCCGAGGCCTATGCCGAAACTGGTTGCGTCCTGTCGTACAACCGTCATGGATGGTATGGAGGTGCAAAATATTACCTCTCCGGAGGTCATGGAGGCACGTAGTGGTGTGGTAGAGATTCTATTGATCAACCATCCACTGGATTGCCCGGTTTGTGACCAGGCGGGTGAATGTGACCTTCAAAACCTGAGCTATGAGCATGGCTTGCAGCGTACACGGTATGAATTTGAACGCCGCACATTTGAGCGGATCGATATTGGTGACAAGATCCAGTTGCATATGAACAGATGTATCCTATGCTACAGATGTGTATTTACGGCCGATCAGATTACCAACAAACGGGTTCACGGTATATTAAACCGCGGAGATCATTCCGAAATATCTACCTACATTCAAACTGCGGTTGACAATGATTTCTCCGGTAACGTTATTGACGTTTGTCCGGTTGGGGCATTGACAGACAAGACCTTCCGGTTTAGAAACCGGGTTTGGTTTACAAAGCCGGTTGATGCCCATAGAGATTGCCCGACATGCAGTGGTAAAGTAACCTTATGGTACAAGGGTGCAGATGTGCTGCGTGTTACGGCACGTAAGGACATATATGGTGAAGTGGAGGAATTCATCTGTAATACCTGCCGCTTCGATACGAAGAAAACTGCAGACTGGGTTTTGGAACATCCAACACACATCAGTGATGCTTCTGTAATTGCTTCGAACCATTATGAAACCTTCCAACCGCTACCGGTGATTCAGGAGAATCTGAAGTTACAGGAAGCGAATAAAATAGAACTTGAAAAAACCAGTAAATTCTAATGGAAATAGCTTTTGTTTTTGAAAAATTTATACTTGTAGCTATCATTTTTGGGATAAGCCTGGTTATCGCAATGTACTCTACATATGCCGAAAGGAAAGTTGCAGCTTTTCTGCAGGACAGACTTGGGCCGGATCGTGCAGGGCCTTTCGGAATGTTCCAGCCGCTTGCCGACGGATTGAAGATGTTTATGAAGGAAGAGATTGTTCCGACAAACTCTAACAAATGGTTGTTTATGGTAGGCCCAGGCCTTGCTATGCTGACGGCTTGTATCGGAACAGCAGTTATTCCATGGGGTAGTGCCATTCAGATTGGCGACCGCGTGATTCCTTTGCAGGTAACGGACATCAACGTCGGAATTCTCTATATTTTCGGCGTCGTATCTTTGGGCGTGTATGGTGTAATGATCGGTGGATGGGCATCAAACAATAAATACTCTTTATTGAGCGCGATCCGGGCGGCTTCGCAGAACATCAGTTATGAAATTGCGATGGGTCTTTCGATCATCGCGTTGCTGCTGGTTACGGGTACCATGAGCTTGAAAGAAGTGGTGGAGCAACAGCATGGATGGCATTGGAATGTGCTTTATCAACCAATAGGTTTCCTCTTATTTATGGTCTGTGCTTTTGCAGAGACGAACCGTGCACCATTTGATTTGCCGGAATGTGAAACGGAGTTGATTGGCGGGTACCATACAGAGTATTCCTCTATGAAACTTGGATTTTATCTGTTTGCAGAATACATCAATATGTTTGTTTCCTCTGCTGTTATGGCAGCGCTATACTTTGGCGGATACAACTATCCGGGAATGGACTGGGTGCTGCTACAAACAGGTCCGGTTATCGGGCCACTAATTGGCACGATCGTTTTCTTCATTAAAATATTCGCATTCATCTTTTTCTTCATGTGGGTACGCTGGACAATTCCGCGTTTCCGCTACGATCAGTTGATGCATCTTGGCTGGAAAATTTTAATTCCACTTGCCATAGCCAACGTTATCGTTACAGGAATTGTGATTGCAGTAATTGAAAAATTTTAACAACCGTTTTACGGTAAAATAAAAGGAGGTTTAATGGAACCATTAACCAATAAAAAGAAAGTATTAGTACAAAAGCCTTTAACGCTGGCAGAGCGCATGTATTTGCCGGCCATTACAAAAGGACTGGGCATTACCATAAGTCACTTTTTCAAAAAAGAAGCGACCATCCGCTATCCGGAACAGGAGCGGGAATTTTCAACCAACTGGAGGGGTATGCACTCCTTAAAGCGTGACGAAGATGGAAGAGAGCGCTGTACAGCATGCGGGCTTTGTGCCTTGTCATGCCCGGCAGAGGCCATAACCATGATTGCAGCAGAACGTAAACCTGAAGAAAAAGATCTGTACCGCGAGGAAAAGTATGCCGCTGTTTATGAAATCAATATGCTACGCTGTATTTTTTGCGGGTTGTGTGAAGAAGCCTGCCCGAAAGAAGCGATCTACCTGGATGGCCCAATTGTGCCTTCCGACTATCTACGAAAGGATTTTATCTATGGGAAAGATAAATTGGTAGAAGCTCCTTTAGAAAAAAAATAATTGATTCGATACGAATTAGGGTTCTTTATATAAACAGTTTAAATACATTTGCCGCTTAAAACGGCATTAAAACACACATCATTAATGGGTACATCAGTATTCTATATCGTAGCGGCATTAAGTATCTTCTTTTCACTTATGGTGATTTTCTCCAAGAATCCGGTGCACAGCGTACTTTATTTAATCGTAACATTCTTCACTTTTACGGTGCATTACATCTTACTTAACGCACAATTTCTAGCCGTTGTAAACTTCATCGTCTATATGGGTGCCATTATGGTGCTGTTCCTGTTTGTGCTGATGCTCCTGAACCTGAATAAAGATAATGAGCCGCTGAAGTCGCCATTGGTGAAGGTTATCGGGATCATAGCAGGTTGCTGCCTGGTTGTTACGCTTGTCGGCTCCTTAAAAGCAACTGCCGAATCCGATCCTTTGGTGTTGCGAAATCCTGGGTTGGGACTCATTCAAAACCTGGGAAAGGAACTTTTCGGCCCTTTCATGTTACCATTTGAACTGTCCTCTATTTTATTGCTTTCTGCAATGGTTGGAGCCGTATTATTAACTAAAAAAGAAAAAGCATAGTGGGAAACGTTACTGAAACACTACAAGGCGTGCCGCTTAATCATTACATCTGGTTGAGTGCAATTATTTTTACGATAGGTGTAATCGGTGTTCTAACACGCCGGAATGCAATCGTGATTTTCATGTCAGTCGAACTGATGCTGAATGCAGTCAACTTGTTGCTAACCGCTTTTTCTGTACATAGCAACGATCCATCCGGACAAGTATTCGTGTTCTTTATTATGGCGCTTGCTGCTGCCGAGGTTGCCGTTGGATTGAGTATCATCGTCATGGTATACCGCAATACCCAGTCTACAGATATAAATGTGTTGAATCGCCTTAAGTGGTAATATAGAATAGAATATAAAATGATCATAGATTTAGTTTGGCTGGTTCCCTTAATTCCTTTCTTAGGCTTTGTAATAAATGGTTTAGGCAGGAATACGTTGTCGAAGAACCTTATTGGTTTTGTAGGAAGCAGTGTAATATTAATTTCCTTTGTCTTAAGTATTGCCATCTTTCTGGCATTAGGTTCCGATGTTAGTAAATCACATGAAGTATTTCTGTTCGACTGGATTACTGCAGGTTCCCTTCACATTCCACTATCGTTCCTGGTTGATCCGTTGAGCAGCATTATGCTGTTGATCATCACCGGGGTAGGTTTTCTTATCCATGTGTATTCTGCGGGTTACATGCATGATGACGAAGGATTTGGTAAGTTTTTCAGTTACCTGAACTTGTTTATCTTCTTCATGCTGCTGCTGGTACTTGGTTCAAATTACATCGTCATGTTCATCGGCTGGGAGGGTGTTGGATTGTGTTCCTACCTGCTCATTGGGTTCTGGTTCACCAACAGCAGTTATGCCTCTGCGGCGAAGAAGGCTTTCGTGATGAACCGTATCGGTGATTTGGGTTTCCTGATTGCTGTATTTTTAATCTTTACGACCTTCGGTAGTGTTGAGTTTTCTAAAGTGTTTCCGCAAGCGGCTAACATGATGCCGGGCGAAACTTCCATTGTGTTGATTGCACTTTGCCTGTTTATAGGTGCATGTGGTAAATCCGCACAGCTCCCTCTATTTACCTGGCTTCCTGACGCGATGGCTGGACCGACCCCGGTTTCGGCGCTGATTCACGCAGCAACCATGGTTACCGCTGGTATATATATGATTGCAAGATCGAATGTACTGTTTGACCTTGCACCCGTGATCCAGCAGCTTATTGCAATCGTCGGTCTGGCTACAGCGCTTCTTGGGGCCATAATCGCGTTAACGCAGACAGATATTAAGAAAGTATTGGCCTACTCTACGGTTTCTCAATTGGGTTATATGTTTTTAGGTCTTGGTGTAGGTGCTTACGACGGATCATTTTTCCACGTGATTACCCACGCTTTTTTCAAAGCACTACTATTCCTTGGTGCTGGTTCCGTGATTCATGCCATGCACCACGAACAGGATATGCGTCACATGGGTGGACTGAAGAAGAAACTTCCAATTACGTTCATCACCATGTTAATTGGTACACTGGCGATTGCCGGCCTGCCGCCCTTCAGCGGGTTCTTCTCGAAGGATGAGATTCTTGCACATGTATATGAATACAATAAAGTCATGTGGGTCATTGGTGTATTTACAGCATTCCTGACTGCATTCTATATGTTCCGTATGTTGTTCCTGACATTTTACGGAAATTACAGAGGAACACATCATGCCGAAGAGAAAATCCATGAATCACCACGGTCCATGACCATTCCGCTAATCGTTCTTGCTGTACTATCTGCAATTGGCGGTATTCTTGGCATTCCGGAAAGTCTTGGCGGGCACCACTGGCTGTCTGGCTGGCTTGCGCCTGTAATTCATCATCATGCACAGGCTCCTGATCATGCAACGGAATACATGCTCATGGGCATAACCATCGCGGGTGTGCTGATATCGATATTTATTGCCTACTCGAAATACGTTAAGAAGGATCATGTTCCTGTACCAGATGAGGGGCAGCGTTCGTTGCTTGCCGGGCTGTCTTACCACAAGTTCTATGTGGATGAGATCTATGACATGCTGATCCGCAGACCCCTTGATGCCTGCTCGACATTTTTCTTTAAGATCTTAGATAACAAAGTAATCGACGGTATTGTAAACGGAATTGGCTGGAGCACAAATGAGGCGAGTAAGGGATTGCGATTGATACAAACCGGTAATGTCGGATTTTATATTCTAATGATGGTAGTCGGTATCATCTCAATGTTATTGTATACTTATTTAACCATCAAATAGATCGTTTAAGAAAAAATAATGGATCAACTTCTACTACTTCTAATATTTTTACCGCTCGCAGGTGCATTGATTACCGCATGCTCTGGTAAGGCTGCAAAGACAGTTGCACTGATTTCTTCTATTGCTTCGCTGGCTTTAACATTGATATTGGTCGGGCAATTTGTGCCAGACTCGAGTACGCAGTTCTCCGTGAACGTTCCATGGATTGAAAGTTTAGGCATTCGCTTTCATGCGGGTATCGATGGGATTAGTCTTATCACCGTGCTTCTTACAAATCTTTTGATTCCGATCATTGTTCTTGCAAGTTTTAAGCATGAGCACAAAAACCCGCACGGCTTTTATGCGTTGGTTTTATTTATGCAGTCTGGCCTGTTGCTTGTATTTACCGCAATGGACGCCTTTTTGTTTTATATAGGATGGGAAGCAGCATTGATTCCAATTTATTTCATCTGCGCCATCTGGGGCGGACGTGATCGCATTCGCATCAACATGAAGTTCTTCGTGTATACCACAGGTGGTTCACTCTTCATGTTATTGGGTATCATTTACCTGTATCTTCAGAACCCTGCACATAACTTCGACATTCAGGCCTTTTACAATCTTGAACTTGACGGTGCGCAGCAAGGCTGGGTATTCTGGGCGTTTTTCATTGCATTTGCAATCAAAATGCCGGTATTCCCTTTTCACACCTGGCAACCGGATACGTATACGGAGGCTCCTGCTACAGGCACGATGCTGTTATCCGGTATTATGTTGAAAATGGGTATTTACGGTGTGATCCGCTGGATTTTGCCTGTTGCGCCGCTGGGTGTTCAGGAGTGGGGTACCACCGCCATTATCCTTTCGATCATTGGTATTGTATATGCGTCTATCATCGCGTTTAAACAGCGCAATGCAAAGCGCCTTGTTGCATATTCCTCCATTGCCCACGTGGGACTGATCTCGGCAGGTATTTTCGCTTTGAATGCGCAAGGCTTGCAAGGTGCAATGATCCAGATGCTAAGTCACGGGATCAATGTAGTTGGGTTGTTTTTTATCCTGGATATCATTTCCAGCCGCTTGAAGACAAATACCATCGAAGAGCTTGGTGGCATTGCCAAGGTTGCACCCAAATTTGCAATTGTCTTTTTGATCTTGGTTCTGGGAACAATTGCATTACCTGGGACGAATGGTTTTATCGGAGAGTTCTTGTTATTGGTGGGCGTTTATCAGTATAACTTGTGGGCTGCCGTTATCGCAGGGCTTACCATCATTTTCGGTGCGGTTTATATGCTGAGAATGTACCAGGGTATTATGCTTGGTAAAACCAACGACTTAACCATAGGATTTACGGATATTCAGGGGTCAGAGCGCTGGACACTTTACATCATCTGTGCCCTTGTAATTGCGCTTGGCGTGTATCCAAAACCTATACTTCACTTATCAGAAGCTTCTGTACAGCATTTATTAGAACAGGTCAATCAAAAACTTATTTCGGTAAAATAGACAAATGAATATCATCATAACAATAACGGTTACAGCTTTAGTAGTTCTTTACGCAGGGTTGTTTAAAGCTAAAAAAGCATTATTACCCTTAACGATAATCGGTTTGCTTACCGGCCTGGGCTTCGTGGTAACCGGCTGGAATACCGATCTGACCTACTACAACATGATGCAGATGGACAATTTTGCATTGGCGTTTTCCGGGTTGTGTATTGTGGGCACGCTGCTGATCTTCCTCCTTACGGAGAATTACTTTTCTGCGACGAGTGAGAATGTAGCGGAATACTTCACGCTCATACTTTTTGCGCTTGCCGGAATGATTATGATGGTTTCCTACAAGAATATGGCGATGTTGTTCATCGGAATTGAAATCATGTCTGTTTGTTTGTATATTCTTGCAGGGATCAGAAAAGGGAATTTCGCGTCTAATGAAGCGTCTTTGAAGTACTTTTTGATGGGTGCTTTTTCTACGGGCTTCCTGTTGTTCGGAATCACGCTGGTATACGGTGCGACCGGGTCTTTTGATCTGGATGTGATCAACAGCTACCTGATAGAGAATTATAGGTCCGTGTCGCCTCTTTTCTATCCAGGGTTGATTTTGATGTTCATCGGCCTAAGCTTTAAAGTAGGGGCTGCGCCATTTCATTTTTGGGTTCCGGATGTGTACGAGGGTTCCCCAAGCCTGATCATGGCCTTCATGTCTACTGTCGTTAAAACTGCCGGCTTTGCTGCTTTCCTGCGCCTGTTTGCAGGTAGCTTTGCGCCATTGCATGATTTTTGGTTGGCGCCATTGATGGTGATTATATGTCTTACACTCTTCGTGGGTAACGTCACCGCCTTGTTCCAAAAGAGCTTCAAAAGGATGCTTGCCTACTCAAGTGTATCTCACGTGGGATACTTGTTGTTCGCCTTAGTGAATCTTTCTGCAAATTCGTCCAACGACGTGCTGTTCTATGCAGCTGCCTATACATTCGCCAACATCATTGCCTTTGCAGCGCTGATCCTGGTTAAACAGAAGACCGGTGGAGACACCTTTATGAGCTTCAATGGCCTAGCCAAAAGAAACCCATTTTTTGCCTTTGTGGTCACGGTTGCCATGCTTTCGCTTGCAGGTATTCCGCTTACCGGTGGATTTATCGGTAAATACATGATGTTCCTTAATGTTATGGACCAATACCGGTTCTACCTTGTCGCATTTGCAATCTTAAATGCGCTTGTCGGCTTCTACTATTACTTCAGGGTAATCGCGGCAATGTACTTCAAAGAAGGCGCCGATGTGGTGCTGACTATGCCGGTACAGTACAAAGTTGTGATGGCATTTTCCTTAATCGTGACCGTTCTTCTTGGGGTTTACCCGTCCGTAATTTTAAATTTGATATAACCTGTTCTCTAGATATTTATTTGTAGTTTTACGAATAACAGAACTATGCACGATTTTTGGAACTCCTTACAACACTTCATAGATCCTGAAAAGCTACTTAAAGAAGGTGGCTTTTATGTTGTAATGTTCGTGATCTTTGCTGAGACCGGTCTGTTCTTCGGATTCTTCCTCCCTGGTGATTATCTTTTATTTCTTGCTGGCATGTTTGTTGCAACCGGAAAGCTGGATGTCAACTTACTTGTGCTGATCGTAGGCCTTATGACTGCTGCGATCGCCGGCAATTTCACTGGTTACTGGTTTGGACGGAAAACGGGTCCCGTTCTTTATCAGCGCAAGGATACCTTTTTTTTTAAGAAGAAATTCTTGAAATCGGCTGAGGCATATTACAATAAGCAAGGTGCTTTCGCCCTGATTATGGGGAGATTTGTACCAATTGTAAGAACCTTTGCACCGATCATTGCAGGCGTGGTTAAGCTTGATTTTAGGAGATTCGCGCTTTACAACATTCTTGGTGCTGTATTGTGGATCTGTTCACTAACCCTACTTGGCTATTTTTTGGGCAAGAAATTTGAGAAGGAAATTAATCAATACCTGTTGTATATCATATTAGGGTTTATCATAATTACAACCCTGCCCGTTCTTTATGCTTTTTTCAGAAAGCGTACCGGACTAAATCAAACTGACAAAAACAAAATACTGAATAACAAAAATGAGTAAAGACGAACATCACCCGTGGCACAATGTTTCTCCGGGCACTAACCTGCCGGAATGTGTAAATGCGATCATCGAAATCCCTAAAGGATCCAAAGCGAAGTACGAAATTGATAAAGAATCTAATTTGATTAAATTGGATCGCGTTTTATTTTCTTCTGTAATGTACCCCGCAAATTATGGTTTTATCCCACAGACGTATTGTGACGATAATGACCCACTTGACATACTTGTCTTATGTTCTGTAGACGTATACCCGCTCTCCATTGTTGAGGCGAAAGTAATCGGTGTTATGCACATGGTTGACAACGGTGAGCAAGATGATAAGATCATTGCGGTTGCAAAAAACGATATGTCGGTTAACTATATTAACGACATCGAGGAGCTTCCTCCACATACCATGAAAGAAATTGTAAGATTTTTCCAGGACTATAAAGCACTTGAAGGTAAATCCGTAGCGATTGAGCAGCTACTTGGTAAGGAATATGCGTACAAAGTTATTCAGGAAAGTTTAGAGCTCTACAACGATACATTTAGAATCAATTCTTAATGGCCTTTCAGATATTTTTAACCTTTTTCTTGGTCGTACTCAACGGTTTTTTCGTTGCAGCAGAGTTTGCAATCGTGAAAGTCCGGGCGTCGCAGATAGAAATTCAAGCTAAGTCAGGTAATCGCGTGGCAAATATAGCCAAGCACATTACCCTTCATTTAGATGCATACCTTGCTGCAACACAACTTGGTATTACTTTAGCATCACTTGGACTGGGCTGGGTTGGAGAGTCTGTAATGGAACACATATTGCACAATGCGCTTGCTTCTTTTGGTTCATCACCGGCCTTTATAGAAAGCTTTTCTAAGACTGCATCTCCAATTGTAGCCTTCTCTATTATCACCGTGATGCATATCGTATTCGGTGAGCTCGCCCCGAAATCACTGGCGATACAACGCCCGGTAGCCACAACCTTATTTATCTCGGTTCCTTTGCAGGTGTTTTACGTGGTATTTAGGCCATTTATCTGGCTTTTAAATGGTTTTGCGAATATAATCCTAAAACTGTTTGGGATTTCAACTATGGCCGGGCATGAAGCCGTTCACAGTACAGAGGAATTGTACTATTTATTAGATCAGGGGAAAGAAAGTGGTGCGCTTGACACCAATGAACATGAGCTAATTAAGAATGTGTTCGATTTTAACGAACGCATGGTGAAGAATATCCTGGTGCCGCGTACAAAGATATCCGGTATTGAACTGGGTACACCAAAAGAGGAGGTCATCAATATGATCATCTCAGAAGGTTACTCCAGGTTTCCAGTGTACGATGATATCATTGATAAGATCATTGGTATCATCCACGCTAAGGATGTTTTACCCCTTTTGGCGAGCCATAAGGAGTGGAGCCTTAAAGACATCATCAGAAAGCCCTATTTTGTTCCTGAGACAAAAAAGATCAATGACTTGTTAAGTGAGCTGCAGCAAAAGCGTATTCAGATTG
>JARKUW010000137.1 GCA_029851965.1 Bacteroidota bacterium | reverse complement strand
GTAAAGGGGCCCTTTGAAAAACCCGAAATCAACGGAACGATCGGTTTCGATGAGGGGCAGCTCACCGTAAATTACCTGAAGACAGCTTATACGCTATCACAGGAAGTACGTATAGAAAACAGTGTGGTCAGGATCGAGGATCTTCGGCTAAAGGATGTGAGGGGCAACATCGCAACGGCAAATGGGTCTGTCGACTTGAATGAAATCAGCAATCCGAATCTGAACATCGATATAGATGCAAGGAATTTCATGGCTTTGAATACGACCTCTAAAGATAATGCACTGTACTTTGGGCAGGCGTTCGCGACAGGATCAATCAAGTTTAAAGGGCCAACGAACAAATTATACATTGGAATTGACGCGAAGACAGAAAACGGAACGGTATTCAATCTTCCATTGAACAGTTCAGAAACCGTAACCAGCAAGGACTTCATCACCTTTGTGAGCAAGGATACCGTTAATGTGAAGAAAACCAAGTCCTCTATTGATGGCTTAACCATGAGTTTTAAGCTGTTAATTGATCCCAATACCACTGCCAATATCTTTACGACCTTGGGTAACCTGAGCGGAAAAGGTAATGCAGATCTGAACCTGGAAATCAACAGCTACGGGGATTTTGAAATGTCCGGAGACTACATCATTGAATCTGGTAGTTTCGACTTTACCGCACAGGAGGTGATCAATAAGAAATTTACCATCCGTCAGGGCGGTAGTATCCGCTGGACCGGCAACCCCTTGAATGCGCAGATTCAATTGAAAGCCATTTATTCTCTTCGTGCAAGTTTAACGGATCTCTACTCTGCAGCGAACCGCGATGCAAGCAGTGCTGCCAACGACCGGGTATTAACGGAAGTAGAGATGGGTCTTTCCGGTCTCTTGTTGAAGCCGGACATTAAACTGGATATTTTCTTCCCTTCAAATCCAGGTATAAAAGAAGAGTTTCAGGCCTATTTCAACGATTCAAACAATTTGAACCTGCAGGCATTGAGTTTGATCATACGGAGAAGCTTTGCCCCGGGTACGGGTAGCGCAGATTTGGGACGACAACTCACCTCAGGTGTTACGAGTACAGCCACAGAGCTCTTGTTCAATCAGTTCAACAACGTCCTTTCTTCTTTAAATCTCGACTTTGTAGACATCAACATCCGTTCCTTCAATGAGGCAAGTGCCTCGTTTAAATTCTATAACGACCGTATTATTCTAAATGCAGGAATTGTAGATCGACGGAGCAACAATGACCTTTCCTTAATTGGGTTTTCGAAAAACAATGTGGGTAGTGAAGTGGAGATCCTGGCGCTGATCAGGAAAGATGGCTCTCTGGTGGGTAAGCTCGCCAATAAGCCGCCAACGCAACAAAGTATGTTCACCAATACAGGGATCAACCAAAATAATAATGTGACCTCCCTGGGACTGATATACACACAACAGTTTGATTCATTTCGGGAATTCCTGCAAAAGATAACAGGCGAATACCGCCGGAATCTCCGTAGAAAAGAAGCGGAAGAAAAGTCCAGAAACGAAAAACAGCTCCTTAACAAAGAAGCTGTTTTGAATAACGAGAAAAAAGGTAAGTAATCTTAACCTTTCATAATATGATGGCCCATCTTATCACGTTTGGTTTTAAGATAGGTTTCATTGTGTACATTGCTTTTGATTTCAATAGGGATATTTTCCACAATCTCTAAACCGTAGCCAATCAGGCCTGCACGTTTCGTCGGATTGTTAGACATCAGCCTCATTTTGGTAATCCCCTGCGCCCTGATGATCTGAGCACCGACGCCATAATCACGTTCGTCGCCTTTAAATCCCAATTTTATGTTGGCTTCTACGGTATCGAAGCCTGCGTCCTGTAAGTTGTATGACCTCAATTTATTTACCAGCCCAATGCCTCTACCCTCCTGGTTCATGTAAACCACAAGGCCTTTTCCCTCCTTCTCAATCATCTCCATTGCTTTGTGCAACTGTGGTCCGCAGTCACAACGACAGGAACCGAATATATCACCAGTCATACAAGAACTGTGAACACGAACCATAACCGGCTCTCCCTCTGCCCACGTTCCCTTACTAATAGCTAAATGAGTGGCATTATTGTCTACCTGAGTATATGCGGTCATCTTGAAATCCCCCCATGCTGTAGGAAGATTCACGGTAACTTCAGGAACGACAAGGCTTTCTTTTTCCAGCCTGTGCGTGATCAGGTCTTTTATAGATACAATTTTCAGCTGATGTTGCGCCGCAATCTTCAACAGCTCTGGCAACCTGGCCATTTCACCATCATCTTTCATGATCTCCACCAGGACGCCCGCAGGCTCCATGCCAGCAAGTCTGGCCAAATCCACAGAAGCCTCCGTATGGCCAGAGCGTCTTAAAACACCACCATCCTTCGCACGGAGCGGGAATATGTGACCTGGTCTGCCCAGTTCTGCGGGATCAATTTCAGGGTCGATAAGTGCCTTTATAGTTTTAGACCGATCAGAAGCAGAGATACCCGTTGTACAACCGTGGCCAATTAAATCCACAGACACAGTAAAGTTGGTTTCAAAAGCAGCAGTATTCTTCCCAACCATCAACTCCAGCTGCAACTCATCGCAGCGCTGTTCAGTTAAGGTGGCACAAATCAAACCCCTGCCATAAGTCGCCATGAAATTTATTACTTCAGGAGTAGCATTTGCGGCTGCCGTTACAAAGTCGCCCTCATTCTCCCTGTCTTCATCATCAACAACAATAATTATTTTACCAGCTTTTATATCTTCAATAGCTTCATCTATTGTATTCAACCTAATATCCATTGTTTAGCTTTTAGCGTTTTTAAACGGGTAGTTAAAAAGTATGCTGTTTAAAAACTTACACAAAGTTACAACCTTAAAATATATTTTATGGAGAATAATATCATGGTTAAGTAAATCAATATTGCATGAGGAGCTCCTACCGACACCGGATGGCATGGATAAGACATGAACCCGCTCCAACCCTGATCGCGAAAAAGAAAGTTAGTTCGTGCCGGCAGCCAGGCGACCCTTGCCAGCCTTGTCTTTCTTTTTAAACAAGCTTGCCAGAAGTGTTTTGTAGTACGCAGTGTCAAACAGGGCAGAATCAACGGTGGCTTTGTAGGTTAAAAAGGCGGCTAGCGGGCTTAAAACAATAATTGCGAGCCAAATACCCATCTCTGGATCCAACTTACCCTGTATAGCGGATTTCTCTGAAACCGTGGATACAATGTGATATATTAGAAAGAAGATCACAGCCATAACTACCGGTAATCCGAGTCCACCCTTTCTGATAATTGCACCAAGGGGTGCGCCAATGAAAAACAGCAGAATACAAGATGCAGCAAGTGTGAACTTACGCTGGTACTCAATTCTTACCTTTATCAGATTCCTTATTTTATCCTGATGCTCGGTAACCCGCACAGAGGCTGATTGCTGGATAGCGGTTGTTACATCAATCGCACTTTGAACAACATCTAGTCGCTTGGCTTTCGGAATTGTATTGAGGATTGATCCTTTAATCACCTTCTCCGGAATTTTAATCTTGGTATACCCTTTTGTATAGTTGTTCTGCTTGAAATAGCTCCCAATGCTGAGTTTAGCATAGTTGTTTGTACTGTCAAGCTCCTTGGTTAAGGAGTCTCTCTTGTGTACCAAACCCTTTAGATTAAGCATTGCATTGTTGGACTTGAAGCTGTTTTCATCCGTCCTGTTCATTTTAAAACTGGAGAAATCAAAGGGAACGTCCGTCTGTTTAAAACGCATACGATACATTTCCTGGCGTGGATTCAGGTATAGGTTTTTACCAGGCGCTTCCTGATATCTTACGCCGTCTTTCAGCTGCAGCATCAAGAAATTATTGTCCGGAGTTTTACGCATTACTCCTTCTTTAGCCATAATGATGTTGGCGATGTTGTTTGCATCGTTCTTCTGATAAATCATGATGCCTTCCAGCCTTCCATCTTCATATTTCTTGTCAACGCGAATGGAATATCCAGGGATACTGTTATTGAAAACGCCCTCTTTGATCAGAAAGGACAGCTTTTTATTTCTAACATCCCAAAGTAGCGAACCATACTTCAGGTTGGCCTTTGGCAGCATATATTCTGAAAATAAAAAGGATCCGGCAGCAAGAAATATAATGGCGAAGAAAAGTGGCATCATTGCTTTCTGCAAGGAGATACCGGCAGATTTAATGGCGACGAGCTCATAGTTCTCACCCAAAGTCCCGAAAGTCATGATTGAGGACAGCAGGACGGCTAATGGAAGCGCCAGTGAAACGTTGGATGCCGAAGCATAGAACATCAACTCCAGGATCACGTACCACTCGAAGCCCTTACCTATCAGATCATCTACATATTTGAACAGGAAGAACATCAGCAGAATAAACATTACGACGAAAAACGTAACGATAAACGGCCGGATGAAGGCATTAAGTAAAAGGATGTGAATCTTTTTCAAGCCACAAAGGTACAGAAAGCTAGCTGAATTTACGCACCAATCACGCTGTGCAAATAGGTAATTTGATTGTCCCAAATGAGCGTACGCTCCTTGATTGTTTCGTCCGTAGCAAAGTCGGTTATGGAGAGTGCAACATCGTTGGTGAGCTCATCCTGCACAATTTCCATTTCAAAATAACAATGCGGTTCGTCGTCGAGCCACTTGAATTTAACCAACCTGTTTTCCCGGATACTGAGCAGTTTGGCTTTCTGCACTTCATCGTCCCAGGTGAACGTATAGATCTGATCACGAAACATTACATCGTCAGCGAACCACTGCGACAAGCCATTGGGTTCACTAATAAAGCCAAACAAAATTCTAGGAGATGATCTCAATTCATATTCTAAAGTAAACTTCTTTTTTTCTGACATCATGTTCCTATGTTGGAAATTAATTAACAAAAATTATGATTTGTTTCTAAATAAAAGCAATTTATTCTATATTTGCAACTCTTTAAAAATTAAGAATGACGGCGGGGTAGCTCAGATGGTTAGAGCGCAGGATTCATAACCCTGAGGTCGGCAGTTCGATCCTGCTCCCCGCTACTGGTAAAAAGCTCATCGCAAGATGGGCTTTTTTAGTTTACAGGCTTGCCGATCAGTGTCTTAGCCAGCCACCAAATGTTCCCAGTACCAGTCTAAGCTGAACGATCCACCCGAGCTTTCAACCCCTTCAATCCCTCTGTTATTGTTTTGCAAACGCTTCCGCTGAGGCATTCAGCGCCGCAGTTCCAGGCGTATCTTTACCGCTCGAAATGATCACACGATAGCGAAATGTTACCTGTTCACCTTTTTTCAAGGTTAAATTCAGTGCGGATTTACCATTTGTAAAAACTTTTTCACCAAGCGGATTCACAGCGAATAACCCATATCCCCGGGCATGCCAGAACGTAGGATAATTTGGATTCCGGGGATGGTCTATGATGGCGATACTGACGGAGTCAGCCCCAATCGTGCCATATACCTTACACCATTCCGCGCGGCTTCCCCATGCATCATTTCCCGCTTTTCCCGCACTGGTGATGTAATTACCATTGGCAACTTTGTCCGTGCCCGCCTTCACGATGGTCACTATGCCTTTATCATCCGTAAACTTCTGATCTTCCGTACTTGGCATTTCGAGTTCATGGGCCAGGCGCAGACCCAACATGCCGTCCTTGACATCACTAAAAACAGCGTCTATATTGGCACGCAGGGTTGTGATCCGGTCGATAACCCTTTGGTTGCCCGATGCAGTAAATTCGAACCGGGTAGTTTCCTCTACGATGGTCTGCTTCGCCTGATTGGTCCAGTTCGCATGATAGCTTAACACCCCGGTTGTACCGCTGCCCGTCTCCAGCACCTTATCGGTTCGAATCCATCCATACTGATTCTTCTTCTCCGGCGGAATCGCATAAGAGTTATTCCAGAAGTCGAGGCCGTTCAAATTTTCGTAGTTAAACCAGAGACCAATGTGGTGGGGATGATCGGTCGGCTCTCCCGGCCTGGGATCCAAGGGAAACCCACGCGTTACCAGGGCACCATTGGCCGCATACAGCGGAAACAACACCGGCTTTTCCAGGCTGTCCGGATATAAGAAGCTGGTGAATGGCTTCCCGCCAATACGTACATCTACCTGGTTCTTGCCTGTAGATTTCGTTACCGTTACGACTTCTCTTTTTTGGGCTGCTGTAAATAAGGAAGAGGTTAGCAAGACGCTCAGAACGCCCCAGACTTTACATTTGGCTATCATACAATTATTTGGCTATCGTAAAATAAACAATTATTCGCATCAATTGCACATTAAAAAACAGGCTTAATAAAGCTTATTTCCTCACCCTGCCTTATTTCCGGTTCTTCTGTTGAACTTTTACCAGTCCATCATCATCTACACTGATCTCCGCGCCGTCTTCCTTAATGGTAGCCAAAAACTGCTTGTCGCTGGCGGCCAGCTCCAGGCGATTTGATTTCCCCAGAACTTGAACTTCCGGTTCAATGCCGAGTTCCTTTAATGTAGCAGCATATCTTCCAAGTTCCTTTAAATGCTGCTTTTGTTTATAGTAAATGAGCCACAAGTACCGCTTCTGGTGCTCAGCATATGGAAGCTCAAAAGCTGCAGCTTCCTTACGGGTAAACTGCAGATACCCCCAACGTTCCGGATAGTGCATATCAATTACGCCTTGTGGCGACCACACCCAGTTGTGTTCAGGGAGATTCTTCCCATTTGCATCCTTAACTTTGACATTCTTACCGTCAATTATTTCCGTATCCCATTCCACCCGGGAGAAGTTGATCCGCCAGATCGCCCCCTCTTCAGGAACCTTTATGTCATATCCCATACGAATTGCTTTCAGGGGAATGGCAATCTCCACGGTCCATCCTTTGTCTACATCCTCCGGATTATTGAGTGTACCATTTATCTTCACTCCCGTTTTCAGGCCACTTACATCCCAACTAACAAGGGCGTCGCCGCCATTGCGATAGGGTTTCGGCAAGAAAAGATCGAAGATCTTATTGAAGGCATTTACCTCTACTTCAAAGTAATTGTGCCCGTTGTTATCCGGATCTATAAAGACCTCAAAATCATTATCTTTAAAGATGATGTCATCATGCTGAGTTTGCGTGGCCCATACCTGAGGTTCCCGCAGTTCCGCTGCAATAAAAAGAGTAGAGTCGTTCCACAACATCTTCACGCGTGTCGGATGTCCCGGTAAAGGCTTCTTTGAACCTTCAATATCTTCGAAATCAGCTCTCCAGCTTGCCTGATCCCAGGCACGCTCATCCAGCCGGCCGTCTATTTTCAAAACCGCGCTGGTATGTTTTACGACGTAATGTTTTGGCAGCGTAAACAGCTCTTTCAAACCCGAAAATGCATCCTGTGCAGAACTGCTAAGTGCAGGAACAAGCAACCATATCAGGCAGCATAAGCTTCTAAAAACAAAGGAACCGCTGCCAATTAAATCTCTATACGTCATGTTTGTGCATACTTTTTCGTTAAAATAAAATAAATATGCAGGAAATAAATGATATTGTTGACAAAAAGCCATAATGGACTGCAAATCAGGTGAATTTTTTAGCAATTTTTCATGCTTTCTTACCTGAGGCACCACATTGGTCCCTTCCGG
>JARKUW010000125.1 GCA_029851965.1 Bacteroidota bacterium | reverse complement strand
TAGAGCCACGGAATTTACCGTTCGCCTGTATCCGGTTTGGAAGTTCTATGCTCGGCGGTAGCGTGTTCTTAGGAATCACCACCATCAGGTCGCCTTTAGCCAGGGAAAACTGTTTGATGTTCAAATCCAGGAATGCCTTTTCAGCATCTGGAAGTCCTTTCACCGTACCGCTAACATCTATACGGGTGCTTTTTAATCCGGTAATCTGCAAATTTGGGATGTTCAGGTTGTTCAGATAGCCATTAACATTTGCACTCACCTTAATTTTCTCATTACGGTAATTCGCCGGTATCGCCGGGCTGAAATACGTGCCGTCTTTCAAGCCAATGGTCGTGTTGCGGATGACCATGGCCATTTTCACTCTTTCCGGGTGCTTGGTCAGGTCTTCCATGGAGGTATAGTTCAGCTCCGTAGAATTTTCAATATTGGTGTTTGGCGTTTTTACAACCAGATTGCTGATCTTAATGGCTTTATCAGAGTAGGCCACGTCGCCCTTTAGGGTGTTCAATTGGAAACCGCTCTTTTCCCTTAGGTTACCACTGCGCACATTTACCTTAATGCCGCTATCGCTGTAAGAAAGCGCTTCTGCGACCAGACCCAGGTTGGTAATTTTCATGTGGTTGAAGTCCATTCCCGGCGTAAGTTTCTCCGCAAGGTTATCAAACTGTATGTTATTTTCAGCAAGGCTGATGTTCTTCACCACAAAGGCCATTGGTGCAGCTGCGGCTGCGGTATCCGCAGACGCGTTTTTGTTGCTGCTTGCCGCGACAGGCTTAAAGGCAAACACCACATTGGAACGGTTCAGTTTAGCGTCATCCACCTGATATTTTCCATTGGTCAGATCCGTGAACAACTTGGTGATCGAAAATTCCTGCAGGTCGATGTTTGCTTTGGTGTTCGTGGCTGCAGCGTTGAAGTTGATCTGACTGTTGTTGATCTTCGCCTCATCAGCCTTGTAAATGTTGGAGGTTAAGTCTACGAACAGCTTACTAACGGCAAGCTCATTCAGGTTCACCTTAGCATTTTTCTTGGAGATCAGGTCGTCAAAATTGATCTTGATGTTGTTAAACGCGAAGTCTTCGATTTCCACCAGCGGAAGCTTTCCGCTTTCCGTCTTTGCCGTATCTACAGTTTTCTCCAGGTGATTCGCCAACTGCACAAGGGGTTTCTGTTGCAGGTAGTTTAAGGATGTGTTCTTCAGCGCCAGCGTTTTGATCACGTAATGCTGCCCGGCTAAGTCAAACGCCTTAATTTTTGAGGTAAACTCACCAAGGTGTAGTGCAACGGCATTACCCGCAACATCGTCGCGGTATTTAATACCGATATCTTTAAAGCTTACTTTATCCAGAGAGAACTTCATCGTAGAAGTCGTGTCTTTCTCCACTTCCTCTTCCGGCTTCGTTTGCTCGGACATAAAAGCGTCCATCAGAAACGAAAAATTAAAAGTCGTGTCCGGATTAATACGCGTTACGTTGGCCCGAATGTTTTCCAGTTCGATGTTGTTGATCTCCACTTTATTGTTGATCAGCTTCATCAGACTGATGTCTACTGCCAGCCGTTGTGCATACAGTAAGGTGTCTTTTTTCTGATCTTCAATGTAAAACTTGTTCAACACAACATCCTTTGGAAAAGCAATTTTGATGCTCTCCAGCCGCACTTCAGTGTGGGTCTTGTTCTTTAAATAGTTGATTGCTTTGTTCTTGACAAAGTTCTGAACCGAGGGGATATTCAATGACAGGGCAATTAGAACAACGAGCATGATGACGCTGGCAATTACCCAAAGAATGACTTTTAACGTTTTTCGTATATATGGATTCAAGTGATGTGGATTGAGCAGTTTACGATAAAGATCTAATAACTAAAATCATGCCATCGGACGCCTCAACAAGGCCATCCCATGTCCTAGCAACAGTTTGTTTAACAAATTGTTTAGCAAATTTCGCCAAAACCTTTGACAACTACCGGCCTGCTTTTTCGACCGTCATCTACATACGCTACGGCTACCTTAACAAAGATTTACGGGTTGATATGTTTTAATTTTATACATTAGTAGCCCCACTTTAGTTTTTGTTCGTGAACAGCGCACAAAGCAAGGTGTGGATTTTACTTCAATTAAAGTTTTAACAATTATGAATGAACAAAAGTTCACCATTACATACGAGCGTTACAGCGGGCTGAATGATTTGAACATAGCCGACCGTGCATTGTGCGTCAGCGCAGAAAAGGCGCTGACAACTTCCTATTCCCCTTACTCGAAGTTCCGGGTGGGTACGGCCATCCTACTGGAAGATGGAGACGTGGTACTGGGCAGCAACCAGGAAAATGTCGCCTATCCGTCTGGATTGTGCGCGGAGCGGGTAGCCCTGTTCAGCATCGGTGCCACCAGGCCGGGTGCAGTAATTAAGACGATGGCGATCACCGCCCATACAGATTCATTTGTCATCGATAAGCCCGTCACATCCTGCGGCGCATGTTTACAGGTGATGGCAGAATTTGAACAGCGGCAGGGATCAGAAATCGAGGTGCTTTTTTACTGCCTTAACGGCGAGATACTAAAGGTAAAAGGTGTACAAAGCCTGCTTCCTTTCGCGTTTGTAGAAAACCGCCTGATGGGATAGATTTCAACTTCTACCCCCAATCTGTCGTGAAAAAAATGATAATTCCGTATCTTTACGGGATACAAGAAATTATTAATGAGCGACGAAATAGAACAAAACATAAACGAAGAAAATAAGCACACCGTAATACCCATAAACGGCCTTTACGAAAACTGGTTCCTCGATTATGCTTCTTATGTAATTCTGGATCGCGCAGTACCGCACATTAACGATGGATTGAAGCCTGTACAGCGCAGGATACTCCATTCCCTGAAGGAAATGGATGATGGCAGGTTCAATAAGGCTGCAAATGTCATCGGCAATACCATGAAATACCATCCGCATGGAGATGCCTCCATCGGGGATGCCATGGTGCAGATCGGGCAGAAGGACCTGCTGATCGACTGCCAGGGAAACTGGGGTGACCCGATTACCGGTGATAGTGCCGCTGCCGCACGTTACATCGAAGCACGGCTATCCAAATTTGCCAACGAAGTGGTCTTCAATCCGGATACCACCACCTGGCAGCTTAGTTACGACGGGCGTAACAACGAACCCCTAACCTTACCGGTTAAATTTCCGCTGCTCCTGGCTCAGGGCGCAGAAGGAATTGCCGTGGGCCTGGCCACCAAGGTCATGCCGCATAATTTTGTGGAGCTGCTGGATGCCTCCATCGAGGCGCTAAAAGGCATGCGTCCGAATATTCTGCCTGATTTCTTTACTGGCGGAATGGCTGATTTCTCCGCCTACAACGAGGGGATGCGTGGCGGAAAAGTCCGCGTACGCGCCAAGATCACCGAGAAAGATAAAAAAACACTCGTGATCACCGAAATTCCTTACAGCACCACAACGGGTTCTGTGATCGACAGTATCCTTTCGGCAAATGAAAAAGGCAAGATCAAGATCAAGAAGATCGAAGACAATACCGCTCAGAATGTAGAGATCGTCATTCAGCTGGCACCAGGGATCTCCCCCGATGTCACCATCGATGCGCTTTATGCATTTACATCCTGCGAGGTATCGATCTCTCCGAATACCTGTATCATCAAGGACGACAAACCGCAGTTTTTAAGCGTTAATGACATCCTGATTGAAAATACGCAGAACACCAAAGAACTGCTCCGTCAGGAACTGGAAATCCGTCTGCATGAACTGCAGGAAAAGATCTTCTTCAGTTCCCTGCTTAAAATATTTATTCAGGAGGGGATGTATAAGCACCCTGACTACGAGAACTCCGGTAATTTTGAAATGGTGCTTCAGGTCTTACACACCTTGTTTGATCCGTTCAAATCGCAGCTATACCGTGAAATTGAACCGGAAGATTTTAAGAAACTGATCGACAAGCCAATGAGCAGCATCACCCGCTTTGATGTCAAGAAAGCGGATGATCAGATGAAAGCGATTTCAGATGAGATCAAGGTGGTTAAAAACCACCTCCGTCACCTGACCGATTACGCCATTGCCTGGTTCCAGAAGTTAAAGGATAAGTATGGCAAGGGGCGGGAGCGTAAGACAGAAATCCGCTTGTTCGACAGGGTAGAGGCCTCTAAAGTTGCGCTTGCCAACGTTAAGCTGTACATGAACCGGGAGGATGGTTTCATTGGCACGGGCTTACGTAAAGATGAGTTCATTACCGACTGCTCGGATCTGGACGAAATTATCGTGTTCCGTGAAGATGGAAAATGTATCATCACCAAAGTGGCAGATAAAACATTTGTCGGCAAAGGCATCATCCATGCCGCAGTGTTCAAGAAGAATGACGAGCGTACCATTTACAATTTCATCTATAAGGATGGCGGAACGGGTGTCGCCTACATCAAACGCTTCGCGGTGATGGGTGTTACCAGGGATAAGGAATACGACCTTACCAAAGGCACCAAAGGTTCCAAAGTGCTCTATTTTACTGCAAATCCAAACGGAGAGGCAGAAATTATAAACATACAGCTGAAGCCACATACCAAACTGAAGAAGCTTCAATTTGATGTCGATTTTGCGGATACCGCCATCAAAGGCCGTAGTTCGCAGGGAAACATCGTCTCCAAATATCCGATCAAAAAGATCTTACTGAAAAGCAAAGGAATCTCAACCCTGTCGGGATTGAAGATATGGTATGATGACCTGCTGAGACGCCTGAATGTAGACGGAAGGGGTAAGTATCTCGGTGAATTTGATGGCGACGACAAGATCCTTCAGGTGCACAAAGATGGCTGGTATGAACTGAGCAGCTTTGAGCTGAGCAATCACTTTGACGCTGACCTGCTGATCATTCAGAAATATGATCCGGAAAGGCCATTTGCCGTGCTTCAATATGAAGGCAAAGCGAAAAACCACTTTGTCAAGCGCTTTGTGTTCGAAAACATCGCCATAGGTAAAAAACAAAGCTTTGTAAGTGAGGAGGCCGGATCTAAATTAATCTGCATCACCAGCAACCCGGCAGCAAGACTGGTCGTTGACGTTTTAAAAGGCAAGACGCAGATCCCGGAGACCATTGAGGTTTTACTTTCTGAGTTCATTGATTTGAAGGGTATCAAGGCGAACGGCAACAGGCTCACGCAGCATGAGGTGAAAAACATTGAGATCCTGGATGCAGAAGAAGTAGAAGCTGCAGATGAGCAGGCAGAAACAGCCGAAGAGGCTGAAGAACCATCGGTAGAAGAACCTGCAGCAGCGGCAGAAACTGAAGAGGAGCCTGAATCTGTTCCTGCAGAAGCCATTCCAACAGATGAAGCTGAACCTAAAGCTGAAGTACAAGCAGAAGCGCCCGAAGCAGCGGAGTCAGAGGCAGCCGTGCCGGAGACACCTGAACCTGAAGCTTCAGTGCCTGAAACAATACAACCAGAATTGGCTGAACCGGAAGTGGAAGAAGCTGCAGCAACTGAACCTGAGGTGGTAACCCCGCAGGTGGCAGAACCTGAAGCAGAGCCTAAGTCGAAACCGAAGTCAAAAGCGAAAGCAGCAGCGCCAAAAAAGAAGATCACACTGGAGATCACGAATCCGGATGACATCGAAATTGACGATACCGGACAATTGGGATTGTTTTAGAAGGCTGCAGAAACCCGTTCGATGGACATCACCAAAGCAATCCCAAAGATTGCTGCGGACAGGAATAAATTCCAGTTCCATTGCTTCACCTTAAACAGGTTGATGACGATAAATGAAGCGATCAGGATGGCCACCACGATTAACACCTGCCCGAATTCCAGGCCTATGTTGAAGGCGAAGAGTTCAGCCGTAATGCTGCTGCTTTTGCCAAGCAGCGCTTTTAAGTAGTTGGAGAATCCCATTCCGTGTATGAGCCCAAAGAACAGGGCCAGAAAGTATTTGAACTGAGAACCCTTTTTCCCTGGCTTTCCGCTCAGGATGTTCGCTGCCGCCGTAATCACGATGGTCACCGGGATTAAAAATTCAATTAAAGCGGTATTGATCCGGATGATGGATAGTACGCTTAGCGCAAGGGTCACACTGTGGCCAATGGTGAAGGCCGTGACCAGTATCAATACTTTGCGCCAATCAGCTAACAGATAGGTTCCGCATAAAACCATCACAAACAGGATGTGATCATATCCTTGCCAGTCTAAAATGTGCTGCCAGCCCAGCTGGAAATATAAAGGGAAGTCTTGCATTGGGCATGAAAGTCGGTATTTCCCCTAAGCATTGCAACAATCCTTTGAACTTGTTGCATAAAGGCCAGACGCAAAAAAGCTGGTCAGTTCGTACTGACCAGCTTTTTTATGTGTAGCGCCCCGGGGCAACTTATTGATATTGAATGTATATCGGGACGGGTTTCAGCTTCATTAGCTCCTCCGGTGTCATTAGGCGGTTTGGTGCCTTTTTAAGGTCATTCTTGTAGAACAATTTAAAACCGGTAAACTGAACGGGTTCATTCTGGATGAAGTAGCGGTAGGTGCCGACTTTAAGATCCGGTTGACCCCAGCCATCCATATGCATCACGATCTGAACTTCCGGATGCAGCTTAATGTTCTTGTAGTTGGTCACCATTTTCTTGGTGAAGCGATGCACCGTAAATACCTTAGGTGGCAGGTTGTGCTTTTTGATCAGATTCACCAGATATTGCGAACAGTAGTTGATGTCGTCAGCATCATACGTTCCAATCCTGCTGCCGGGCCTGTCACCACCCTTCATGCTGAATTCCGGATCTATGCCCAGGTGAACATTTGGCAGCGCCAGATATTTTTCAAGCCTTGGGAGCTCTGCACGAATGTTGCTTAGTGCCACCTGAATATCCAGGAAGACGATGCCGTTGTGCATCTTCGCAATTTTCAGGACGGAATCAATCTGATTGTCGCCCATACGGTTGATGTACTTTCCATCTTTTCCAGGTGTTCCGCTGGCAACCGCTGCGATATAGTGTACACCGGCCTGTACCGGAGTAGAAGGATCTGCTTTCTCCCACCTCTTGACTTCCGCGTTCAGGCGGCTCCACATTTCCTTAGGTGGGTATTCCCCCAGTGCACCCATTTTTTTCGAGTGCAGGTTGCCATAATAAACTACGATACGCTTAAA
This sequence comes from Bacteroidota bacterium, assembly GCA_029851965.1. Classification (GTDB taxonomy): domain Bacteria; phylum Bacteroidota; class Bacteroidia; order Sphingobacteriales; family Sphingobacteriaceae; genus Pedobacter. Next base: position 828 of record JARKUW010000125.1, on the reverse strand, counting down.
GGGCAGGATTGAACCCGGAAGTGGCACGGGCTGATTCTTTACCGGCCAACGCCCGGTGGTATCGCCATTGGCGATTTTCGCCAGTTGCCTGTGGTACAGGGCCGTATCGATAGGGGCGAGGTCCGTAGTTGCGGCCGCCTCTGTAGTGGAATCCGTTGCGCTTGTATCTTTGTGGCTAACGGTATGTGCATCCGCCTGTTGTGTGCTGGAGCTGCAATTGGTAAACAGCGTCATGGACGCTATGCCCAGGAGTAAACTTCCGGCAATTTGTGGTAATTTCATTCGTGTTTGTTATTTTATTTAAAGTAATAGGCGAGCATCGGCTAATTTACATCGCCTTCTGTGTGCTGCAAGCCTATAACGTTCTTGTCTAGTGTTGTATGTGTTTAATGCCGCTACAGCACGTACTTCTCACTTCTTCACAAGTATAACACTCTTCCTGTGAAAATGAAACCTTTAATTGAATAGAATGGAAGTACAGGTGCCCGAATGGTGTATCTATTTGAATGTGTTGAACTTTCCAAAGACACCAAGGGGAAGCTTAATTCCTGAAGTCGCCTGCAGAAACAGTTCGCCGGTCTCCAGATTGTTCACCTGAGGGAAGGACGTTTTGATCAGATTTTCCACGATCACGGAAGAGAATCCGAGTGAGTAGGTATTTAAGATCAGGAAATGCTCCTCTTCATCCAGCAACTGCACCACTTCCTGCATCATCTCCTGAATGTGATCCTCCAGCTTCCACTTTTCGCCGGTGGGCCCATGGCCAATTGCAGGCGGATCAAGGATGATACCGTTGTATTTTTTCCCACGCTTCAGCTCTCTTTTTAC
>JARKUW010000092.1 GCA_029851965.1 Bacteroidota bacterium | reverse complement strand
GATCATCACGTCAGAAGAGTATGCTGCCGGGCTATCACTACCCGGATATTTTTCCATCTTAAAATCCACGAGTTTAAGGCTAAATGGTGCTTTGTAGATCTTGGAGCCGTAAGCCATGGCAATCGGCAAGCCACCGACCTGGCCCTGATAGTTAAAGTTCGTTAATCCACGGCCACCATATAATGATACCGTGTCTGTGGCGGATGGTGTGGTTACCGCCACACGAACCAGGTCAAGGTCGTGCTCATGCGTTCTTTTATCACCTTCATAATTGATGATATTTCCGGTACGTGCAGGTTCAGGCACGACAAAAGCCAATGATCCGTAAGTATAAAGGCTGCGCAAGTTAAATGGCTGAGCCTCATTGGCGGTCACCGGCTTACGCTCCTGGGTTGCCATGATCATGTAGTTACCTTCGTACGGCGAGGAAATGGTATAACCATTCCGTCCATCAGCAATATTAATTGCGCCGGTAGTTGGTTCATTATAGCTAATGACCATGCCCTGAATGAGCTTTACCGTGCCGCTTTGAATGTATTTATTTACGCGTTTACCTTCTTCCAGCACCACAAAATGCAAGGTCGGCTTACCCGTAGGGCTAAGCACAAGTGAATCCTGTGCACGTGCATAGAAATCTACAACTTCCATTTTAACCCTTGACCCTTTGTAGTCATATTCTGAGACAAAGGTCTTTTTGAAAGGCTTTAAATACCATGGAACATGGTTTGAAATCAATGTTGCCGGGATATCATCATAAGCCAAGGCCTGTTCATTCTGTCCGATCTGCACTTTAAAGAATGTGGCGTCAGAGACGATTTCATCACTTGATTCCCCTTCCCGGATGTGCATAGATCCCTCAAAACTGATGTATCTGGTTACAAAACCACCGATAAAGATGATGATAAAGGCGAGGTGAAACACCAGCAGCGGCAACTTTTTGAAAGACATCAGCTGATACCGTTTGATGTTCCCGATAAAGTTTAGGATCAGGATGAGCATGATGAGCTCAAACCACCAGCAGTTATAAATTAGTGCTTTGGCGACTGGCGTGCCGTAGTCATTTTCCACAAATGTGGCCAGGGCCATGGAGAATGCATAAAGCAGTAAAAGCGTACCCATTGTGCGGGTAGAAAAGAGAATTCGGATTAGTTTTTCGATCATTTCACATGGTTCTGCAGGCTACTTGCCAACAAAACCGCATATTAGATATTTTCCCTTAGGCGGACCGGAAATTTGTGGAAAAAAGATACTCCTATGATAAAGGCAGCGTAAACCAGAACCTACTCCCCTGCCCCTCTATGCTCTCCACGCCAATTTCGCCGCCATGACGTTTGATGATCTCCGCACTGATATAGAGCCCGAGGCCAAGACCCGACACCTGCTTCCCCGATGCATCGGCACGATAGTACCGGTCAAAGAGCTGCGATAGGCGCTCGGGTGCTATACCCGGTCCGAAGTCCTCAACCGTAACCTTTACAACATCGCCTTCATTTTTAACATCTACGAGTATCTGTGCTGAATCTGGCGCATATTTGATGGCATTGTTCACCAGATTAATAATGACCTGCTCAATACGATGTTCATCAGCATGAACCATAAGTTCTAAGTCACCTTTCAATAGCAACTTATCCTGAGCGGAATCTTGTATCAAACAACATGAATTTTCGAGCATGTTCCCGATGTGAAACGAGGCTTTCTTTAGCTCAATCTGGGCCTGACTCAACTTGGACATGTCTAAAAGATCATCTACCAGCGTCGTGATCTTAGCCATATTGCGCATGGCCTGATCCAGCAACTTCGGGAAAAGTACCGGGTTGATCTGCTCCTTCATTTTGCTAAGCAGCTGTAGGGAGGCTTTAAGCGATGTAATGGGTGTTTTCAGCTCATGGCTGGCGATGGAAATGAAGTCATCCTTTTGCTGCTGCAGCGCTTTATATTGTGTGATGTCTATTGCGGTACCAAGTGTGCGCGTCGGATTGCCATCACTTCCGTAGTAAACCTTGGCTTGGAATCGCACCCATTTCATTGGTGAGCCCTGCTGAAATAGCCGGGCCTCATAAAAAATCCTTCCTGCAGCCTTCGCCGTTTGTAATGCCTGCGCACTTAATTTACGGTCATCCGGATGGTATTGATTGATTAAATCTTCTCTGGTTATGCTTCCTGAAAGCCCTACAATTTCATTAAAGCGCTCGGTGGTCACAAAATCATCGGTGTCAAACCGGTATTCATAAGTGCCGATGTCTCCGGCATCTACCGCAAGGCGGATGCGCTCTTCCATCTCTTCTGTTGCTCTTCGGATGTTCACCTTCTCCGATACATCAATGCCCAACACCATGACTGCGGTGACTTCCCCAGACAGGTCCACCACAGGTTCATAGGTGAAATCAACATATATTAGCTCACGCACGCCGTCTTTCACCACTGGAACTGCGGCTTCTTTGGCAGAAAAGGTCCTATTTGAGGCAATCACTTGCTGCATGATCGGACCGTAGGTGTCTGCCGCTTCCGGGACCGCATCCCAAATGCGAAAGCCTTCCAATTGCGCTCTGGTCTTTCCGACCAGTTCAAGGTAGCGTTCGTTAAGGTCGGTTACAATGAGGTCGCTTGCGCTGATCACACACATCGCAAATGGTGCCTGCTGAATAAGATTTCTGAACTGCAGTTCTCTAAGTTCAAGCATGTGGTAAGACTCGGTCAGTTCTGCCGCCGATTCTACCAATCCGGTAACATCTGTAGCATAACATACGACCCCGATGATCTCGCCCTGCTCATCTCTCAAGGGTTGATAGGAGAAGGTGAAATAGGAGACCTTCTTCTTGCCATTAATCAGGAACTCCGCCCGGTCATTCACCGCATGGTAAGGTTCACCAGTTTGCATTACTCTCCGTAGCAGGCTTTCAAAAGGCTGGTCTTTAAATTCGGGCAGCGCCTCAGAAAAGGGCTTACCAATAACAGATTTATCCTTACCCCAGGCTTCTAGAGTTGCCGCATTTGCAACAGCGACCGTAAGTTCCTCCCCTAAGATTAGGTATATGGGATATGGTGAACCATCTATCAGCCCTGCTAGTATTTCGTTGTTTAACCTCATTATCTTCCCAAAACGACCCTTACCGTATTTGCATTTATCATGCGAAGTTAAGATAACATCTGAAAGTTAAACAAACATCCTAAAACCTATTTTCGTGTTTTTAGTGCTGAAAGTCAAGTATCCTGACCGCTAAACTTGACCGTAAACCCCTGCCTGGCTCTAAGGCGATTAGGCCTTCAACAATGGAATTACTTTGCTACCAATCAATGCAATGGATTGTAGCAACTGTTGATGCGTCAATCCTGCATTATCCATTTGAAAGGTGAAGCGGTCCACACCACCTAGTGCTTCGCTGTGTCTGATCAGCTTTTCAGCTACCTGCTCCGGTCCGCCAACCACCAGCACACCTCTTGGTGCAATGAGGTTGTTAAACTGCGATTTTGTTACCGGTGGCCAACCTCTTTCTCTACCAAGCTTCGTCCACAACTCCGCATATCCCGGATAATAATCTGCCACGGCCTGCTCATTGGTCGCTGCAACATAACCTGGAGAATGCAAGCCCACCTTCAACTGTTCCGGTGCAAAACCAGCACGGCGGCCCGCCTCCCGATAAAGATCCACCAGCGGCCGAAAGCGCTCCGTTTCGCCTCCTATGATGGCCACCATTAAAGGCAAACCTAAAGATCCTGCACGTGCAAAAGACTCCGGCGTACCGCCAACGCCTAACCACACCGGCAACTTTTCTTGCAGGGAACGCGGGTAAACAGGTTGGTTTTGAAGTGCTGGCCTGAACTGGCCCGACCAGGTCACAAATTCCTGATCGCGGATTTGTATTAATAAATTGAGCTTCTCCCTGAACAGGGCATCATAATCCTGAAGATCAAAGCCGAACAGTGGGTAGGCATCTACAGCAGATCCACGGCCGACAACCAGTTCTGCTCTGCCTTTAGAGATCAGATCAAGGGTGGCAAAGCTCTGGTATACCCGCACGGGGTCTGATGTACTCAATACCGTAACTGCACTCGTAAGGCGTATGCGCTTGGTACGCGCAGCAGCTGCAGCAAGAATCACCGCTGGCGCGGAATCCAGAAATTCCTTTTTGTGGTGCTCCCCAATTCCATAAACATCAAGCCCCGCCTCATCGGCCATTGCGATCCTGTCAAGTAATTGTTCCATTGCATCTACGCTGCTCAGGGTGTTACGGCCGTACATGGCCGAGGCAAAACTGTCAATTCCAATTTCCATAACTTCTAATTTAGCTTGTAAGCATTCAAGATCAGGCGCATGCCGATCCGGCGGTTTCATAAACTTCCTGAATGCCGATACTCAAAGTTACAGCGCTGTAAGTGGCCGGATGATGACCTATGTTAAGAAATAGCGAACCGGCTTACATGAACATCTGCTGGTTAAAAGACTTCATAAAATCAAGTAACAAGTTGCTTTCCAGGTCTCCCTCTTGCCTAAGGATCTCCGGATCCAGCTCAAAAAAGCCTTTCAACATGGAATTGGATGCTAAGACGACCTTTTCAAAGCCCATTTCCCAGGAAGCAAAGTTGCGGGCGTCAATGATGCCCTGCTTGACAAGCGTGACGGTATGATGCCTTGGGTCATTTTCAATCTTCTCGTAAACATCCAATACGGCTTGTTCAGGTCCTTCAAGCACTTGAATAAACCTGCAAAAATGATCTTCCTCTACTCGACCTTCGATATAAGCCAGGCAACCGGTGATGTCCCGCGCCTTATTGGATCGTCTGGAATGTTCTAAAATCTCTAACAGTTCGGGTTGTTGCATCATTTTAGCTGCAACACTAAAATATAATAGATAATACATGTATTTAAGTCAATAAGCTTGTGATCAGAATATCAGCTGAGCCAGTAAATGCAAGCGCGTGAATTGGCCCAGAATGAAATAGTTGCAAGTTAGAATTATATTGAGCTACTGCAACGATACTTGGCTAACTTTTTGCCTCATGATGCCAAAGCATTAAAACCATGGAAAACATACAATCGTCTTCACTAAAGACTAAAAAAGAAGTAATCAACGATCTAATTGACATTTTGCAACTTGTTAATGATGGCAAGGAAGGCGTGGCTTTGATGCACCGCAGCCTTGGTAAATGGGAGATGAAAGATTACATGACTGCAGGTCGCTGGTTGAAAGCACAGCCTTGGGTTGATGGTAAAAAGCTATTGATTACTGGCCATAGTTACGGTGGTTACATGACTTGTATGGCGCTGACTTTTGGTTCAGATGTATTCGATTTCGGTTATGCAGGTGCACCGGTGACCAGCTGGGAGCTTTACGACAGTCACTATACAGAGCGTTTCATGGACACGCCTCAGGAAAACCCTGAAGGTTACAAGAGTGCTTCCGTGTTGACTTACGTAGATCAGTACAAAGGGTTATTACGGGTAATGCATGGTGATATGGATGATAACGTGCACATGCAGAATACCATCCAGTTTATTGACAAGCTACAAAATGCAAATAAGCATTTTGAACTGATGATCTATCCTGGAGGCCGTCATGGTTGGGGTGGTGTGAAAACGCCGCACGACAGGGCTGAACGTTTCCGTTTCTATTACGAGAACCTATTGAATAAGCCAATGCCAGCTTCATTGGCAAACTAAATACGGGGTAAACCCGGTTAGTAAAAAGGCGTATGCATCGATTGATGCATACGCCTTTTTTATTAGCTATTAGACCATCCTGCCCATAAGCGGGTCCGTCCTGGTTATTGCACCCGTTTCTACCCGCCCGGCGAACTGTTCCTGAAACTGCTTGTATCCAGCAACTTCAACGATAAAGTCGTACCAATGGTGGTTAGCCTTAAGATCAAGCTTGATGCTGCTCCTGCCATTCGCCGGAACTTTAAGCTGCTTTGGACCGGCTTTGTAACTCACATCCCTGATGACCACTTCTTCGGCTTTCTTGCCTTTGTTAACGGCAGTGACCAAGATATTGCCGGTAAGTTTACCCGGTTTCTTCGGGTCTTCTTCATAGCGGCATAAGATGCTAACCGCGGGATTGGCTGCTGTGCCTTTGAAAGATCTGAAAAAGCCATTTGGACCATGAACGTCCAGGTGGTATTGGCCGTCCTGGAAATCCTGAACTGCCCACTC
>JARKUW010000090.1 GCA_029851965.1 Bacteroidota bacterium | reverse complement strand
GCGCATATTGGTTGACGCCCTCCAGCATTGCTGCGTTAACCAGGCTTAAGAGTTCTGGATCACAGTCATAATCTGGGAATCCCTGCGAAAGGTTAATTGCCTGATGTTCTTCCGCCAATTTAGACATTACAGAAAAAATGGTGTTGCCAACACCTGGTAACTTGGAATTTATAGATATCATGTTTAGCGAAAATAGAAATTAAATCTGCGTACTGCCTAGTACGACGGCAATTATTTCCCTAACGTCTGGTATTGTCGGATTATTTTAATAATTTCATAATCATGACATATAAATCTAAAGAAAGCCGGTTGCTGCTTGTTTTGGCTACTTTCTTTGTCGCAAACGCCATACTCTCCGAGTTCATCGGAGTCAAGATCTTCAATGTGGAAGCGACTCTGGGGATTCCTAAATTTGACATCAACCTTCTCGGCGTCCCCAACCTCAGCTTCAATATGTCTGCGGGGGTACTCACCTGGCCGCTGATCTTCATTATGACGGACATCATCAATGAGTATTTTGGGGTAAGGCAGGTACGGTTTTTATCCGTGCTTACTGCTATCCTGATCTCCTTTGCCTTTGTAGTCGTCGGCCTGGCTATGAAACTAAGCCCTTCGGATTTCTGGATAACTCAGGATGTGAATGGAAAGCCACTGGACATGAACAACGCCTTTGCCGGGATTTTCGGGCAGGGTATGTGGATTATCGTGGGATCGATCGTCGCCTTTCTGGTGGGGCAGATGGCCGACGTATTGATGTTCCATAAGATCAAGCGGGTGACCGGCGAACGTGCGCTTTGGTTAAGGGCAACAGGGTCGACCGTCGTATCGCAGTTTATTGATAGCTTTGTGGTAATCTTTATTGCATTCTACTTGAATCCTCAATACCATTGGAGCTGGCAGATGGTCGCCGCGATTGGCCTCGTAAATTATACGTATAAATTTATTGTAGCCATCCTGATGACACCGGTGTTGTACGTAGTTCACGTGCTGATTGATGGATATCTTGGCAGAGATCTTTCAGAGAAACTGATCCGTATGGCAGGCAGAAGATAAAAAAAGCCGGTCTTAAAAGACCGGCTCCTGTTCATTTATGCGCCTTGTACGGCGTCATTTGCGTTGTCAGCAGCATTCTTCACTTGACCTTCAATGTCGCTGCCTGCTTCCTGTTTAAAGTTTTTAAACTCCTGCGAAAGACCACTGGCTTTGCTTTTAACATTTTCAACCAGCTCATCTTTGCTGTTCACCACTTTGTCTCTTGCAGACTGGTATTTATCTTTCAGGTCTTCGCCAAGTCCGCTTGCGCGTTCCGCGATCAGGTTTCTGGTTTCCTCGCCACTGCTTGGCGCAAATAAAACGCCCAATACGGCGCCGACCGCTAAGCCTGTTAACAATGCTACAATAGCATTAGAAGAATCTGAACTTCTTGAAACGGAATCGGATATTTTCGATGCGGAATCAGTTAATCTGGAAGCGGAATCCGATAATAATTTCTTGTATCTCATAATTAACGTTTTTTTAGATACAACACCACATCCGGGTTTGTGTTTTAAAAAAAAAGTTATTCTGCCTCAGAATCAATGAGTATACGGATCTCATGGTCCGAGATCGTGATGAGCCTTTCCTTGTATAAAGCACCTATTGTTTTCTTAAAAGCACTCTTACTGATTTTGAAACGCTGATAGATCTCCTCTGGAGAACTTTTATCACCCAAATGGATCACGCCGTTACTGTCCTTCAGCTCCTGGAAAAGTATGTCTTTGGTGTCCAGAATATGACCGTACCCGGTCGGCTGCAAGGACAAATCGATTTTCCCTTCCACGCGGATCTTTTTCACCCAACCTTTTCTCACTTCACCCGGGTTGAGTTCATCGAAAAGCTCGTTGGTATACAACAATCCGATATATTTATTATCTATGATGGCATTGAACCCCAGGTCAGAACGATCTACGATCAGCAAGCTCACTTCGTCGCCTTCCTCCAGGTCGATATCATCTTCTTCAACAAAGTTTGTGAGTCTGGAAGAGGCCACCATCCGGTCGTTATTATCGTCTAAAAAGACGTAAACAACATGTTTATCTCCTTTAAACATCGGTCGCTTTTGTTCCTTCTGCGGTACAAAAACATCCTTACCGATACCAAGATCCATAAATACCCCATCCTGTGCTTCGTCTACAACCGTTAAGTACGCAAAATCCCCAACACAGGCCATCGGTTTTTTTGTTGTTGCAATCAAACTCCCATCCTTGTGTGTGTACACAAAGACAGTGATATTTTCGCCTATCTCCGCAGTAGCAGGTACCAGTGCGTAAGGCAAGAGAACTTCCTTATCGCCGTCGGTCAGGATCAGGCCGTTTTCTGCTTTACTTATTATTCTTAAATCGTTGTATTGTCCGATTGCTATCATCTGCCAAAGATAAGGTCTTAAAGGCTTTTTTCAAGATATTTATATACAGCAACCATATCTTCATCCGCCAGGCCGCTGTCCATTGCTTTCTCAAGGGTATCCAAAACGGCTGTTCCCAGCACGGAGTTCATACCCATATCGGCCGCCAGTCCAAGATCTTTTTGCAATAACTTCAAAGCAAAAGCTGCTTTATAGTCTCCATTGATGATGTTGTCCGACTTAATCTTAGTAATGCCGCTTCCTACAGCACTGCTGTTTATAAGTGGGAGCAGGGCTTCCGGAGCTATTCCATTTTTTGATGCGAAGATCGTCGCTTCGGATAGTCCCTGTATGGTGATGCCCAGGAAAAGATTGATGGCGAGTTTGGCGACATTTCCTGATCCGTGATCACCAAGCAGGGTAGCAGACTTACCCAGTACTTCCAGCACAGGCTTCACCTTGTTAAACGGTTCAACATCTCCGCCGACCATAATGACCAGCTGCCCTTCAGTCGCAGGTTTCACGCTTCCGGATACCGGTGCATCCAGATAGGATATTCCTTTCTGCCCGGCTGCTTTTGCCAGATCCCGGGTGGTATCCGGCGATACCGTACTCATGTCAACAACGATTAAGCCATCCTTTGTAGCTGCATGGAAGATCCCGTCAGACCCTTCATAGACTTCCCGTACAGCTGCATCGTTTGTCAGCATGGAAATGATTAGGTCCGCATCTGGTAGGAGCTCCGTCACGTGCTCAGCTATTTTTACATCAGCCTCTTGCTGCAGTGCATATGCTTTATCTACTGTCCGGTTGTAAACCCTGACTTCATACCCGGCCCGCACCAGGTTCTTCACCATCGGGATGCCCATGTTGCCTAACCCGATAAAGCCTATTTTCTTGATCTCATTCATTAGATGTTTCTTTTTCTTAGTTAACAAAGTGATACCTGTTTTGATTTTACTGGCGGTATTTTCGTTGGGTATCGCCAGCCACAACGAATAAAGGTATAAAGATTGCTGTTGTTCGGAAAGTTGTAATTTAGCGCCATGATTTCCAAGACCAAGCAACGCGTATTTCTCAGTTTAGCTTTTTTTCTTTCCGGTTTCAGTTTTTCCACCTGGGCCTCAAGAATTCCAACGATAAAAACCGCTTTCGAGTTTAATGATGCGGAACTTGGCAGTATCCTCCTCGCGATGCCCATCGGCTCCTTGCTGGGACTGCCGATTTCTGGCTGGCTGGTCTCTAAATACAACAGCCGGGTACCACTGACGGTAGGATATGCATTGAACACCTTGTCACTTGCCCTCATCGGGTACACCCAGAGCGTTCCTGCATTGGTCGTGGCAGTCCTTCTATTTTCCTTCACCACCAGGATATTTAACATTGCTGTAAACACACAGGCCATATCTCTTCAGAAGCGTTTTGATGAAAAGATCATGGGTTCCTTTCACGGATTCTGGAGTACAGGCGGCATTTTCGGCATTCTCTTTTCTACCTTGATGTTGAAATTGGATCAACCCTTACACATCCACTTCATTATCGTTGCCATTGGTGCATTAATCCTCATCACCTATAGTTACCAGTTTTTGCTTAGAGATGATAAATCGGAGAGTGGAAACAAGCTGATCCTGGGCAAACCCGATCCTTATATTTTTTACCTTGGCATCGTTGCGCTGCTCTCGGCAATTTGTGAAGGTGGAATGTTCGATTGGAGTGGTATTTACTTCCAGCAGGTACTCCACGTGAAGATCTTCACCTATGGTTATCTGATCTTCATGACTTTCATGGCCTTCTCCCGGTTTTTGTCCGACAAGATCATCACCTGGATCGGAATGCCGAGAACGTATATCATGAGTGCAGTCTGCATCATGGCCGGTATTACTATGGCGATTGCCATTCCACATTTTTGGACCGCAATGATCGGATTCTCCATGGTCGGCTTTGGTACCGCTGCTGTTGTTCCGATGTCTTACGCACTTGCCGGCTCATCAAAAAAGTATTCTCCGGGGATGGCCATCTCCATCATTGCGACGTATTCCATCACGGGAATGTTGCTCGGCCCTCCCTTGATCGGCTATCTTGCACATGCATTTAACCTCCGGATTTCTTTTGTCATCTTCGGCCTCTGCGGCTTGCTGCTGATTCCAGTTTCCCAATTGTTCTTCAGGCATAAAAGAAGCCTTGAAGTAAGTCCGGCATAGCGTCTCCGGGTTGTTCTGTATCAAGCATCCTTAACGGTCTGCTTCCGGCTGTAGCCAGCCTTCCACTGCAGACAAAAGTATGCGGTACAAGCGCAGAAAAGCATCATCAGGATCATCGGATAAGCGGTATTATTATGTAAAAAGCTGAGCAGGGCTGTAATTAGAAATGCAGACAGGTAGCTCATGGAACCAACCAGTGCAGAACCGGAACCGCTTGCCGCAGCCACGGCGGATAAATACATAGCGGTGGCATTTGGCAATACCAGCCCAAGCATAGAGAGGAAGATAAAGATGGATGCCAGTAGTACATACAAGGGACCATCAATCAGCAATATGCCCAGTGCAGAAGTGCCCGATGCGATCTGTATCAGGATTGAAATTCTGATGATTTGCCTTACTTCAAACCGTTTAAGCAGCATCGTGTTGGCCATACCTGCGGCAATGATGCCGACTGCCGTAACAGAAAACAGATAGCCAAAATGTTGTTTATCCATCTTGTAGATCTGTGTAAGTACAAATGGAGAAGCCGTGACGAAGGAAAACGCTGCACTGTTGCTGATTGCCCGGACGAACGCATAGTTTAGAAATGCTGGACTCTTTATGGCATAAGCATAAGAGGATCCGATGGCCTGCAGGTTGATCGTTTTATCCCGCAACGCGGGTTTTCCATGAGGCAGAACCGTCAGGCAGCCAAGAAGCCCTATACCAGAAATAACCGCCATGATCAGAAACAGCAGCTTCCAGGTCGCGGGTTCCGCCAGCTGGCTCCCGATTATTGGGGCAACAATAGGGGATATGCCCATTAGAATTTGTAAAATCGTAAAGATCCGGGCTGAACTTTTTTCGGCATAAAGATCATTGACCAGCGCCCTAGAGATTACCTGACACGCACTTCCAGCGAGTCCTTGCAGAAACCTCAGTAGCAGAAACAGCGAAAAGGAACTCGTCAGCATGCAGCCAACACTGCACACGACATACAGAATCAAGCCTGTTCGCAAGGGAATTTTTCGTCCCCAGATATCGGAAAGTGGCCCAATAAATAGTTGCCCGAATGCCATACCGAACAGGAAAACCGTAACGGAAGTTTCAATGCGTACAATAGGCACATTGAAGTACTGCGCCATTGGCGGAAACGCCGGTAAATAGATATCAATAGAGATCGAGCTTATTGCAGTGAGTATACCCAGAATCAGGGTGGTTAGTAAGGCTTTTTTATCGGTATCTATCATGAATAACGCATGGAACTAAATATCACGTAACATTCTTGCCGTAGAATGGCCCCGCAGGCAGTTTTCCGGGTCGAATACTTGCTTTATACCGTAAGTTTAGTGATTTTAGTTGAAGCTTCGACAAATGGTCGAAGAATTAGAAAAATCGAAAACCATGTTTCAGTTCGCACGTATGACTATTTTCAGCCGCCTGGCTGTTGCGCTCTCACTAATTTGTGTTTCTTCTACAGTATACGCCGGGCAACCGGGCACCCTCTCGGGGAAAGTAATATGTATCGATGCCGGCCATGGAGGAACAGCGAAAACGGACTCCTACAGGCAGGGTCCAACCGGCGAGCGGGAGGAGTGGGTCAACCTTCGTGTTGCACAGTTGCTTGCGGGCATGTTGGAAAAGAAAGGGGCTACTGTAGTGATGACCCGCACCAAAGACGAGTTCGTGCCGTTAGTAGATCGTGTTAAGACTGCGCTGGACCACAAAGCCGACTTGTTCCTTTCCATTCACCACAATGCCACTGCGGACTCTACCGTCAATTTTCCAATTATCTACTATCATGGTAATGCCTCTGAAAATCTCGCCGGGGTAGCTTTAGGTAAATCTATCGCCAGGGCGCTTTCGGAGAAGTTCTACGCGGCCCGGCCACAGGTTAGCCTGGTTTCTGATCACACCATCTTTGCCTCAGGTGGTGCGGCTGTACTAAGGGGTACGTATGGGATACCGGCGGTACTTTCAGAAGCCTCTTTTTTTACAAACCCGAAAGAAGAAACTTCCCTCAAAGATTTCCTGCACAACAGAAAGGAAGCAGAAGCATATCTCGCAGCACTCGAGACCTTCTTCAGCGGTACCAAGAAACAGGTTCTCGCCAGAAATTCGATCGCCAGCTTGCCTCCGTTTCAGGGCCTTCAGGAGGCAGACCGCATGAGCGCAGTCGCACGTAACTGGTATGCAGACTATCAGGCAGCAGCCAAACTGATGCAAAGTAAAGATGCAGCTTCCAGAAAGAAAGCGTATGATCTGTTTACCCAATCCGCCCGTTCTTTCCCTGATTCTTATGTTGCGCAGCAATGCCACGAGAAACGGGCAGAACTATTGAAGTGGATGGGCAACGAAGCAGAAGCGAAGCAGGAAGCACTTCGGGCGCGGGAGTTCTATGTTAAACTGTAAACGGCGCCATATCCACGGCACCGTTTATCAGGAAACAGCTACTTTCGTGTCGTTCTACTTTGTCGCCACGTCAATTCCGGTCGCGGTGGCGATGTGCTTCCAATGTTCCATATCGCGTCTCACAACATCAATCTTCTCGTTGGCGAGACCATATGCGTCTTCCCCAAGAAACAGATGCAGGGGTGGGTTTTTGCTTTCCGCAACCTGTATCAGAACAGACACGCCTTTTTCGGGATCGTTTTGCTGATTACCGTTGATGCTTGTTTGGTGGGCCTCCTGCGAAGCCCGGACTTGTTTATAGGCATCTATTGGGTTTTTAGGCACGTTCAACGATTCCGGCGTAAGGAAGTCGGTCCGGAAATACCCCGGTGAAACAATCGTCGCGCGAATTCCGAACTCTTTCACTTCTTCTGACAGCGACTCGGTGAAGCCCTGAACAGCGAACTTTGTGGCACAGTAAATCCCGAACCCCGGAAATAGTCCGGTAAATCCCCCAATAGACGAGATGTTAAAAATGTGGCCCGACTGTCTGCTGCGCATGTGCGGCAGCACTTTGCGGATCACGTTTAGCGAGCCGAAGACATTGATGTCAAAGTTCTTGCGTGCTTCCTCGTCGCTTAATTCTTCCAATCCGCCTGTTAAAGCATATCCCGCATTGTTTACGACCACGTCAATGCTGCCGAATGTGCGCAACACTTCCTGAACGGCGTCTCCAACGCTTTCCTCTGATCTAAGGTCTACGCTTAGTGGCAGGAACCGCTCCGTCCCGGCTTCTACCGCCTGGCTGAGGTCTTCCAGACTTCTTGACGTTGCCGCTACGCGGTAGCCGCTGTTTAGTAGTTGTTTTACGAGTGTTAAACCGAGTCCTTTTGATGCACCGGTAACGAACCATACTTTTTTAGTTTCCATAATTGTCCTTTTGATTATTCAAAGGTACCCTGGAAAATAGCGGTCCGTTTGCAGGATTCAAGTGGTTAATTACAAAATTCAAACCGGTGAAAACGTCGGGCTTCCGGGGCGGAGGTACAGCCTCAAGAGACGCGGTAGCGTAGGGGTGTATACTGGGTCTGCTTCTTGAAGAAATTGTTGAAATGAGCAGGTTCCTCAAAACCGAGGCAGTAGCCAATCTCAGATATATTCCAGTCTGTGTGCTTGAGCAGAGATTTCGCCTCACTAACCAGACGATCGGCAATGACTGCGGTCGTAGTTTTGCCTGTAGTATCCCGTATCGCACGGTTCAGGTGATTAACATGTACGGAAAGCTGTGCTGCATAGTCGCTGGCAGAACGCATACGCAGTCGCTGCGATGGGTTCTCAATGGGAAACTGCCGCTCCAGTAGTTCCGTAAACACCGCGGTGATACGCGACCTGGCATTTGGATGTTGATAGAGGCGATCGCTGGGTCTCGACTTCAACGCCATATGGGTGAGTTCCGTTACATAGTTGCGCAGGAGATCATACTTGAATGCATAATCCGACCTGATTTCTTCCATCATTTTTAAGAAAATGCTGCTTACGATAGCGTCCTGATCCGCGTTGAGTACGTATGCCGGCTTGCCGCCGCTGGCATACATCGGTAGCTCATTGAGGCCGATGCCGAACTTCTCCGTGATGAAGCTATTGGAAAATATGCAGAAAAAACCGGTACTATCCTGTGAGAGCGGCTCCCAGGTATACGGTACCCGTGGGTTGAAAAACATCAGCGTCGAGCCGTCAATCTCTATACTCTTATCGGCATAGTGATAGCGGTTGTTACCGCGCGTCAGAGAGATCTTATAAAAGTCCCGCCTTCTGTAACTAACAGGTTTTGCCACGCAATCTTCGAAGCGAAATACATTGAAATGGCCGGTCTCCGGCTGCATATTTAAGGGCAGCTCATTGAATTTATGCAGGTAAAAGTCCTCGAGGGTTTCTGCTTTTGAAGGAGTCATAGCTGATGTTATTTTGATCCAAACAAATGTATGATTTCAGGCCGGCTGTTGATTGCGGATTTCAACCCAAAAATTGCAAGATTCAAACCGGTGCCACGCCTGCTATACTACCCCAATTTACGAAAAAGACTATAAAATCCATAGACATAATCTTCTTTGTTCGGAATTATAATATATTTGTAGGATAGCGAAGCTTCTGATGCCCCTTGAGGCATCTTTTTACGGTCAATTTAGACAGCATAAATGAAAGTGATACAAGAAAAGACAATGCAAATGCCTGTTGCGGCAGAAACGCTGGAAGTCCGGAACCCCCGCGTAAAAGACGGTAACTTTTGGAGGAGAATTGCCGGCAGATGTTTGTTTGCACTTGCGTTCATGATCATAGGACATGTCATTGCATCTTTTTATCCGCTAACGAATCTCATGAATGCATTTAAAGCTTTTGCGGTGACCTTGAATCTAGATGCCGCATTTGGCTGGATGCTTCTTGCCGGATTTGTAGCTCAGCTTGTTGACGGTGCACTGGGAATGGGTTACGGAGTGATATCTACAACCGTACTGCTGTCCACGGGATTAAATCCTGCGGCGATAAGTGGCAGTATCCACACTGCCGAAATGTTTTCCAGTGGCGCCTCCGGGTTCAGCCATTATAAGTTCGGAAACATCAACAAAAGACTTTTCAAAACCTTACTTGTTCCTGGTATTCTCGGTTCGATAGCTGGCGCGGTGCTGCTGGTTTATCTTGGCGAAACCTATGGCAGCTGGCTGCGTCCGGTGTTATCCGTCTATACGTTATTTCTCGGACTGCGAATACTGACCAATGCTTTTAAGAAGAAAAATGCCGTAAGGAAAGTTAAGAATGCAGGCTGGCTGGCCGGCGCTGGCGGTTTCCTGGATTCTTTTGGCGGTGGTGGCTGGGGCCCTCTGGTCACAAGTACGCTCATCGCAAAAGGTAAAACGCCGAGGTACATTATTGGAACCGTCAGCCTTACGGAGTTCTTCGTGACACTGGGTAGCGCACTCACTTTCTTCGTCCTGCTCGGCACCAGTCACATCCAGACCATTGCCGGTCTGATCATCGGTGGACTTATTGCCGCTCCGATCGCCGCGAGGTTCGCCGGTAAATTGAACACAAAGTCGATATTAATCGCCGTAGGCGTGCTCGTCATCATTTCAAGCGGCCGTACCTTGTTTATGCTCATCTCCGCACTTTAAGGTAAGCACCATAATATTTACCAAACATACGGCGGACCAAGTACCGTGTAAACTGATTAACCATTAAAACCAATGTATAAATTACTTGCCCCGTTTATCTTTTGTTGTATGCTTTTTTCCATAGATACCGCCAAGGGGCAGGCAAAAAACGCTTTAGGCTTTGGTCCGGCTATAAACGTTTCGAAAACGGGTTCATACGATGCCGAGGGTGGAATTGGTGCTCGACTGCAGGGTGAAGTAAAACTTGCAAATAGAATTTCTATAGTACCATCGATCGGCGTAGAAACGCCTTATAATTTTTATTTCGGTGTTTCCGGAAAGTACTATCCGATGGATAGACTTCACCTGATGTTAGGTGGGATAGCCTATATCGGAGGTGATGTTTTAGGCGGAGTCGGACCTTCTGTTGCTGTTGGATATCAACTTCTAAGTTCCAGACGGCATATGATAGATATAGACCTTCACGGAGAAATAATTAAAGTTGATCCATATGAAAATACAACTGTTCTAGGGATGCGTGTGACGTATAACTTTTCTTTTTCCCGACCAAAAAAGCTATGATTTAATCACGGCGGATCTCTTTAGAGCAAAAGCGCCCGGCCCCTGTATCCAGGAGACCGGGCGCTTTTGCTTTGTCTGAGCTTACTTAAGTGCTTCAATCGCTTTATCCAGGTAAGCCACATGTTCTTTGCCTGCCGGCGTCTGTTTAAACTGCGTAAGCATGTCTGCGATGTAACGGTCCAGACCCTGTGCACGGTGATTCAGGCCGAGCTCTTTCGCATCATCAACGGCGCGTTCAAACCCTGCTTTGTCATTTACCCTCGCAGCCAGACTGAGATACATAGGCAAGGAACTATACTGTTCCTGTAAACTTCTCTGATGAAAGCCTGTTGCGAAAAAGGGAAGCTCCGCTGCTGTACCAGCAGTTGCATACACAACCATCATTGCCTGGGTTAACAGTTTCTTGTTGTCTTTCTCAAAGGATTTGGCAGCAGTCAGTGCCTCTGCCGGTTGTTGTTTTAGCAATGCAACCAGAGCAGCGCCCTGAATAGCATAAGACTGGCTGGTCAAGGCCGATCTGAATACCGGAAGATAAGCCGCATTACCGGTATTTCCCAAAGCTGAAATCGCACTCGCTTTAACCAGCGTATTGACATCTGAGGCAGCCATCTTTTCGATCAGCGGGGTGGCCTGCTTTGCAACACCTTCATTCTTCAGGTCCAGCGCTTTCAAGGCAGCAAGTCTGATGTTAAAAAATTTGTCGTTTAATGCCGCAAGCAATACCTTCACCGCATCGGCACTTCCCTGATTTGCTGCAGCTGCAGTAACCGCTTCCAGTCTGTCGACATACAGCGGTGCATTGAAAAACTGGAAGGTCGAAGCTTCTGCCAATTTGTTGTCGGTCTTCTCCCAAAGCACAACTTTCCCGGCATCTACATTAACAAGATCCGGCTGGATAGGGGTAAGAAATTCAAATTTTTGTACAGAGTCCTTCAGCGTAACCTGGTAACGTTGCTTGTTTTTGCCAACGTACACATCAACGGCCATCGGAATAATAAACGGTCTACCGCCCTGTGTTTGCGTGATGGTCACCACCTGTGTTTTTTTCGATGCGTCCCATGCATAATCGATTTTCACGACTGGATGCCCAGCACCGAAATACCATTGGTTGAAGAACCAGTTCATGTCTTTGCCGCTTGCTTCTTCCATGGCCAGACGCAGTAGATGGGCCTCACCATTTTTAAAGGCATTCTGTTTTAAATAGATGTTCAATCCTTTGAAAAAGACCTGATCGCCGAGATAATTTCGCATCATGTGGAGGATGCGACCGCCTTTCTGATAGGATACGGCGTCAAATACATCTTCCTGCTGTTCATAGTTGAAGCGCACCAGGTTCTTGCTGTGATTGGCTTTATTGCCAAGGTAACTCAGCATGTCCTTATAGTTGTGGTGGTCCGCAGCATCTTTTCCGTACTTATGTTCCGCCCAGAAGATCTCACTATAGTTTGCGAAAGACTCATTCACTGTGATGTTGCTCCAGCTCTCCGCGGTCACATAGTCGCCGAACCATTGGTGAAACAACTCATGTGCCGTCGTACTTTCGGCTTTATCAAAGTTCTCGTCAAGCATTTCCCTCGGGGTACGCTGCACATAGTCGCCATGCAGTGTTGCCGTGGTGTTTTCCATTGCACCACTCACATAATCGCGCACCACCACCTGGCTGTACTTGTTCCAGGGGTAGTCGACACCAAGTAGTTTGGAATACAACCCGATCATTTCTGGCGTGGTGCCAAAGATCTGTTTCGCATATGGTGCGTAGGCAGGTTCCAAATAGTAGTTTACTTCCTTGTCTTTCCATTTGTCCCGGTAGATTTTAAAATCTCCAACGGCCATCATAAACAGATACGTAGAATGTGGCAGGTCCATTTTCCAGGTATCGGTACGGGTACCGTTTGAATTATTTATCTGGGAAGTAAGCTTACCGTTGGATAAGGTAACGTACTTCGAGGGCACCGTCATCGTGATCTCCGATGTGGTCTTTTGATTCGGGCGGTCCAGTGTTGGGAACCAGGCGGACGAGGACTGCAATTCTCCCTGCGTCCAGATCTGAACCGGTTTTTTTTTTACTGCACTGTCCGGGTTGATAAAGTAAAGCCCTTTGGCGTCTGTAATTGCCGAAGATCCTTTCACCTGAAGTTCATCCGGCTTAGCGGTATAGTCAATGAAAACGGTATAGCGCTGCCCCGGTGAATACGTTTTGCCGAGCTTGATTTTTATCTGCTCTTTGTCGTAGCTGTATTTCAAAGGCTGCAGGGTTTTTCCATTAACCAATGCAACGGTCTTGATGTCCATCCCTTGCGCATCCAGGTTTAAACTGTCGGTTGCATATGCATAGGGCGTCAGGGTTGCCCATTCTTTACCATATAGGTAGCGCTTCGCATAATCAAACCGAACGTCGAGCTTCGTATGGATGAGTGCGTTGACTTTAGTGGCTGATGCCCGATATATTGATGCCGGAGCCGGGGCTCCGTCGGCTTGTGCAAACCCTGTAGTCGAGGAAACAAGCATTGCGAATGTAGCGCAGGCTGCCCGGATTAAATTTTTATTCATATTCAACGGTATATATATTCTTAAACGTGATGAACCTATCTTATCTCCCTGCAGAACGACTTCTACAAGTGAAAAGCGGACTCAATAAAATACGAATGTAGCAATTAGATCTTTAATTGATTAAGCGCCGTATGAATTCATTAGAATGCTTTCCTTTGTAAAAAATCAACACGAAATGATCAGCTATCCAGAAACGAAATTAGAAGATGGTAAGGACGAATACTTTGGAAGGACCGTTTCGGATCCCTTCCGCTGGTTGGAAGATGACCGTTCCGAAGAGACAAAATCCTGGGTAACCCGGCAAAATGAAGTCACCCAAAAGTTCCTCGGCGGCATTCCGTTCCGGCAAGCCATCAAAGACCGGCTGAGTAATTTAATGAATTACGAAAAATTCTCCCAGCCTTTCAAAGAGGGAGGCTATACCTATTTTTACAAGAATACCGGGCTTCAGAATCAAAGCGTGCTGTACCGGCAGCGAGGCGACGAAGCCGCTGAAGTGTTCCTGGACCCGAACACCTTTTCTAAGGATGGAACAACAGCGCTCGCCGGTATCAGCTTCTCGAAAGATGGCCGACTGGCCGCCTATCAGACCTCTGCCGGCGGTTCCGACTGGACCACAGCATATGTAATGGATACCGAAAGCAAAACGCTCGTTGGTGAGCCAGTTAAAGACGTTAAATTCTCCGGTCTGGCATGGCGTGGAAATGAAGGCTTCTACTACAGCAGTTATGATAAGCCGGCAGAAGGAAGTCAGCTTTCGGGCAAGACGGAACATCATAAATTGTTCTTTCATGTATTGGGCACTCCGCAGTCCGACGATGTGATGGTCTTCGGTGGCACGGATACGCCGAGAAGATACATTGGCGCAGGCCTGACCGAAGACGAGCGTTACCTGGTCATTACGGCAGCGAACTCCACTTCCGGAAATGAGTTGTATATCCAGGACCTTTCGCAGCCTGATGCCACTATCCAGACGGTGGTTGACAACTTCGAGCACAACAACTATGTCCTGTGTAATGAAGCAGAACGGTTGTACATCTATACCAACTACAACGCAGCAAACGGCCGGTTGGTTACCGTACATGCTTCAACGCCACAGCCGGCCCACTGGAAAGATCTTATTGCCGAAACAGAGCATGTTCTGACGCCTTCTGCGGGTGGAGGAAAGCTATTCGCGCAATACATCAAAGATGCGGTATCGCTGGTTTTCCAGTATGATATGGAAGGCAACAGGGAACACGAGATTGTACTGCCCGGGCCTGGAACCGCCGTCGGCTTTGAAAGCAAGCGCCATGAAAAAGAACTGTACTATACGTTTACATCGTACACCTATCCGGCAACGATCTTCAAGTATGCGGTTGAGTCGGGGACCTCGGTATTGTACAAAAAGTCGGGTGTAGATTTCGACTCTTCCCTGTATGAATCCGAGCAGGTATTCTATCCTTCGAAAGACGGTACCCGGATACCCATGATCATCACCTATAAGAAAGGACTATCCCGCAATGGCGAAAACCCAACAGTGCTCTACGGATATGGCGGCTTCAATGTCAGCCTGACGCCGGCATTCAGCACATCCGTGGTGGTACTCCTGGAACAAGGCGGCGTATACGCGGTTGCCAATCTACGGGGAGGCGGCGAGTACGGCGAACAGTGGCATCTGGCAGGAACGAAACTGCAGAAGCAAAATGTCTTTGACGACTTTATCGCTGCTGCGGAATATTTGATTGCGCAAAAGTACACTGCATCGCCGTATCTGGCGAGTATGGGTGGTTCCAATGGAGGTTTACTTGTTGGGGCAACAATGGCCCAGCGGCCGGATCTCTTTAAAGTGGCCTTTCCGGCCGTGGGTGTGCTGGATATGCTCCGGTATCATAAGTTCACCGCAGGGGCAGGCTGGAGCTACGATTACGGCACCGCGGAAGATTCCAAAGAAATGTTCGAGGAGCTCTACCGCTATTCTCCCGTACATGCGCTGAAACCTGGCGTTTCGTATCCCGCCACTTTGATTACAACGGCAGACCACGACGACCGGGTGGTTCCGGCACATTCGTTTAAGTTCGCAGCAACTCTGCAGCAGATGCAGGCTGGATCTGCTCCGGTGCTCATCCGGATTGATACCAATGCGGGTCATGGCGCTGGCAAGTCCATGAATAAGATGATTGAGGAGGCTGCAGACAAATGGGCTTTTTTATTCCAGGTGATGGGCCTGGAGTACACGTTTATTAGCAAGTAGTCAGCCCAAGAATACATTCGTTTTTTAAGGCCAGTTCAGGCACACCTTACCCGGACCTTACCCGCACCTTACCCGGACAAACACCGGGTAAGGTGCGGCTTGCCTGGGCTATAGGTCCGATTAAAATTTAGGTTATTTCAGGAACTATCATTATCTTGAGAGTAAACTAAACCAAACATCATGGCAAAATATTTACATGGAATTAATGGCCCGTTTCAGGGCAAAGTCGGCACAGTGACCGGCTGTAAATGGAAATCGGTAGACTATATGCGGATTACCGGATACAAAAGAACCAAAAACATCAGCGTGGAGGAGCAGGCCACCCGCAGCCGCTTTACAGCTGCGCAGTACTGGCTGAAGCCGCTGAAGGTATTTATCCGCGAAGGATTTAAAGGCTACAAGCCAACGGTCGAAGGGTTCAATGCGGCCAAGTCTTATCTGATGCTTCATGCGATGACCGGAGTGCAGGTTGATCCGGCGCTGGTGAAAGTATCTTACGGAGATTTGCCGAATGCATCGGAGATTGCCGTGGCAATGGAAGGCGAGGAGCTGGTATTTACCTGGGACCCATCAATGGTACCGGACGGTGATGGAAGGGATCAGGTAATGCTGCTGGCGTATGACGTGCAGGAAGGATTCGCATATATGAATATTGCTGGTGCATTCCGCAAGACCGGCAGGGAAATTTTAAACGTCGGCAGGCAGTTTCCGGGCACCATGCTGGACATATATGTGGGATTTAACGCCTGGAACAGAACGCGTCAGTCGACAAGTGAATATCTGGGGCTTATGGAATTTTAATAAGCCCCAGATATCTGACTACCGGTTTGTGAAAACCTGAAGCCGCAGCGGAAGGTCATTGCCGCTTGCATCAATCAGCCCGCAGGCAGCTATGGTGTACATTTTTCCTGCAGCCAGACTGACGCCTGCAAGGGTTTTCAGCACTGTTCCAGTAGCTTTATTTCTGATGTCAAGGGAGTAGGTTTTTGCTTCTGTAGCAACGAAAGCACTGGCGACTTTATAGGCCTGTTCGGGTGCAAGTGCCGTCTTTCCTGTTTCCACCAGTTCCAGCGATGGAGCATCTGGTGAAAGATTAATAAACCGGACGAAAGCTTTATCGCTGGCCGACGGCGATAAGTCGTCTGTGACCAACAAGCCGTCAATTTGCCCCGCCTGGCGGATCAGGAAAAAGGAATATGCTTTTTCATTCTCCAGCGTGACTACTTTCGTAAAGATCTTGTCTGTGCTGCTGGCAGTCGTAAAATCCAGTGTATTTGGTCCCGCGCTGATCTGAAAATAAGGGATC
>JARKUW010000086.1 GCA_029851965.1 Bacteroidota bacterium | reverse complement strand
CAGTTGGTGTCCCAGGAATTCGCACCCCCGGCGATTTTCTTCTATGGTGCACCAGGGTAGTTGCGGGCATAGGTCGCATAACGTCTGTACTGATCAGCATAGAACTCCGCCGTCATGTTCCCGCCACAGCCCCAGTTCTCATTTCCTACTCCCCAGAAGCTTACTTTCCAGGGTTCAGCCTTCCCATTTTCTTTACGGAGATTTGCTAACGGGCTCACCCCATCAAAATTCAGGTACTCCACCCACTTCGCCATTTCTTCAACAGTACCACTACCCACATTACCAGCGATATAAGGCTCTGCACCCAGTAAACCACATAACTCCAGGAACTCGTGTGTGCCGAAGCTGTTGTCTTCTACAACGCCACCCCAGTTGGTGTTCACCATTTTCGGGCGTTGTGCACGCGGACCGATGCCATCTCTCCAATGATACTCATCTGCGAAACAGCCGCCCGGCCACCTTAAATTCGGAATGTTGATTTTCTTCAAGGCATCCACAATATCCAGACGGATACGATCTTTCTTGGGTACATTCAATGCGGGGTCGACCCAGAATCCATCATAAATACATCTCCCTAAATGCTCCGCAAAGTGACCATAAATGTGTTTACTGATCACGTGCTTTGCGTCATTCGTATTCAGATCAATTGTAACCGGCTGCTGTGCTTTTAATCCGAGACTAGCGGAGAGACAGAAAACCAGTGATAATAGGGTAACTTTTTTCATGTAATAGGTTTAGGTTGCTAATGATTTAGTGTTTGTTTATCTGGTAGTACACCTCGTTCCATCTTAGTTCGTTCCGGAACTGATTAAGGTTTGTATGCTGATCAATGCCGACATATTCAATACCTGCCATATCTGCGAAATTGGCAAGGTGTTCTGACGTTAGATTCTGACTGTAACAGGTATGGTGCGCGCCACCGGCATAAATCCATGCGGCACATCCGGTCTTCATGTCTGGTTGTGGTTTCCATAACACACGTGCAACCGGCAGTTTGGGTAGCTCTTCATGAACGTCTACGCCATCTACCACATTCACCAGCATCCGGAATCTGTTCCCCATATCCACAATGGAAGCATTTAGGGCCGGTCCGTTTGCAGCATCAAATATCAACCTCACGGGATCTGCTTTACCGCCAATGCCCAAGGGATGGATCTCGCAACGTACAGGCCCTTTCGCAAGACCGGCATCTACCTCCAGCATGTGCGATCCCAAAACAAAGGATTGCTCCGGCCTGAAGTTGTAAGTGTAATCTTCCATAAAGGCATTTGTACCTTCAAGGCCGCTGCCCATTACTTTCATGGCTCTGACCAATGCGGCCGTTTTCCAATCGCCTTCTCCGGCGAAACCGTAACCATCGTTCATCAACCGCTGAACGGCAATGCCCGGAAGTTGGGCCATACCATGCAGGTCTTCAAACGTGTCGGAGAAGCCCTTGAAATTTCCCTGCTCCAGAAAGTTCCGCAGGCCGATTTCAATCTTGGCAGCCTCTCTTAAAGCATCATGCTGAGTCCCTCCTTTTTTCAGTGTTTCCGCCAGTATATAGCTGTCTGCATACTCCTGCGTTAATCTTGTTATCTCTGCATCAGCGGCCTGATTGATCACCGCAACTAAATCGCCGATCCCGTATGTATTGCAAGAGAAACCGAACTTGATCTCCGCCTCTACCTTATCACCTTCTGTTACCGCGACATTACGCATGTTGTCTCCAAAACGCGCAAACTTCGCCCCTTGCATATCGAACCATCCCGCAGCGGCACGCACCCAGGTGTCTATACTTTCAAGTACCTGGGGATCCTGCCAGTGTCCAGCTATCACCTTCCGGTTGATACGCATTCTGGACATGATAAAGCCGAACTCGCGATCTCCGTGTGCACTCTGGTTCAGGTTCATGAAATCCATGTCCATCGTGCGCCATGGTATATCCCGGTTAAACTGTGTATGTAGATGCAGTAAAGGCTTCTGTAGTATTTTCAGTCCCGCGATCCACATCTTCGCCGGAGAAAAGGTGTGCATCCAGGCGATAATCCCGATGCAGTGCTCCGCCTGATTTGCCTGCTGGCAAATGGCGTAAATCTCCTCCTGCGTCTTTACGGTAGGTTTAAAGATTACACGCACAGCAATCTGAGGAGCATCATTTAAGGCGCCCGCAATTTGCCGGGAATGTTCGGCAACCGCGTTTAAGGTTTCTTCCCCGTATAGATGCTGACTGCCGGTGATGAACCAGACTTCATAATGGTTTAAACTGTTTATCATCGTTTTCATGTTTATTGTCCATAATAGGAATCAACACCGTGCTTCCTGTCGAAATGTTTATTAATCAGCGCATCTTTCATCGGTTGCACTTGTGGATTAAGCTGTTGGGTGAGTAAAGCCATTTTGGCGATCTCCTCCACAACGGCACTGTTGTAAACCGCTTTCGCGGCATCCTTACCCCAGGTAAAGGGCGCATGATTGCCAACAAGGATCATTTCAACTTCCATATAGCTCAGACCGCATGCTTTCAGGTGATCCATAATCTGAAAGCCTGTTTCGTATTCGTAATTGCCCGCAATTTTATCATCACTCATCGGCGGTGCACAAGGGATGGCAGCCGTCGTATGATCTGCATGCGTGGTTCCATAAATGGGTATGGGTTTTAGCGATTGCGCCCAGGCGGTACCATAGGTGGAATGGGTATGCACAATGCCGCCGATTTCCGACCAATGTTTGTACAATACCGCATGGGTCTGGGTATCGGATGACGGTCGTAAATCCCCTTCTACGGTCTTACCCTCGAAATCTACGATCACCATGTTTCCCGGTGATAGTTCTTCATAGGGTACCCCACTTGGTTTAATGGCAAAGACCTGATCTTCTTGGTCTGCAGCACTTGCATTGCCAAACGTAAAGAGTACCAGGCCCAGTTTCGGGAGCAGCATATTGGCTTTGTAGGCCTCTTCTCTGATGTTCTGATATTTACTCATGCTTAGTATTTTGCTCTATAAAATTGCCCAGGGCCTTATATTTCGGATAACGGGCTGCATAATAGTTGACATTCGCTTCAATAGGGTCGTAAGTGGCGTCGAAGCCACCCCCCATCTGCTGCATGGCCGTCTCAACGTTAGGATAGATTTCTGCAGCGACTGCAGCAAACATCGCGGCACCCAAAGCACAGGTATGGCTGAACTGATGTATTCGGATGGGCATGTTTAAAACATCGGCCATCATTTGCATGATGTATGGCGACTTTTTCGCTACGCCGCCAATACCGATGATCCCTTCAACCGGAATACCTTCAGCGATAAAACGATCAACAATATTCTTCGCACCGAAACAGGTTGCTTCCGCTAGTGCACGGAACAGTCTTGGGGCGTCGGTGCCAAGATTCAGATTGTATATGGCAGCTTTCAAGCCCTGATTCGCATCTGGCGTTCTTCTCCCATTAAACCAGTCGAGCGCCACTTCATCATCCGCGGCCTTTGGTAATAAGTCTGCCTGCCTGCTTAATTCAGGGATGATGGCATCCAGCATTTCCGCTTCAAGTGCCTTAGCTGTTTCTGCGTCAATCAGCGCAGAGCTTTGCAGGAGATTCTTTAAAGGCCAACCCAGCATATTTTTGAACCAGGCGTAGGTATCGCCAAAAGCAGATTGCCCCGCTTCAAGACCAACCATCCCGGGTATCACAGAACCATTAACCTGTCCGCAGATGCCCTTAATGAGCTTCCCATCCATATCCCTTGCTGGTGCAACCAGAATGTCACATGTGGATGTACCCATGACCTTGCTTAGGTGATACGGCTCAATTTGCCCACCTACAGCACCCATGTGTGCATCAAATGCACCGACACCCACGACAACAGCAGTGCTCAAGCCTAGCCTGTCTGCCCATTCCGGACTCAGTGAGCCAGCAGCCACATCAGACGTGTAAGCTTCTTTGAACATGCCCGAGGCAAATTCATCCAGCAGCGGATCTAATGAAGCAAAGAAGTCATTTGGTGGTAGTCCGTCGAATGCTTCCGCCCATAGCGCTTTATGCCCTGCTGCGCAACGACTTCTTTTCATCGCCTGCACATCGGTGCCACCGGTAAGCAAAAACGGAATCCAGTCGCAATGTTCTACCCAGGAATAACACGCCGCTCTGACTTGCTCATCCACGCGAAGGGTTCTGAGCAGTTTTGCCCAAAACCATTCCGAAGAATAAATGCCGCCACAATAGTTGAGGTAATTGACATCAAATTTCAGGGCATGATCATTAATCTGCGCAGCTTCAGCTATGGCGGTATGATCTTTCCACAGCACAAACATGGCGTGTGGATTATCGGCAAACTCAGGAAGTAAGGCTAGCGGTACACCGCTTTGATTTACCGCAACCGGTGTAGAGCCAGTTGTATCAATGGATATTGCTTTTACTGCAGCAGGATCAACAACGCCGGCAGCCTGCTTTAAACAATCTTTGATGGTATGTTCTAAACCTTCAATATAGTCGAGTGGATGTTGCCTGAACTGGTTCGTGTTGGCGTTGCAATATAGACCTTGTTGCCACCTCGGATAATTGAACACGGAGGAGGCAACTGCTGCGCCGTTCGAAGCATCAACAAGGACGGAGCGGACGGAGTCTGTTCCGTAATCTACCCCAATAACGTACTGATCTGTTTTCATAAAGGATAAATGTCTAATTAACGTTTATTTTCTTGTTAAATGAAATTATTTAACATTTATCCATCTGAATACTAATCGATCAGGTCTTCCGCATTTGGAACAAGATTGAGGAAAGTCTGGAATTTTGATTTATACTTTTTCTTGTCCAGCTTAAAGTAAAACGCCCCTTTTCTGGAACTGGATTTATCCTTCTCCTCAAGCTTAATCAACAGCCCCGTGGAACTGAGCTTGCGTACGAAGTTCCGGTTGTCAATCCGGGTATTGTACACGCCTTCATACAGGCTTTGTAATTGAGGAATGGTAAACTTCTTTGGCAGCAATTCAAACAGTATCGGATGATGTGCCGCCTTATACCTGATTTTCTGCTTTGCAATCACAACCATTTCGTTGTGATCAAAGATCAGTTCAGGCATCTCAGTCGTCACAAACCACTCTGCATGGTAGTTTTCGTGAAGTTTGTTCTCGTATTTCAGAATATCTATGAGCGCGAAATAAGCGACAGAGATGGTACGTTCCGGATCGCGGTTTGGATGACCAAAGGCATGTAGCTGTTCCAGGTAAACACCTTTCAAGCCGGTTAACTGAAAGAGGATCTTGTTGGCTGCTTCATCCAGGCTTTCATGCGCTTCAATGAATCCGCCCATGAGGCTCCACTTACCTTCTTCCGGTTCAAAGCCCCGTTTAATTAGCAGGATCTTCATGTGCTCGCCATCAAAACCAAAAATAATGCAGTCGACCGCAACCAGCATTCTGGTCTTTTCTCTGTGTTCAGTCATTAAGGGGTACTTGGTTTAATAAACTCAATAATTGCAGATGGCAATTAACATAAATATACTGGAAACTTAAGCAGGGAATGAACGATGTACGCTGGCATTAAACAAAAAAAGCGTCCCGGAAACCGGAACGCTTTTTTTATAGGTTGTAATAAAAGATTACTCAGCTACTACTGCGAAAGGAACTTTAACTTTCACTTCTTTGTGTAAGTTTAAGTTAGCAACATAGTCACCAACAAATTTAGGTTCAGTTTCGAAAGTAATACGGCGACGGTCAACATCAAAACCTTGTTGTTTCAATGCGTCAGCAATCATGATGGTGTTAACTGCACCAAAGATTTTACCAGTTTCACCAGCTTTAGCACCGATAGACAATTTAACGTCAGTTAAACGGCCAGCGATTTCTTCAGCATCTTTCTTAATTTTATCTTGTTTGAAAGCCGCTTGTTTCAAGTTTTCAGCCAATACTTTTTTCGCTGAAGGTGTAGCCAATTGACCAAATCCTTGAGGAATTAAGTAGTTACGACCAAAACCTGGCTTTACATTCACGATATCATCTTTCTCCCCTAGGGATTTGATATCTTGTTTTAAAATAATTTCCATGTTCAGCGCTTATTTTAATTGGTCAGCAACGAAAGGTAACAAACCAACGTGACGAGAACGTTTTACCGCCTGAGCCACTTTACGTTGGAATTTCAATGAAGTACCAGTTAAACGGCGAGGTAAAATTTTACCTTGGTCATTGATGAATTTCAACAAAAAGTTTGCGTCTTTATAATCGATATATTTAATACCATTCTTTTTGAAACGGCAATATTTCTTTCTGTTATCGTCCACTTTAGGAGCGGTAACATACTGTATTTTCTGATCTTTCGCCATTATACTGCAGCCTCCTGTTTAGGTTTCTTGTTAAAAGCACCACTGCGTTTCTTCTCATTATACGCAACCGCGTGACGGTCTAATCTAATGGTTAAGAAACGTAGAACACGCTCATCGCGTTTTAGTTCTAATTCCAATTTGTTAATTAATTCACCTGACGCTTTGTACTCCGTTAGGTGGAAATGTCCGCTTGCTTTTTTGTCAATCGGA
>JARKUW010000081.1 GCA_029851965.1 Bacteroidota bacterium | reverse complement strand
GCCGGTTCGCCATGTAGGTAAACCACCTCATTGTCTTCTGGCGTTGTCCCTGCTTTAACCAGCTCATTCGGCAGGTTTGGCAATTGTACAATCAGGTTAAACAAGCGGCCTTCAATGTCGGTCAGCTGCTCGCCGAGCGACTTGATCTGCTCTTTATTGCTGCCAGTCTGTGCCTTTAATGCTTCAGCTTCCTCCTTTTTACCGGTGCGCATCAGCTCACCAATCTGGCGGGCGCTCGAGTTTGCTATAGCCGATAACTGATCCAGGGAAGTTTGGGTTTGTTTACGCGACTCATCCAGTTCAATGATCTGATCCACCACTTCTACCTGTTTGAAGTTACGTACACTTAAGCGTTCTAAAACTTTCTCTCTATTATCACGGATATAGTTAACTTGCAGCATTATTAATTATTTTTTTACCAAAGATAACAAGAGTTTGGAGAATAATACGTTTGGTAAGCTATTTCTGGTGCCTACACCCATCGGCAACCTTGAAGATATGACCTTCAGAGCCATCCGCATTCTGAAGGAAGCAGATGTGATTTTAGCGGAAGATACCCGCACCAGCGCACCCCTGCTAAAGCACTTCGGCATAGACAAAAAAGCCTACTCCCACCACCAGCACAACGAGCACAAAGCGACTTCAGAGATCATCCGTTTTCTGAAAGAAGGCAAGCTTGTGGCACTGATATCTGACGCCGGCACACCCGCCATTTCCGACCCAGGTTTCTTCCTTACCCGCGAGGTGTTAAAAGAAGGGCTCGAAGTAGAATGCCTGCCCGGCGCGACGGCATTCGTACCAGCACTTGTCAACTCTGGGCTGCCAACCGACGCTTTTGTATTTGAAGGTTTCCTGCCGGTGAAAAAAGGTCGTCAGACCCGCCTGAAGCGCCTTGCAGAAGAAGACCGTACCATCGTGCTTTACGAAAGTCCGCACCGCCTGCTGAAAACCCTCGAAGAATTTGAAGAATACTTCGGTGCCGACCGCCAGGCATCCGTAAGTCGGGAGCTCACCAAAATGTATGAAGAAACCGTTCGTGGTACTGTTGAAGAAATAAAATCACACTTCAGCAACAATATCCTGAAGGGAGAATTCGTAATTTGTGTTGCAGGCAAACCTGAAGTGAAAAAGAGCAAATCAAAAGATAAAGACTACAAATAAACATACCGGAATACGATGATGATACCTGATAAATTTCTGCTTGATGAACAAGACCCGAAAGCTATAGATAAAGTCCTTGGAAAATTAACCGACATGCTCAGCAGCAACGAAGAACTGCTGTACATCGCTGTTCAGAAAAAGCCTGCAGTAAACTTGCTGCCAGACTGTATTGCGGTAACCAATAAACGCATGTTCTATTGTGAACCAGGCAACTTAGGCATCACCATGAACTTCAAAGACATCTCCTGGAAAAGCATTCATGAAGTCGCATTCAAAGAAGAGCTGTTCGGCGCCAAATTTACCTGTACTCCGGTTCAAGGTGTACCATTGGTTACCGACTTCATCCCTAAGGTACAAGCCCGTAGATTATATCAGGTGGCTTCAGAGCAGCTGGAGTTCTACAAAGAGCAGCAGCTTATAGCTGCAAGGGAAGCGCAAAGCCTTAAAGAGCCTGCAAAGGCACCTTTGTTTCAGGACACGGAAGGCTTCGAAGAGGCAATAATTGTGGACCATGCTGAACTTCCGGAAACCACCGCCAGCAGTCAGATGCAAACGCCGGAGGCGCCAACGCCCGTAACGCAGCAAAGCCCTGCACCAGCTCCCGAGCCGGAAGATGAAACGACCCTGAAGCTACGTAAGCTAAAAACGCTTTACGATAAGCAGCTGATTACCCTCGAGGAATACGAAGCCAAGAAAGCCAGTATTCTGGATAGCTTTTAAAATCAATGACCCAAAAACTAACGTACCTGCTGGCCCTGCTCAGCGCTTTCATAATGTGGCTGGCCTGGCCACCCATACCTTTTACCGCACCCCTCCTACTTGTTGGCCTGGTGCCGCTCTTTATCGCCTTACAGGCCATTAGTAAAGACGGTCGCCCGAAAACCAGCAAACGCGTCTTCCGCACCGCAGGATTAACCTTCCTCGTCTGGAACACCGCAAGCATCTATTGGGTGTACAATGCCATCGTGGCCTATAATGATCCATTTACCGCATTCCTGGTGAGCCTGATCCCCTTCGGACTGGGCGCATTGCTGATGACCACTGCTTTCTGGCTGTACTTCCGCTTAACGCAGGTCAGCAGCAGCAAAATTGCCTACCTGGGCCTCATCTGTTTCTACATCGGCATGGAGTACCTGCACCAAAGCTGGGACCTTGCTTTCCCATGGATGACTTTGGGTAACGGTTTTGCCGGTATGCACCAGATCGTGCAATGGTACTCGTATACGGGCGTGTACGGTGGTTCCTTATGGATCCTGCTCAGCAACAT
Organism: Bacteroidota bacterium; assembly: GCA_029851965.1. Lineage (GTDB taxonomy): Bacteria > Bacteroidota > Bacteroidia > Sphingobacteriales > Sphingobacteriaceae > Pedobacter. The sequence goes on along the minus strand of JARKUW010000081.1, from coordinate 4,746 downwards.
CATGGCTTTTGAAGCCTATAAAGCTTACAAAACATACAAGGGCTACCCTGGCATCCGCCCAGCAATATTCTGGCTAGTGCTGATTCTGGTACCAACAGCCATTTCCTTGAAACAGTACTTCGGCTATACAGAAAGAAGCATGCCCATGAACGTGGTTACGGTGCAGCCAAACATTGACCCTTACAAGAAGCTGGGCGACATTCCTGTGGCGGAGCAGATGCGAATCCTCACACACTTATCGGACTCCATCGCGCAGCCAAATACGGAATATTTCCTATGGCCGGAAACTGCGGTACCGCAATACAGCGAAGAAGAAACCATTCGCGAAAGTCGTGAGTATGCCATCATGCAGGCATTCATTTCCAAATATAAAAACGCAAACCTGGTTACGGGAATTGAGACGCTGAACAAATACAACGACCAGCGTACGCCAAGTGCCAAACTGATCCCTGGCAGAGGAGTTTACATCGACAACTTTAACGCAGCAATACAGGTGGAGAACTCCTCCAACGTACAGTTTTACCACAAATCGAAACTTGTACCTGGTGTAGAGCAAATGCCTTTTCCTACGGCCTTAGCCTTTCTGGCGCCGATCTTTTCAGAACTTGGTGGTAGTGTAGGTGGTTATGGCTGGCAGGAAGAGCCTGGTGTATTTTACTCGCAGAATGGTGTGGGTATGGACCCGGTGATCTGCTACGAGTCCATTTGGGGCGATTGGGTACGCCGTTCCGTGAAAAACGGCGCACAGTTTATTGGCGTCATCACCAACGATGCCTGGTGGGGTAACACTTCAGGCAAGGATCAGCACCTGCTTTATGCAAAGCTTCGTGCAATAGAGAACAGAAGATGGGTGGTGCGTTCTGCAAACACCGGTATCTCTGCCTTCATTGATCAACGTGGTAACATCAAGCAGCAAAGTAAATGGTGGGTGGCAACAGCCTTAAAGCAGGACATCAACCTTAACAGTGAAATCACCTTCTATACGAAGAACGGCGATATCATTGCCGTACTGGCCAGTTTCATCGGATTGGTTATGGTATTCATCATCCCGGTACAGGATTACAGACGCAAAAAACGGTTAAAGAACGGTCGCATTTAATTAGGATAAATATTTTCCAGTAAGCGGCATTCTTCTACCCATACCAAATGCTTTAGGCGATACCCGCAAGATTGGTGGGGTCTGGTAACGCTTAAATTCCGCGTTATTCACCATCTTAATGACCTTTCGAACCAAGGCTTCATCGAAGCCTTGTGCAATAATATGCCTTGAAGATTGCTTCTGCTCAATGTACAGCTGCAGGATCTTGTCCAGTTGATCATAGTCGGGCAAGGAGTCGGAGTCTTTTTGATCCGGCCGAAGTTCCGCTGAAGGTGGTTTTACAATGGTATTTTCCGGAATGATCTCCCGGTCTTTGTTAATGTATCTTGCAAGCTGGAAGATCTGTGTTTTATAAACATCCCCGATCACGCCAATAGCACCACACATGTCGCCATATAAGGTACCATAGCCTACGGCACACTCGCTTTTGTTGGAGGTGTTCAGCACGATATAGCCGAACTTGTTAGACATCGCCATCACGATAATCCCGCGGCAGCGTGCCTGAATGTTCTCTTCTGCAACGTTAAAAGGCATATCTTTAAATGCCGGTGCCATCATCTTGTCGAAAGCATCTGCAGCATCTTTAATCGGAATCACCTCATGCATACAGCCAATGTTGTTCACCAGGTCCATAGCATCGTCAATAGAATGGTCGGTCGAGTACTTAGATGGCATTAGCACAGCCATCACGTTTTCAGGACCTAAGGCGCGACAAGCTAATGCGCAGACAATCGCGGAATCAATTCCACCCGATAAGCCCAATACAGCCTTACTGAAGCCAGATTTACTGAAGTAGTCCTGTATCCCCAGAATTAATGCATCATGAATCTGTGCCACGTCTGGTAGCGCTTGGTGCTCGGTTTTCTGTAAGCCGACCAGGCCTTTGCCGTCAAACTCGTAAACCTTAAGGTCTTCCTGGAAATACGCCATTTCATCCAACAGGTTACCTTCCTGATCAAAGGCCAGGGAGCCGCCATCGAAAATGATCTCTGTCTGCGCACCGACCTGGTTCACATACAGCAGTGGTAATTGGTACTGTTTAGCGTTTCCGGAAAGGATTTCAACCCGCTCATCATCATGCAGGTAAGAAAACGGCGAAGCCGCAATGTTAATCATCAGCGAAGGTTGCTGTTTGATCAACTCATCCATCGGATTGGATATATACAATGGATTATCATTGATGTTCCATAAATCTTCACAGATGGTTACCGCAATCTTATGCCCCATGAACTCAATGCATTCAAATGAAGTCGCAGGTTCAAAATAGCGGTACTCGTCAAAAATATCGTAATTCGGCAGCAGTGCCTTTTTAATCACGGCTTTTACCTCCCCTTTTTCAATGAAGTATGCCGCATTGAAGAGGTCCTTGCCCGCAAGCTGTGGATTCTTTACCGGCAGGCCGATGATACAGGCCACATCCTGTGTATGCGCAGCAATCTCCTGAGCGGATTGCTCACAAAGCTCAATAAACTCCTCAAACTCTAGAAAATCGCGTGGCGGATAACCACAAAGTGCCAGTTCAGCGAATACCACAAGGTCTGCACCCTGTGCTTTACCTTTCTCCAGGCTTTCAATTATCTTCTTGGTATTAAGTTCGAAATTACCGATCTGGTAATTCAGCTGCGCAAGGGCTATCTTCATTAGTCAAGCATATTAGTGATCAATAAACCGGCAGGCATAAAGCCTGAAAGCAGAGGTTAAAAGAATACAGCAAGGTTCAACCCTACGTAGTGGTTGCGAATGCTGTGGTTCTTATCATCGCTGATGTCGGTGAATCCATTGTTAAAGGTTAAACCTACGGCAACGCTGGTGTGTGAATCCAGGTCAAACTCGCCACCAGCACCTAAAATCAGGCCCGCTCTGTAGAAGTTTGTCAGGTCTTTGATGTTCCTGTCTTCAGCGACTTTTCTACCGGACAGTTCTACATCCTGCTTCGCACCGATGTTAAAATCGTTGGATAAACCAAACTGTCCGTACCAAACCATTTGCCCTACTTTAGAAGTTCTAAGCTTCACGGTAAGCGGCACTTCAATGTACTGAAGCTTATATTTCAGCTTATAAGCGTTTGCAACATCACCAGTAAAGCCCGGGGGATTGATTTCTGTGCTTTTACCATTGATGGTGGTGATGGTTAAACCGGTGGAGAAGCTATAGTTTTCAGCGAAGTTAAAATCACCGAGTAATCCATAAGAGAAACCAAGGCTGGTGCCCTCACCTTTACCATTTTCCGGCTTCAACCAGCCGAAAGTTGGATGCGCCGTTAAACCAAGTCTGAAATCATTGCTGATCGGTCCATTCTGCCATTGTGCAAAAGCGCTACCCGTTAAACAAAAGAATACTAGCGTAAATAAGAGTTTTTTCATAAAAAGTAAATATTGGCCCGGTGGGCTGGGGTCATCTGTCTATATTTGTTCAACATGAACAATACCGTTAAGTTTTCCCAAATCTATCTTTTTTTTGCCGCTCTGCTAGCACTGTTTTCCTGCAAGCAAAACAATCGCCCTGATGTAGAAGACATTAAATTGGACATTGCTATTGAACGTTTCGATAAGGATGTGGTGGCTGGCATGAATAAAGGACCGCAGCAAACCGACCAGGTACTCGCTAAGCAGTATGGTTACTTCTACCAGGATTACGTAACTCGCATTGTGGGCAACGGGGCCTATTCCGGCCCGGAAATCCTGGATGTGTTGTATAAAGATCAGGCCTTCAGAGACCTGAGTCATGATGCCGATAGTGTGTTCAAAGACATGGCACCAATTGAAAAAGAGCTCACCACCACCTTTAAATACATCAAACACTACTACCCGAAAGTAAACGTACCACGGTTCATCGCTTTTATCTCCGGCTTTGAGGTGCAAACGCCAATTGGCGATGGCTACATGGGCATCGGACTGGATATGTTCCTTGGTCGCGACAGTCGTTTCTACCCCGCCATCGTTTCCAGCGTACCGCAATACATCTCCAGGAGGTTCACCCCGACGTATGTTGTTCCACGCTTAGCGGAAACTTTTGCACGGGAGGAGTTATTCCCGGAACGTGATGAAGACCGCACGCTACTTGCGAAAATGGTGCATAACGGCAAGATCCTGTATTTTATGGATCAGGTGCTGGACGAAAAGGTACCTGATTCGGTGAAGATTGGTTATACAGATAAACAACTGGGCTGGTGCACGACTTACGAAGGCAACATCTGGGGCTACTTTATGGAGCATGAACTGCTCTTTAAAACAGACTACCAGAAGATACAGGTGTACCTAAGTGAAGGGCCCTTTACACCTGGCCTTGGCGAAAAGAATCAATCGGCACCAAAATTGGGTGTATGGATGGGTTGGCAGATCGTTCGCAAGTACATGAAGGAGAACCCGGATGTAAGCTTAACGGAACTGATGGCCGATACGGACGCGGAAAAGATCCTGCGGGCTTCGAAATATAAACCAAGACAACAATGAGAAAAATAGGAATTGTACTATCCGGCGGCGGCATACGGGGCATTGCACATCTAGGCGTGCTTAAAGCTTTCTCCAACGCAGGCATACAATTCACTCATATCAGCGGTACCAGTGCCGGCTCCATTGCTGGCGCTTTCTATGCCTCTGGTGTAGACCCTGAAGAGGGCCTCAAGATTTTCCTTAAGACCAAACTGC
>JARKUW010000077.1 GCA_029851965.1 Bacteroidota bacterium | reverse complement strand
TAGACGTCATTAACGTTGGTAATTTGCTTAAGAAGTCATGGGGCAGACAATATTTCGTCTCAAACAATTCTTCTACACTAGTTAGATACAACTACAATGCAGCAACTGGCGGTGGTTATACTTTTGGTGCACCAACAGACAACTTGGCTTATCAGGTTTCGCAATTCGATTCCAGATGGCAAGCACAAATTGGTATTCGTTATTTGTTTAACTAACCAATATTCTTCATATAGAAAACGGCGGTCTGAAAGGACCGCCGTTTTTGTTTACGCATGTTTTTTAATGCAATTATTCAGACAATGTTTTGGTTATCTGGCGCTGAGCTGATTGGAGTTTTTCGGGATAAACCTGGTTACCGGATTTTTAATCGGTTTAACGGTAGTCAGAAAAGTATACATCGCACTGAGGTCGGATTCTGTTAAACCGCTGTACATGGTCCAGGGCATGATCGTTTGAAACCCATCCTGGGAGACAGCAGGTGGATCGTATGATGGGCCATATGCTTTGAATTTCTCAATAAACTGTTCTTTAGTCCATCGTCCGATTCCCGTTTGTTTATCCGGGGTGATATTGGCTGAGTAAAGTGTTCCATTGGTGGAGGCGAACGCTCTGCCGCCGGCGAATTCGACTCCTTTTATGTTGCTTCCATTTTCCTGTTTGGTATGGCAGTCTACGCAGGCCGCTGCATTAACGAGGTATCCGCCATAGCGCAGGGTGTCCGAAGGCTCAGGTAATTTCTGTAATTCTGCCTTTTTTGGGATGGTGTTGACGATGAAGTTAAGTGGGAAATCTAACTTGCGCTCGGGATAAATGGTAGACTTGGGCGATAGGGTTCGGATGTATGCAATGATGGCATAAATATCTTCTTTGTCCATTTTTCCATATGCCTCATAGGGCATAATGTTTATGAGCGCTTTGTCGTCCCGGGTTACGCCTGTGGTGATTAAACGGAACAACTCTCCATCTGTCCACTGTTTCAAATTGAAAGGTGTGATGTTGGGCGAGCGTACACTTCCGGGAAATCCGATTTGCTCGTCAAACACCTCTCCTCCGGCGCCTGCAGTTTTTTGAATGTGTGGTCCGGTGAACCGGCTCCAGTCTCTTGTGGAATGGCAATCCACACATAAGGCTACGTGGTTTGCCAGGTACCGGCCGCGCTCCAGCCGGGTAGGAGTAATCTCAACTTTCAATGTTTCATCAGGTTCACCGACATTCGGTAAGGCCCATTTAACGTATCCCAACAGGGACCCGATCAGGACAAATAGAACCAGAACAACATAGATTGTGATTTTGCGCCATTTTTTCATTTGTATTTACTTTTTACAAGGTTACAACGTTATCATGGGCTTATGTAGCCGCATTATGAAGAGCGGTGGGTTCGTGACGATTATGTAATTAAAAATAATAATTCTTTACAAGAAAGTATTATACGAACTGATGTAAATATCTGTGAAAGTTTGAGTTGTATGGTGAAAACACGTTAGGTGTTATGTTCCTCCCGTCATATTTCGTTGAGCGCTGCTTCCAAAACAGTTCTATTGTTTTCGCCCCATCTCTCCAGGCTGATTATTAAAGGCAACAGGCTATTTCCCAGCTCAGTTAACCGATATTCAACTTTAGGAATCTTAGTGTCAAATGAAAATTTTTCTACGAAGCCATGCTGCACCAATTCGTCCAATTGCTTGGTCATTACCCGCCGGTCTGCAGCTATTTTCTTCTGTAGTGCTCCTGGCCTTTTTACGTCTTCTGAAATATAGTAGATCAGCATCAGTTTCCACTTTCCGTTCAAAAGCTCTTTAAACAAGTGCAGGCCGCAATCCATCCTGATGGGAATTTTCTTTTTGTACATCGCTTAGTCAATCAATTGTCATAGCAAATACGCACAACTTTGTGCGTACTTGCTATGAGGTAAGCAATGAAATAATTTCGTATCAAATTATAAATAGACCATGATAAAATTTACGTTTTTAGTACAAAAACTACCCGGCATGAGCCTTGAAGAATTTGTGGATTATCACAAAAATCATCACGCTCCTTTATTCTGTTCCATTCCTGAAACAGAACTTTACGTTAGAAAGTATGTAGTTAACCACCCTATAGTAGCTGAAGGTTTTCCTAAGCCTTTATACGATGCTGTAGTAGAAATCTCGTTTGATTCGTTTGAGGATTTTAACACCTTTTTCAGTTCAGAAAATTATTTAACGAAGGTTCATCCCGATGAACCCAGATTTTTTGATACTTCAAACTATGTTGCAATGGCAACCAATGAAACAATCGTTAAAGCTGGCGCATAATTGAAAACCTTATCAATAACGCACATTCAGCCGGTTGGTTGGCTGTGCGTTGTTGATTTACCGGGATTGTATTCTTTTGCGAAATGTAGGTCTGAGTTGCCCTGAGTTTAGTTGTATTGGAACGTTCCTTTATCGCTGATGATCGTCACTTGTTTTTGTTCAGCCGATTCCACTCTTCCAATAATCTGTGCATCAATATTAAACGACTTCGAGATCGTTATAATCGCCTGAGCAATCTCCTGAGGAACATAGAGCTCCATACGGTGGCCCATATTAAACACTTTATACATTTCCTTCCAGTCCGTTCCGGATTGCTCCTGAATCAGCTGGAACAGTACTGGTACAGGGAAAAGGTTATCCTTGATGACATGAACATCGTCATTGATGAAATGCAGAACTTTCGTTTGTGCACCGCCACTGCAATGTACGAGTCCGTGAATCTGGCTGCGGAACTGCTCCAGTACTTTTTTTATGACAGGCGCATAGGTACGGGTAGGAGACAAAACCAGTTTTCCGGCAGTCACCTCAGTATTGTCGGCAATTTTAATTTTATCTGTTAACGCTTTTCCACCAGAGAATACGAGGTCGTATGGTACAGCCGGGTCAAAGCTTTCCGGGTAGGTATCGGCTACAGATTTGTTAAACACGTCATGTCTGGCAGATGTTAATCCGTTAGAGCCCATGCCACCATTGTATTCGCTTTCATAACTTGCTTGTCCGCTGCTGGATAAACCAACGATCACATCGCCTGCCTGAATGTTGTGGTTGCTGATCACGTCTTCCCGCTTCATTCTGCAGGTCACGGTAGAATCAACGATCATGGTGCGCACCAGATCACCGACGTCTGCGGTTTCACCACCTGTAGAGTAGATGGAGATTCCCTGTGCCCTTAATTCAGCAAGGATTTCTTCTGTGCCATTGATAACGGCAGCAATAACTTCTCCTGGGATTAGATTTTTGTTTCTTCCAATGGTAGAAGACAATAAGATGTTTTCTGTTGCACCAACACAGATGAGGTCGTCGAGGTTCATGATGATGGCATCCTGGGCAATGCCTTTCCAGACAGAAATATCGCCGGTTTCTTTCCAGTAAACATAGGCCAGTGAAGACTTTGTGCCGGCACCGTCTGCGTGCATAATGTTGCAGTACGCTTCATCATTTCCCAATATATCGGGGATGATCTTACAGAAAGCCTGAGGGTAGATTCCTTTGTCGATATTCTTGATGGCGTTGTGCACATCTTCTTTAGAGGCAGAAACGCCACGTTGGTTGTACCTGTTATCACTCATGTTGCTGCAAAGATATATAAACCACTTAAAGTAGATTGTTTTAAAACAAAAAACCCTTCAGAAAATGAAGGGTTTTTAATCGAAACATGGGTAAAACTATTTTGAGAACAACAACTCTCTGAACTTTGGAAGTGGCCAAAGGTTGTCATCAACGATTTGTTCCAGTTTATCTGTATGATATCTGATGGTGTCAAAGTAAGATTTGACATTCTGATCGTAAGCAATTGCTTTTTCTCTTGAATCCTCGATGGCATTGGTAACCTTCCGTTCTTCAAGCATGGCATCGATATTGGTTTTTACAATATTGAGGTGCTTAGACAAGCGGTTGATAATGTCAAGCGGGGTAGCGATTGCATCTTTATCCACGCCGATTTCTTTCAGACCTTTAACGTTCTCGATCAAAACGTTCTGGTAAGCGATGGCGGCAGGGATAATCATGCTGTTGGTCACTTCACCCATTACACGCGCCTCGATCTGAAGCTTTTTGTAATAGCTTTCCAACAGGATCTCATGACGTGCATGCAATTCGCGTTTGCTGAAGATGTTGGTTTTGGTAAACAACTCCGTAGACTTCTCACTTACGTAAGCATCCAAAGCAACAGGTGTAGTTTTGATGTTGGCTAAGCCTCTTGCAGCTGCTTCATCTTCCCACTCCTTGCTGTAACCATTTCCTTCGAAACGGATGTCTTTCGATTCCTTGATGTATCTTTTGATGATTGTTAAAAGGGCGATGTCTTTTTTCTCACCTTTCTTGATCAATTTGTCAACGTCTGCTTTAAACTTAACCAACTGATCCGCAACAATTGCATTCAGGACGGTCATTGGAGCAGAAGAGTTTGCAGAAGAACCCACGGCACGCAATTCAAACTTATTACCGGTGAAGGCAAAAGGTGAAGTACGGTTACGATCGGTGTTGTCTAATAAGATCTGAGGGATCTTCGGGATACCCAACCACAATGCGTTGTCTTCTTTTATTTTCTTGCTGATGCGTGAGTGTTCAATTTCATCAAGCACTTCGTTCAATTGCTGTCCAAGGAAGATGGAAATGATCGCTGGCGGCGCTTCGTTTGCACCCAGGCGGTGATCGTTGCTCACAGAGGCAATGCTGGCACGTAAAAGATCTGCGTGCTCGTGAACCGCTTTAATTGTATTTACAAAGAAAGCCAGGAACATCAGGTTGTTTTTAGGCGTTTTTCCAGGAGCCAAAAGGTTTTTACCCGTATCGGTAATTAGCGACCAGTTGTTGTGCTTTCCGGATCCGTTGATACCTGCGTAAGGTTTTTCATGCAACAACACTTTGAAGTTATGGCGAAGCGCTACACGCTCCATAATGTCCATCAACAATTGGTTGTGATCGATGGCAAGGTTGATTTCCTCATAGATTGGTGCACACTCAAATTGCATTGGTGCAACCTCATTGTGACGGGTTTTCAAAGGAATTCCCAGTTTAAGCGCTTCATTTTCGAAATCAACCATAAACGTGTAAACGCGTTCTGGGATAGATCCGAAGTAGTGATCTTCCAGCTGTTGTCCTTTTGCAGACATGTGTCCGAATAGGGCACGGCCGGTTAATACAAGGTCAGGTCTTGCGTTATATAAGGAAAGGTCAACCAGGAAGTATTCCTGCTCGATACCCAAAGAGGCCGTTACTTTGGTGATGCTTTTATCGAAATACTGACAAACGTCTACAGCGGCATTGTCCAGCGCATTAAGGGCTTTTAACAGGGGCGCTTTGTAGTCTAAAGCTTCGCCAGTATAGGAAACGAAAACGGTAGGAATACAAAGGGTTTTACCAGCTTTGCTTTCCATAATGAATGCAGGAGAAGAAGGATCCCATGCAGTGTAGCCACGGGCTTCGAAAGTATTACGGATACCGCCGTTCGGGAAGCTGGATGCATCAGGCTCTTGTTGAACCAGGGCACTGCCGGCAAACTTTTCAACGGGACCGTCGCTGCTTGGCTCAAAGAAGGAGTCATGTTTCTCCGCTGTGGTACCGGTTAACGGTTGAAACCAATGTGTGTAATGAGTTGCACCTAAAGAAATCGCCCATGTTTTCATTGCTGCTGCAATGTGGTTGGCGTCTTCGAAATTGATAAGCTCACCTTGATCGATGGAATTGATCAGTTTCGTGTAAACTTCCTTAGATAAGAAATCTTTCATTTTTTTTTGATCAAAAACATTTGAGCCAAAAAAGTCAGATATCTTCGGGGATGGAGACTTAACATCAGGACTAATTCTTGATTGTGCCTCTTTTAATGCAATGCTTCTTGAACTTTTCATTGATTCTTTTAAAATTTTGCTCAAAACTAAGCCTTTTTATGTTTTATCCTCACTTTTTTTAAAAAAATACAGCGCTAATTATGGTGTTTTTTTAAAAATCATCTTTTTTCTGTGAAAAGCTGCGGTTTTGAGGTGTTTTGGGTATTTTGAGCTTTTGCATGTATTTTGCTTCAAAACTCAGCTACTGCGGCTCGTTTTTCGTGTTGATTTAGCAAATCATCCCTGAATTGATACTTCATTTTTGTAAAGCAGACAATATTAAGGTACAAGGACCTGATTACCGGCTGAGGTGACCTATACAGGATTCTTGCATAAAACCAAAGCCTTTACAAGGATTTTTTTACCTTTGCTGCAATCCTTAAATAACTGAAAGAATCGTGGAAAATACCCAACTGACAACATTAGAAACCGCCAAGGACCTTGGTCTATTACCTGAAGAGTATGATAGAATTAAAGAAATTTTAGGCCGTACGCCTAATTTTACGGAACTAAGCATCTTTTCGGTAATGTGGAGTGAGCACTGCTCATATAAGAATTCTATAAACTGGTTGAAGAAATTACCCAAAGATGGTCCGAGAATGCTGGCCAAGGCTGGTGAGGAGAATGCTGGTATGGTCGACTTAGGAGATGGCATTGCCTGCGTTTTTAAGATTGAATCTCACAACCACCCATCCGCTTTGGAGCCTTATCAAGGTGCAGCAACAGGTGTGGGCGGTATCAACCGTGATATTTTTACCATGGGTGCACGACCAATTGCCCAGTTGAACTCCTTACGCTTCGGGGATCCAAAACATCCAAAAACGCAGTGGCTGATGAAAGGTGTTGTGAAAGGGATCGGTGATTATGGAAACGCTTTTGGAATACCGACCGTTGGTGGAGAATTGTTCTTCGATGAATGTTACCATGTAAATCCACTGGTAAATGCGATGTCTGCGGGTATTGTAAATGTTGGCGAAACGGTTTCCGCAACCTCTTATGGCGTTGGAAATCCGGTTTATATCGTTGGCTCCGCAACAGGTAAAGATGGTATCCATGGGGCGGCTTTCGCATCCAAAAACATTACGGAAGATTCCGTAAATGACCTTCCGGCGGTGCAGGTAGGGGATCCATTTCAGGAGAAGCTATTGTTAGAAGCCACCCTTGAGGTGATTAAAACTGGTGCCGTTATTGGTATGCAGGATATGGGTGCAGCCGGTATCATCTGTTCCAACTCAGAAATGAGTGCGAAAGGTGAACATGGTATGCGTATAGATTTGAATAAAGTTCCGACCCGCCAGGAAAACATGAAACCTTTTGAGATCCTTTTATCGGAATCTCAGGAGCGCATGCTGATCGTTGTAGAAAAAGGAAGAGAAGCAGAGGTGGAAGCGGTTTTTGATAAGTGGGATCTGAACTGCGCCATTATCGGTGAAGTGACCGATACCAAACGCCTGGAGTATTATATGGATGGCGTATTGGTGGCAGACGTTCCTGCAGATGACCTGGTACTTGGAGGCGGTGCCCCGGTATACGACAGGGAATACAGAGAGCCTGCTTATTTTCAGGAGTACAAGAAATTCAATATAGACCGTGTTGCCGTTCCTCAAAACCTAAAGGCCATCGCCGATCACCTGGTTTCACATCCGAACATTGCATCGAAAAGATGGGTGACAGATCAGTATGATTCTATGGTTGGAACAGCCAACATGACTTCGAACAGGCCGAGTGACGCTGCTGTAGTAGCGATTAAAGGTACCGATAAGGCGATTGCGCTTACGGTTGACTGTAATTCGAGGTACGTGAATGCAGATCCGGAACTGGGTTGCGCCATTGCGGTCGCAGAGGCCGCTAGAAATATTACTTGTGCAGGTGGTGAGCCGGTGGCCATCACAAACTGTCTGAACTTTGGAAATCCATATGTACCTGAGGTATTCTGGCAGTTTGCAGGCGCGATCAATGGAATGGGTGCCGCGGCAACGAAGTTTCAAACACCAATCACGGGAGGTAACGTTTCTTTCTACAACCAATCGAGCGACGAGGGCCCGGTATTTCCAACACCGACCATCGGTATGTTGGGCGTTCTGGACAATGTAGAAACGCTGACAACATTAGACTTTAAAACTCCGGGTGACCTGATTTACTTGATCGGCGCCTCTAAAAATGATATATCATCTTCAGAATACCTGGCTTCTTATGTGAAGATTGCAGCTTCTCCGGCGCCTTATTTTAATTTGGAAGAAGAGTATGCAATGCACCAGGTGGTGAAGCAATTGATCATCCAAAAACTTGTGAAGTCTGTTCATGATGTTGCTGATGGCGGATTGTACATCTCGCTGCTGGAATCTGCAATGGTGAATGACCTTGGATTTGACATTTCATCCGACGACGATATCCGTCCGGATGCGTTCCTGTTTGGTGAAGCACAAGGCAGGGTAGTGGTATCGATCAGCTCAGATCAGCAGGAAGCATTTGTAGAACTGCTGGCTGCTTCTGAAACGGAGTTCAGCTTGTTGGGTACTGTTACGGATGGTGCGCTAGTGGTAGACGGAAGTAGCTTCGGTACTGTTTTGGAAGCCAAGCAAGTACACTTGAATGTGCTCCACGGTCTGCTGGGTGCCTAATTCATGTTTAATAAAATACATCACGTAGCAATCATTTGTTCCGACTACAACCGGAGCAAAGATTTCTACGTGAATGTTCTGGGTCTCCGGGTTCTCCATGAGGCTTACCGCGAATCGCGCAAATCTTATAAACTCGATCTGGCAATCAATGATCAGCAACAGATCGAGTTGTTTTCTTTTGAGTACCCACCAGAAAGAGTTTCAGGGCCGGAGGCACAAGGTTTAAGACATCTGGCTTTTGAAGTTGCGGACCTGGATGAAGTTGTCGATTATTTGAAGCAGAAAGGTGTCATTTCAGAACCCATCCGTATTGATGAATTTACCGGCAAGCGTTTCACTTTTTTTGCTGATCCGGATGGTTTGCCACTGGAGTTGTATGAAAAATAGCCATGGGTAGCGTATTCAGATTCAAGCAATTTGAAGTCGACCAATCCGGCTGTGCAATGAAAATCAATACAGATGGTGTGTTGCTTGGCGTAACTGCCGAACATCCTGCTCCTTCGCGGATTCTTGATATTGGGACTGGTACGGGCGTTATTGCGCTGATGCTCGCACAGCGGTATGGTGCTGCCGAAATTGATGCTGTTGAAATTGATCCTTCGGCGGCGACGCGTGCCGCGGAGAACTTTAATGGTTCCCCGTTTGCGTCGCGGCTTTCGGTAGTTACCGCTGATATTTTGAGCTATCAGGCTTCCTTTCGCTATGATTTAATTGTCTCTAATCCACCTTATTTCGTAAATGATCTGAAAAGCGCTGAGGTTCGCAAGGGCATTGCCAGGCATGCTGATGAGGACTTCTTTGATGGATTGATCGGGAAAATCGCTTTGCTGTTGCATCCTGAAGGTTTATTTTGGGTAATTCTGCCAGTAAAACAAGCCGCACAGTTGATTGTGAATGCTGTACTGGCGGGACTGTTTCCTGTTCGGATCATCCACATCCATTCGGACGCTTCCAAAGCTGAATTCAGGCAAATGGTTTGTTTCTCTTTCTCGTATGCCGTCGTGGTACATGAAAACTTTTATATTTACTCGTCACCCGGCGTTTATACCGACGGCTATATAGGTTTGTTAAAGGACTTCTTTCTGGCGTATTAAATATTTATTGTGAAAAAA